>JAIXTE010000004.1 GCA_027484315.1 Burkholderiales bacterium | reverse complement strand
TAAATTGCCTTGAACAGTGTAACCAGCGATGTCTTTGGTATAAGTGACAAGTCCACTATTGGCTTGCGTATTGTCGATATTCGGGATACCCGCCTGAGGGGCTGACGTTGAACTGAATCGTTGATCCAAATACTCGTACCCCAGCAACAACACACCATCAAGAACATTGAAACGATGATCAAATGAAAACTGGTTTTGAAAAGTACGCGTACCAAAAGCAAATAAGGGAAACTCAAGCTCCTCAGTGGAACTGCCCAAACGAATCGATGACTCTGCGCCACTTGCCCATTTATGCTTGAGTCCCGCATTTAGAACAGTCTGATTATCACGATTGAACTGGGGGTTTGCATCGAACTCGTTATTTACGTCGGTGGCCAGTGCACTGGCGGTGAACTGAGTTTGGCGGGTTAAATCATAAATTGCGTTCAAGCTGCCAGAGGTCACACGATAGGCATCTTTACCACTGTTATCTCGGCTGGCATTGATACCATCACTGTATTCATGACCAATACCCAAGCGAACAGAACCTCTTTCTCCTGCCAGCGTTCCCGAAGTACTCAGCTTTCGAGTGTGATTATTCCCAACAGAAACCGAAACATCACCGCCAGTAGTGCGTGCCGCCTTTTTGGTGATGATTTGTACAACACCTCCTATTGCATCACTGCCGTATAACGATGATCCTGGTCCACGCAAGATTTCAATACGCTCAATTTGAGCCAAAGGAATGTGCTGAAACTGAAACTGAGAAAAGCCGTCAAGTGGACCAATTCGTTGACCATCCACCAAAAACAGAGTGTGCTTACTGTCAGACCCGCGTATAAACAGCGAGGAAGATTGCTGACCACCGCCGTTGCTTGAGTACTGAACACCAGGGGCTCGCTTTAAAAGATCTGTCAGATTACTTGCGCCAGAACGTTTGATATCGTCCTGATCAATCACGGTGACATCTGCCTGAACATCTTTCAACGAGCGTTCGTAGCGACTAGCCGTGATAACGACTTCTTTGGAGATTACTGGCTCAGCGATAGCCAGTTGTGGAAATGAAAAAAATGAAAGGGCAACAGATGCGCCCACTGCTGCCTGACTACCAATTTGCTTCAACATGAATATAACCTTGAGGTTTAACCACACCCACCGTGCGGCAATTAATTCACTGGAGAAGACAAGAACAGGCGATGGAACAGCGTACGCAACCACACCGAAGGCACATGCCAACGGAAGTTACGGAAAACGTTCGAATAGAAACAGTTAGCCGCCTGCGCGCTGCCTCCCCGCAGCACCAGTCGCTCGCCTGAATGGGACAGGCTGAACGGTCAAGGCCGGTATCCGGGCTCGTAAGTTTTGATGTGTCGCCTTCCCAGTCGCTGTTTACACCAAAATGTAAACAGCTTTACTACCAGTGGCAAAATGACACACCCGCACTTACTTACCGTTGCGGGGGCAGCGCAGGCTTGATACCTGCTTCCCGTTTAACTGCGCTCAAAAAATGAGCACAAGCACCTTAACCCTGCTATTCTAACGTGTTTTTTCAACACCCATACATCGGCGCACTCTGTTTAGCTAGTGCGATTGAAAAGCCATGTCAGAAGTCTGGAAACCCAGCGTTACCGTAGCCGCCATTGTTGAACATCAGGGCAAATTCCTGATGGTGGAAGAGCACACCACCGATGGCATCAAGTTGAACCAACCCGCAGGCCACCTGGATCCAGGTGAAACGCCGCAGTTTGGTGCTGCGCGCGAAGCACTTGAAGAATCCGCTTGGGAAGTGAACCCGGTGGGCCTGCTCGGCATCTACATGAGCCGCTACACAAGCTCCCGCACCCTGGAAGACGTTACTTACCTGCGTTTTGCCTTTGCGGCTGAAGTGGTTAAACATCACACCGAGCGCGCCTTGGACGATGGCATCATCCGCACCCTGTGGATGACCGTTGAAGAACTGCGCGCCACTCAAGACCAGCATCGCAGCCCACTGGTCATGCGCTGTGTCGAAGACTTCCTGAACTGGAAAGCTGGCAAGCAGCCCATCATGCCGCTTGCGCATGTGTACACGCACCCCAGTGTGCTTGCTGGCCCACTGCCACCCGGTGTGTCCTGAACATCATGGCAAAAACCGTCGTAATTGGCATGTCAGGTGGGGTTGACTCCTCGGTTTCGGCATGGCTGCTCAAACAGCAGGGTTATAACGTCATTGGTCTTTTCATGAAAAACTGGGAAGATGATGACGATTCCGAATATTGCTCCAGCAGGCAAGACTGGCTGGATGCAGCCAGCGTGGCCGACGTAGTAGGCGTTGACATTGAAGCCGTGAACTTCGCCAGCGAATACAAAGACCGCGTGTTCTCGGTGTTTCTCAGCGAGTACTCCGCGGGCAGAACGCCCAACCCTGACATTCTGTGTAACAGCGAAATCAAGTTCAAGGCTTTTCTCGACCACGCCTACAGCCTGGGGGCTGACTACATTGCCACGGGCCACTATGCACGTGTGCGCGAGTTGAACGGCGAGTTTCAATTGTTGAAGGCTGTGGACCACAGCAAAGACCAATCCTATTTCCTGCACCGGCTTAACCAGGCACAACTGAGTAAAACCCTCTTTCCTCTGGGCGAAATCCAGAAAACCGAGGTTCGAAAAATCGCGCTTGAACTGGGTTTGACCAATGCCACCAAAAAAGACAGCACGGGCATTTGTTTTATTGGCGAGCGCCCGTTCCGCGACTTCCTGAACCGCTACCTGCCCACCGCCCCAGGCCCCATTCTGAATGATGAAGGCCAACGGGTTGGTGAACACGTGGGCTTGAGCTTTTACACCTTGGGGCAACGCAAGGGAATTGGCATTGGTGGTCAAAAAGAAGGCAATGGCGAACCCTGGTTTGTAGCCAGAAAAGACCTGCTCAACAACACTTTGTACGCAGTGCAAGGGCACGACCACCCCTGGCTGCACCAGAAAACCCTGAGTGCCGAACAAGCCCATTACATTTCAGGGCGCACGCCAAGTGACATGGACATGGCCTGCAAGGCCCGCTACCGGCAGGAAGATGCCGCGTGCCATTTCCAGAGCACTGAAGCGGGCTTTGAGCTGAATTTCATCGAAAGCCAGTTTGCAGTCACGCCAGGCCAAAGTGCAGTGCTATATCAAGGCGAGGTGTGTCTGGGTGGCGGTGTCATCGCTTGAATGACGTCGATACCCGTAAAAAAAGCCCCAATACTGTGGCTTTTTCATTTTTACGAGCAGATTTGCCTGACTGCACAGTAAAACACCTTCATTCAGGCTTGGTGTCTTCAAAACTTGGGCGACAGGCCAAACGTTCGGAATACTCGTTCAATTCCGGATACAACTCACGCCACTTCAGTTCAGGCATGCGGAAATCCAGATAAAACAAGGCGCAACCCACGGTGATATCGGCCAGGCTGAACTGCTCGGTCAGGTAGTAACCGGGAGTGGTCTTGATGCGGTGCGAAACCCAGGCCAAGCCACTGTGGATTTTCTGGGTTTGGCGATCAATCCAGACCTGACTGACCTTGTCACCCTCGTGAAATCTCTTTTCCAGCAGAATGTCCACCGCCGCCTGGCTGATGCCTTGCCCCAGTGACTCAACAGTACGCACCAAGGCGCGCTGGTTCGGGTTGGTCGGCAACAAAGGGACCGTTGGCATCATGTATTCCAGCGTGCCGGAAATCACCAATGAATCAAACACAGTTTGACCACCATCCAGAATCAGGCAAGGGACCTTGCCCAGGGGATTGTGCTCGGCAATGCGGGTGTTTTCATCCCACACGTTTTCCAAAACAAACTCGTATGGAATTTCTTTTTCTTGTAGCTGCACGCGTATTTTTCGCACGAAGGGGCTAGTCAGGGATCCCACTAGTTTCATCACAGTTCTCCTAGATACAATCCTGGATGAGATTGCGTGTTGATTTTACGACCTGAAAGTGTCTAACAGTTTTACAAATTGAACAAGCAGTATTCCAAAATAGCACCGGGGACATCACTCTGTCCAAACAGTTTCGGGTGGGACAGGTTACAATACAAGGCTTTGAAAAACCTCAATTTTTACCGCCCGCATGATCTCTTCAGACTCTTTAAGCACCTTAACCGCAATTAGCCCGCTTGACGGCCGTTATCAGTCCAAAGTGGCGAATTTGCGCCCTCTGCTCTCTGAAGCAGGGTTCATGCATCACCGCGTCATCGTCGAAATTGAATGGCTCAAAGCGCTTGCAAACGCGGGGTTCTCCGAACTTCCTGCCTTTTCGGCGCAGGCAATCGCCAAACTCGAATCGATCAAAAACGAGTTTTCCGAAGCCGATGCACAACGCATCAAGGAATTCGAGGCCACCACCAACCACGACGTAAAAGCCGTGGAATACTTTATTAAAGAAAAGTTTCAGGCCGATGAAGAACTGAAAAAATCAGCAGAATTCGTGCATTTCGCCTGCACGTCTGAAGATATCAACAACATGAGTCATGCACTCATGCTGAAAGCGACCCGTGAACAGGTCATTCTGCCCACCCTGGACCGCATGGTGACCACTCTGCGCAATTATGCGCACCAGTTTGCTGACCTGCCCATGATGTGCCGCACACACGGCCAACCCGCCAGCCCCAGCACCATGGGCAAGGAATTTGCCAACGTGGTGCACCGCCTGGAGCGCGCCATTGTCGCCATTCAAGCCGTAGAGTTGCCAGCAAAGATGAACGGTGCGGTGGGTAACTTCAATGCACACCTGTCGGCCTACCCGGAATTCGACTGGGAAAAGCTGAGCCGCGAATTGATTGAAAGCCTGGGTTTGACCTTCAACCCCTACACCATACAGATTGAGCCCCATGACGGCATTGCCGCCCTCATGGACGCCATTGCCCGGACCAACACCATTTTGATCGACTTGAGCCGCGACATCTGGGGCTACATTTCATTGGGTTATTTCAAGCAGAAGCTGAAAGCTGGCGAAGTGGGTTCTTCAACCATGCCGCACAAGGTCAACCCGATCGACTTCGAGAATGCCGAGGGCAACCTGGGCATGGCCAACGCCGTGCTGAAACACTTGGCTGAAAAACTGCCTGTTTCCCGCTGGCAGCGCGACCTGACCGACTCCACGGTATTGCGCAACCTGGGTGTGGGCATTGGCTATGCCATCCTGGCGTATGAAAGCTGCCTGCGCGGTTTGGGCAAGCTCGAAGTGAACGAAGCGGCCATTGCTGCAGACATCGACAATGCGTGGGAGTTGCTGGCTGAACCGGTTCAAACCGTGATGCGTCGCTACGGTCTGCCCAACCCATATGAGCAACTCAAGGAACTGACGCGCGGCAAGGGCATTACCCAGGAAGGCTTGAAGCAATTCATTGGTCAACTGGATTTGCCGCAAGCAGAGAAAACCCGCCTTCTGGCCATGACGCCTGCCAGCTACATCGGCAAGGCGGCTGAACTGGCCAAACGCATCTAATTGAGCTTCAGGGGTTGCCGACTGAATACAGCGGCGACTCCAGCTTCAATACAAGCCGTTCGCACACATAGGCGTGAATGGCTGCGAAATCACTGTCTTTCAAAGGACTGAAAGCCAAACCATAACTGGTTTTTTCACCCGCGCCCCCGTGATGGGCAACAACACGGGCAGGCAGTTCAAACAGGTATTTTCGGCCAGACACATTCAACTGGAAAGCCAGCAAAATCTCGCCGCCCACAACCAAGGCACCCCCAGAAGTCAATTTAAGCTCGGCACCACCTGTCGAAAGGTTCAGCACCACGGCATTTCTGGGGTGTGTATCTTCTGCATTCAAACGCACAGTGGCTGGCACCTCACAAGCGACCCTGCGGGCACTGCGTATCGGGGTCGATTCGAGCTGTTGTTCTTGCGGCCAGGACATGACCAGCAAAGGATAAGGCGACAGCAATACCTTCTCAACCATGGCGGTGAAGTGATACACCGACAAGCCGTAGAACGAACGAAATTCCCAGTTCTGGCCTTCTTTGGTAAAAATGCAGCTGCCATCCCGCATGGGGTGTGACACCACGAAAGCTTCTCGACCATGCGCCCCAACCAACCTGACCGGAAACACGTCTGCCTGGCCGATCAAATTCATTTTAAGGCTGGCGCCGGTTTCGGAGGGTTCTTCTGCAAGTTGTTTCAACAGGGCAGATCTGATCTCCACCCCGGGCTTCACGCTGCCTTTGGCTTGCTTGGACTGCAACACGGAGGAGGACCAACGCGGGTTTTGATACAACCCTTTCAAGGCAAGCTCATCGAGCTGTTTGCTGGTGGAAATACTTTGACCGGCAGCCAGCAGCAACATGCCTTGCCGGTCATAAATTGGAAATGGCAGCGCTTTGCCTATTTCCAGATCACCCTTGGCCAAGGGTGACAGATCTTTCGGATTTTCCACGCTGCCTTACACCCCGTACAGGGCGCCCACATCAAGGGGTTTCAAACTCTTTGTCTTTTTTGACCGGCTTGACCAGGTCTTCCCGAGTCAACCCCATCCACATCAGCATGGGGCTTGCTACCAACACAGAAGAATAAATACCAAAACAAATACCGATTGTCAGCGCCACTGCGAAACCATGCAAGGTGGGACCACCAAAAAACAACATCGAACAGACCATGATCTGGGTTGATCCGTGGGTGATAATTGTCCGGGAAATTGTCCGGGTGATTGCGTTGTCAATCGTTTGCTCAACCGTCATTCGGCGCACTTTCATGAATGTTTCACGAATTCGATCAAACACCACCACCGACTCATTCACCGAATAGCCCAGCACAGCCAGCACCGCAGCCAATACCGAAAGGGAAAATTCCCAGCCGAAAAACGCGAAAAAGCCAAGAATGATAATGACGTCGTGAAGGTTGGCCACAATCGCGGACACTGCAAACTTCCACTCAAATCGCAAGGCCAGGTAGATCATGATCCCGGCGATCACCACCATCAAGGCAATTACCCCGTTTTCAGCCAATTCTCGGCCCACTTGAGGGCCCACGAATTCCACACGCATCAACTGAACATCTGGCCCGCCCAAGGCAAGCACCTTGTTTGTCATGGCCTGCTGATCGAGTTTGCCTTCACTTCCCAATACACCAGACTGCAAATCTTTTACAGCCAAACGTACCAGCACGTCGCGCGCGGTGCCGAAATTCTGTACCTGAGGCTCGTCAATACCCGTTGCACGCAAGCCTTCCCGAATTTTCTCGAGCTCGGCGGGTTGTGAATAACGGGCTTCAACCAAGACCCCACCCGTGAATTCAACACTCAGGTTCAAACCCTTGGTGGACAGAAAAAATACCGCCGCCGCAAAAGTCAGAAAAGAAATGATGTTGAAAATCTTTGCATGCCGCATGAACGGAATGTCGTTCTTAATCCTGAATAATTCCATTTTCTTTTAATTCACTCGGTTCGATTGGTGATCAGGCTTTTTTCGCCACGCTGTTGTCCAAATTAGTGCCACCGTCGGGGCGCCAGATTTGGCCGATACTCACTGAATCCAGTTTCTTCTTGCGGCCATACCAGAGGTTAACCACAGCGCGGGACACCACCACAGAACTGAAGATGGAGGTCACGATCCCCAGGCAGTGAACCACAGCAAAACCACGGACAGGGCCTGAGCCAAACACCAACAGGGCAAGTCCTGCAATCAGCGTGGTGATGTTGGAATCAAGGATGGTAGCCCATGCACGCTCATAGCCGGCAAAAATGGCTTGTTGCGGTTGTGCCCCATCTCGAAGTTCTTCCCGAATGCGCTCGTTGATCAGCACGTTGGCATCAATGGCCATACCCAGTGTCAATGCAACAGCAGCCAGTCCAGGCAGCGTCAAGGTGGCCTGTAATACCGACAGCAGGGCAAACAGCAACAGAACGTTGACGCCCAGCGCAAACACGGAAAACACACCGAACATGAGGTAGTACACCACCATGAAAGCGCCCAGCACCACAAAACCGTAGACGGTTGAGCTAATGCCCTTGTCAATGTTGTCTGCGCCCAAGCTTGGGCCAATGGTACGCTCTTCAATGATGTCCATCGGGGCAGCCAAGGAGCCGGCACGAAGCAACAAGGCCAAGTCTGCGGACTCCACCGTATTCATGCTGCCTGAAATCTGTACACGGCCACCGCCAATTTCAGCGCGGATCACCGGTGCGGTAATCACTTCACCCTTGCCTTTTTCAACCAGCACAATGGCCATGCGTTTGCCGATGCTTTCAGCCGTAATGGCGCGGAAAATTCTTGCGCCCTGGCTGTCCAAGGTCAAATGAACAGCGGCTTCCTGGGTTTGATTGTCGAACCCTGCCTGCGCGTCAGTCAGGTTTTCACCAGTCAGGATCACTTCAGGGCGTAGCAACAAGTCGCGTCCGCCACGCTCGGTGTAACGCTCAAGGCCAAATGGCACAATGCCGCTGGCCAAGGCTGACTGGGCTTCCGGGCTGTCGTCTACAAGGCGCACTTCCAATGTGGCCGTCCGGCCCAAAATATCCTTGGCCTTTGCTGTGTCTTGAACGCCTGGCAATTGCACCACAATGCGGTCAGCACCCTGGCGTTGAATCACGGGCTCGGCGACACCCAACTCATTAATCCGGTTGTGAAGGGTTGTGATGTTCTGGCGCAATGCATACTCACGCGCCTGTTGTTCAACGCCGGCAGCCAGACCCACATTCAAAATGAAATCGGTGCTGTTTTCAGGCACGCTGAACTGAAGGTCGCTTGAGCTTTTTTCCAGCGCAGCCCGTGCCTTGTCAAGCGAGGCAGCATCGCGGAATGTCATTGAAAAACCCGCAGGGGTTCGCACTGCACTTGAATAACGCAGATCCTGGTCGCGCATGGTTTGCTTGGCGCCACTCAAGAGCGAATCCTTCCGCTTTTCAAGGGCTGCGTTCATGTCCACTTGCAACAGAAAATGCACACCACCACGTAAATCAAGACCCAGATACATTGGAAGGGCATTGATGTTGGTGAGCCAATCCGGCGAACGCGACAACAGGTTCAAGGCCACAATGTAGTCAGGGTTGTTCAGGTCTGGATTCAATCGGGCCTGAAGGAGATCCCGCGCCTTGAGCTGTTCTTCCGATGTATTAAATCGCAGCTTGACGGTGCCGCCACCCAGGTTCTGTTCATAGAACACCCCGTCTGGAGTCAAGCCCTGAGCTGTCAGGTCGCTGGCCAAACGGTCGGCGACTTCAGCGGACAGTTTCAAGGTGGACTTGCCGCTTGAAACCTGCACTGCAGGGGCTTCGCCGTAAAAATTGGGCAAGGTGTACAACACACCCAACACCAAGGTAAAGGCGATCAACAGGTACTTCCAGACAGGGTATCGATTCATGACGGCGGATTAACGTGTTTCTTTCAGGGTGCCACGGGGCAGCAGGCTTTGCACGGCAGCGCGTTGCACCACCACTTCAACAGGCTTATCGCCCATTTCAGCAACTTCCAGTGTGATATACGACTCGTTGATTTTGCTGATCTTGCCCAGCAACCCACCCGACGCAATCACCTCATCGCCTTTCTGCAGCGCTTCAACCATGGATTTGTGTTCCTTCTGGCGCTTCATCTGGGGGCGAATGGCCAAGAAGTAAAGCACACCGAACATCAAAATGAGAGGCAAAAAGCTCAAAAGGCCACTTTCCGGGCCAGCGGCTGCGGATTGCGCAAACGCGGATGAAATCACGGTCATCTCCTTAAAGTTGTGATGGGTTCGCGCCGAGTATACAACGCTTGACACCCAAAATTCAGACCAAAAGGCTTGACTTGAGTTCCACTTAAAGATTCACTAGATGATTGTGGGAACCATAAAAACAGGCTTTGATTTATGTCGAGCAATATTGAACAGGCAACCTTGGGTGGAGGTTGTTTCTGGTGTACTGAAGCCGTCTTTCGCCAACTCAAGGGCGTTGAGCTTTGCGAATCGGGTTACAGCGGGGGCTCAGACCCAAACCCCAACTATGACAAGATATGCGGCGGCAAAACCGGGCATGCGGAAGTGGTTCGCTTGCACTTTGACCCCAGTATTATTTCCTTCAGAAAGATTCTGGCCGTGTTTTTCGCCATTCATGATCCAACCACATTAAACCGCCAAGGCAATGACATAGGTACGCAATACCGGTCCGTGATCTTTTTCCACACCCCTGAGCAACGCGACACTGCGCTGGCTTTTGTGGATGATCTTGAAAAACGGCAAATTTTCCGCAGCAAGGTTGTGACTGAAATCTCACCGTTGCTCAATTATTTTCCGGCCGAGAAATACCACCAGGAATACTTCGAGAACAACCCAATGCAGCCTTATTGCGCCTACGTGGTAGCACCCAAAGTGGAAAAGGCAGAGGACTTGTTCGCAGACTTGTTCAAACGCTAGGTTTTAAACCCGCCTGAATGTTCTGTGAAATGGCTTGCGAAATGGCCCATGCGGCCATTTGCATGCCCATGGTGGCCGTGACGGTGACGACCGAACCGTAACCGGCACAGTTCAACCCTGCCGCAGGTTCACACACTTCGTTTCGAGTGACCTGCTCGGCAGAATAAAACACAGGCACACCCAATTTCTTCCTCGGCTCTTTGGTGTAGCCATGTTCGCGGCGCAGCGTGTACCGCACCTTGGCCAGCAAAGGGTCATTGGTGGTGTCGCGCAAATCAGCCGGCTGAATTAGCCAGGGTTTGCTTTTTCCGCCAGCGCTGCCTGACAACACCACGGCGATACCCAAACGCTTGGCCCAGGTTGCCATGGCCACTTTGGCGCGCACATTGTCACAGCAGTCCAATAGCACTTTGTACGCAGCGTCTGATTGTGCAAAGCCGGTCAGCAAGTCCTGCGCGTTGTCAGGCTCCAGAAATGAATCAATCTGGGTCACCTGACAACTCGGGAAGTAACTGTGAATGTGGTTGGTCAGGGCCTTGATCTTCTCCTGCCCCAGGGTGGCATCGCTAGCCTGAATTTGACGGTTGATGTTACTTTCAGCCACGTGATCCAGGTCAACAAGAGTGATTCGACCCACGCCACTGCGTGCCAGTGCCTCGGCGGCCCAAGAGCCCACCCCACCTACACCCACGACCATGGCATGCACCTGCGTGTTCAAAAAAACATGCGCGCCTTCGCCATACAGGCGATCCAGTCCGCCGAAGCGTCGACTCAAGTCCGCCTGAATACCCTGCTCACTCATTGGCGAGCTTCCAGATCAGCAATACGCACTGTCAACTCACGGGTGTCATCGCCACGCATCACCAACAAATTGGCTGTACCGCCCACACCGATGGCTTCAAGTGCTTTCGACAGTTGCAGCACATTGGCCACGGGCTTGCGGTCCACTGCGATGATGATATCGCCAACCACGCCCGCCTGCAGATCAAAAGGCATCAACCCCGCTTCTGCAGCGGGTGAGCCAGACTCTACACCCATGACAGCCACACCCCGAATACCCAAGCGGCGGGCCAAGGATTCATCGGCCACTGAAATGCCAATACCCGGGCGTGGCAAGGTGCCACGCTCAATCAGTTGCGGAACAATCTGGTTGACCAAATCAACCGGGATGGCAAACCCCACACCTGCGGAACTGCCGCTTTGCGACAGAATCGCGGTGTTCACACCGATCAAGCGGCCGGCAGAATCAAGCAACGGGCCACCCGAATTGCCTGGGTTTATCGCCGCATCCGTTTGAATCACATCCGGAATTTCACGGCCGTTGCTGACCGGCAAGGTACGGCCTAGCGCACTCACAATGCCCGCAGTCAGGGTTTTCGACAAACCGAATGGGTTACCAATGGCAAACACGGATTGCCCCACCAAAAGATCACCTGAGGTACCCACTGGGATGGGGCGAAGGCTGGCTGGCTTGTTCACCAAACGAATGACCGCCAAATCATAGGAAGGTGCAATGCCAATCAGACGCGCGGGCAATGGCTCTGAATCATCGAGCTGCACGCGGATTCGACTCGCACCTTGCACCACGTGGGCATTGGTCACAATATGACCGGCATCATCCCAGATAAAACCAGACCCTGTTCCCTCCGCCACGCGGCGAAAGAAAAGCTGCCCTTGCACGCTTTCCGTGAAAATATAAGCTACGGACGCCTTGGACACCTCAAACAGCTGCACAACGCTTTTTTCACCGGCAGCCAGGTCGCCGCGGGCCTCGACCACCCGTGGTGTCACATTCTCAGGGCGACTGGTGAACAGACTGTCAATGCTGGACTGGTTGTACAACACGTACAGCAGCGCCACAAACAACACGAAGGCAAGCAGTGCGGTGGCTGAAGCCCCCCGCTGTTTCTGAATGGTTTTCAATGGAGTGATTCCGGCTTGTTGATCTCTGGGTTTGGTTCAAAATTGAAACGCACAGCCACTTCGCGGGATTGAATACTTTGCAACTCAAGGACACATTCGCGTCGACCTGTCGGGGTACTTTTGCTCTTGCGCAGTCGGGTACGCGTGGCAACCAAAGTGTCGGGATCAACCTCCGGTATGGCCCAGGCAGCCTGGTGACAAAGTTGCGCGTCATTGTCCTGCAAACCCGCAGCCAGCAATTCCATGTCACTGCTGTGCAACAGGCCAATGCCCTGCTCACCTTCAATCAATACCCTGCCCTGCTCATCCTGGTACATGGCTCTGGGCCAATCGAGCAGGCCGGTGTGGGTACTCAGCATCAATTCACCGGATTCCAGCGGATGAATGCGATACACCCAAGGCGTGTAAGCCAGGTGAACATAGGCTTTTTGAGGGCCATTCTGAAAGTAATAACGGCCATCTGGCTCGCAGCCATAATTACGGGCCATGAAGTTCAGGATTCGCGGGTGGCTGATCGTCAAGCCTTCCGGTACCGGGCCGGTCAACAACCAGTCACCTTGAAGGTTCAGCTTCAACCAGCCAGCAATTGCCGGCACATTGGGCCAACGCGCCAATGCCTTTTCGACCAGATCATCCACCACTTACCCCTCCGTGTTGCTTAAAGAAAGCATCGCATTGCCGGGGCAGCCAGTCCAGCCCCAAGCGCATTCTGCGACTGCCATTGGCGAACCCCACGTGGCCACCATGCTCGGTGAACAGACAAGTCACCTGATTCGACACCTCATGTGCTGTGGGCAAATACTGACCACTCATGAACGGGTCATTTTTTGCATGAATCATCAAGGTGGGCACGGCAATGTGCTTCAAAAGCGGTTTGGCCGACGACACGGCGTAGTAATGTGCCGCGTCCCGGAAACCATGCCATGGCGCGGTAACCCTGTTGTCAAAATCAAAGAAATCCTTGCAACGCGCAATGTCTTGCGCGTCGCCCAACTCGGGAAAACGCCGAACTTTCTCAATTGATTTCGGAATCAGTGTGTTCAGAAACATGCGGGTGTACACCCGGTTAAAGCCCTTGGCCAGTGAATTGGCCCCTGCAAGCAAATCCACCGGCGCACTCACCGACACGGCTGAACTAATCACTTCACGGGCCACGTCCTGTTGTTCGCCCAACCACTTCAGCAACACATTGCCGCCCAGCGACACACCGGTGACATGCATGTTGTCCACCGCAGGAAAGCTTTCACGCAAGCGTCGCAGTATCCAGTCCATTTCGGCAGAATCACCGGAATGATAGGCCCGTGGATTCAAATTGTTTTCACCGGAGCATCCCCGAAAATGCACCACCACCCCCAAGGCACCTGCAGCCCGTGCCTGGTTCATCACGGCCAGGCTGTAATGGCTGCGCGAACAACCCTCCAGGCCATGGAACAGCACCCAAAGACTGCGGCGGCCGGCTGCAACGTCGGCAGGCTCGGTGAAATCCAGGTCGATGAAATCGTGATCGGGGGTAGTCCAGCGCACACGGTGATACTGCATGGCAGGCTTGCTGGCCCACCACGCTGCAAGAATGGTTTGGGAATGCCCCTCGGGAAGCCACCAAGGCGAACGGTACAACATGTCGGTCTGCGCTTTTAATGCAAAGTGGGCTGCGGATCGAATTCGGAAAGATCGTCCTCAGCCAGTTCCTCTGTGTCCATGGCCGGGCTGGCGTGGTGCATCACAATCTTCCAGCCATTGGGCCCCTTGTGGTACACATTGGTGGCGTTGACCTGAACCACGTGGGGCTCACCCCGGGAACTGCTCATCATGACCTGTTCAACAATGTTGTGAACAGACACCATTACACCTTCAACACGATGTACCGGCACCACTCGAATTTGCAAAGCTCCGGCCGAGAGAATCTCTTTCCAGGAATCGCGAACGTCATGATAACCCTCTACCCGAGGCCCGCCTGGATGAATGCACACCACGTGCTCATCATCGGCCCACAGGTCCATCAAAGCTTCCAAATCGGCTGCTTCCAGCGCCTCATAGAAGGCTTGTTCAATGTCTTGGGGTGAGGAATGAATTACTTTGGCTCGGGACACTCAACACACTCCAGAAAAGTTCAAGGTGCGGCAAACACCTTCCAGTACATGCTGTTTCATTGAAATACGACCGTTTTATGGCCATTCAAGACCACGCGGTGCTCACAATGCCATTTCACGGCGCGGGCCAGTACCATGCATTCCGTATCGCGACCACGGGCAGTGAGTTCCTCCGGGGTCAGCGAGTGATCAACTCGAGCCACGTCCTGCTCAATGATCGGCCCCTCATCCAGGTCAGAGGTGACGTAATGCGCAGTGGCCCCAATCAGCTTCACGCCCCGGTCGAACGCCTGCTGATAGGGTTTGGCCCCCTTGAAGCTGGGCAAAAAACTGTGGTGAATATTGATGACCCGGCCCAGAAGATCCCGGCACAGCGCGGGCGACAGAATCTGCATGTAGCGGGCCAATACCATCAAATCAATTTTCTCGTTTTCAATGATCTGGCGAATTTGGGTTTCCTGCAATTCCTTGGCATCTGCCTTGACCGGCAAATGATAAAACGGCACGCCATACGACGCAGCCAGCAAGGCAAAGTCCTGATGGTTGGACACAATGGCAGGAATTTCGCACGGCAACTGCCCACTTTTCCAGCGGAACAAAAGATCATTCAGGCAGTGACCAAACTTCGAAACCATCAGCAACACACGGGGTTTCACGCTGGCATCGAAAAACTGGTACTTCATTCCGAACGGGGCGGCCACTGCCGAGAAATTCGCTTGCAAGTCCGTTTCACTCAGCGCGCTTTGAACTGGCAATGAAAAGTGGACCCGCAGAAAAAACAGGTTGGTCGACTCGTCACCGAACTGGGCCGAGTCAATAATGTTGCATTGCTGGTCAAACAAGAACTTGCTGACGTTGTACACAATGCCCGTAGTATCCGGGCAAGAAATGGTCAGGATGTAATCACGCATGGTAATGCCAAATTGCGTCGGTAATGAACTTGCTAGATCATACCCCGCGCGGGGCTTGTACCAACTGATCGGCCACCATTTTAGGGGGCAGCTTTTTCAGGCAATCGGTGTGCCCGAGGGGGCATTCACGCTGAAAACAGGGACTGCATTCCAGGTTCAGGTAATAGACCTTGGCAGCCTTGTTCAAGGGAGGGGTGTGGTGTGGGCTGCTGGAACCGAATACTGCGTGAACCTGCACATTCAAGGCGGCGGCCACATGCATCAAGCCTGAATCATTGGTCACCAATTGGCTGGCCGCCGACATCAAGGCCACGGCCTGTGCAAGGCTGGTTGAACCAGCCAGGCTGATAGCACGGCCAAGCAAAGGCAGCGGCAGCAGTGCCAAAATTTCACTGCAGAAAGCCTGGTCTTTGGGCCCGCCAAACAACACCGCACGCTGGGTCTGATTTTGTTCCAGAAACGCAGCAGCCACTTGCGCAAAATGGGCAGCGGGCCAGCGTTTGGCAGGACCAAACTCCGCGCCTGGGGCCAAGGCCAGGAAACCCACGGGCAAACTGAATTGTTTCAGCGCGGCCGTGGCCATGCCGGGTTCGACCTGCAATTCCGGATATGCCAGCGCATCAGGCTGAACCCCACCCAGGCGCCCGTACCACTCAATCATGGGTGGCTTGTTCGTTTTGGATGGTTTGGGCAAGGCATGGGTAAGCACGGCTGTACGCAATTCGCCGTTGTATCCAATTCGCTTGGGAATGCCCGCAAGCCAAGGCAACAGTGCAGACTTCAGGGAATTGGGCAACACCACGGCCAGATCAAATTTCTGGCTTTTCAGACCCTTTGCAGCTTTGCGGCGCAAGCCCCACTGCAACTGCCCATGGGCGAACGGTTCTACATGCACCGCGTGCACTGCGTGGCTGAACTGGTAAACCGGTGCAGTAACAGGCGGAGCCAGCACGTGGATTTCACAGGGCTGGCCGAGGGAATCAAAAAGTGATTTGTCCTTGTACATGGCCTGAATCAGCGACAGGCTCATCACCGCATCGCCAATCCAGTTGGGGGCAACAATCAGAATTTTCATGTTGCCGTCAACACGCTTGCTGCATCAATGCGCGTGTACTTTCGCACCAGGCTTCAGCGTATAAACCGTGCCGCAGTAAGGGCAGGCTGCCTTGCCTGTTTTTGTCACATCCAGATAAACCTTGGGGTGTGTGTTCCACACCGGCATGGCCGGGTTGGGACAAAATGCAGGCAACTGGTCGCCATCAAGCTGAACCGTTTCGTGTTTTGCTTTTTTGTCACTGATCATGATTGTTATACCCGGGTCAGCCAGTGTTCGTACTTGTCATTGCGACCATACACCACGTCGAAATAACGCTTCTGCAATTCTTCGGTGATAGGGCCGCGTGTACCTGCACCAATGGTGCGGTTGTCCAGTTCACGCACAGGCGTTACCTCAGCGGCGGTACCGGTGAAGAAACACTCGTCGGCAATGTAAATGTCATCACGGGTCAAGCGCTTGCTGACCACTTCCAGACCCATTTCACGGGCCAGCGAAATGATCGTTGAACGGGTTATACCCACCAAGGCTGAAGCAATTTCAGGCTCGTAGATGCAACCGTCTTTGATCACAAATACGTTTTCGCCTGCGCCTTCAGCCACAAAACCATCCACGTCCAGCAACAATGCTTCGTCGTAGCCGTCTTGTACCGCTTCGGTGTTCGCCAAAATGGAGTTGGCATAGGTGGCTGCAAACTTCGCACGTGCCATGGTCACGTTCACATGGTGACGGGCATAGGAAGACGTTTTCACGCGAATGCCTTTTTGCAAACCTTCCTCGCCCAGGTATGCGCCCCAGGGCCAGGCGGCAATGGCCACGTGGGTGGCTGCACCCTTGGGGGACACACCCATTTTTTCGGAGCCATAAAAGGCAATTGGGCGGATGTAGCACGAGTCCAGCTTGTTGGCACGCACCACTTCGCAGCAGGCTTCCATGATTTGCTCACGGGTATATGGCATGTGCATGCGATAAATGTGGGCCGAATTGAACAGGCGGTCTGTGTGCTCTTTCAAGCGAAAGATGGCGGGACCCTTGTCTGTTTTGTAGGCGCGCTCGCCTTCAAACACGGACAGGCCGTAATGCAAACTGTGTGTAAGCACGTGAATTTGCGCTTCACGCCACGGCACAAGTTTGCCGTCAAACCAGATAAAGCCATCGCGATCGGCCATTGACATGCTGAATTCTCCGAAATTCCAAGATTTACCAAACCGACATATTCTACAACCCAACCAGCGTTGAATTGGGCGTAGTACGTTGACTCGGTAAAGAATGAACCACTATAGTGCAAACAACCACCCTAAAAAAAGAAGCACTCTCATGAAGCAATGTCTGGCGAATGCACAACCCCGTTGGACGCGGCGAAAACAAGAGCGACCGCAAGAACTGCTCGACGCCGCCCTGACCATTTTCAGCGAGAAAGGGTTCGCAGGAGCCCGTCTGGAAGATGTCGCCAAAAGCGCCGGTGTCAGCAAGGGCACGGTGTATCTCTATTACTCCAACAAGGAAGAGCTGCTGAAAGCGGTGGTCAAGGAACATGTATCCCCGATCGTGGAGGAAGCCAAGGGCCTGCTGGAACCAGACAAAAGCTCCGCCAACCTGATCCGGGAGGCTATTCACCTGTGGTGGCTGAAATACGGATCCACCAAGCTGAGCAGCATCACCAAAATCGTATTGTCTGAAGCCAATGCGTTCCCCGAACTGGCCCGGTTTTTTTACAGTGAGGTGGTTCGCCCCTGGTGGGACTATCTTGAATCCATCCTGAAACGCGGCATATCGCGGGGTGAGTTCTCGGACATTGATACCCAGTACGCAGCCCAAGTGCTGTGCGCCCCACTGGTCACACTGGGTTTGTGGAAAAGAACCATGGACACCTGCTGCGGCATTGATACCAACCCAATGCGCTACATTGAAGCCCACATCCAGATGGTGCTGAACGGCTTGACATGTCCGCAACATGTGGGGGGGCAGGCATCGCGTATTGCCTAAAATTTGCTAAAATAGAAAGTTATCTATTTACCACCCCGCGAGAACCCGCCATGGACTTCGAAAAAGCCCGCTTCAACATGATCGAACAGCAAATCCGTCCATGGAACGTGCTGAATCAGGACGTGCTTGATTTGCTGGAGGTGGTAAAACGGGAAAATTTCATGTGTACAGGCCTTGAAAAACTGGCCTTCACCGACTGCGACCTGCCTATTCGCGTCAACGGCAAGGATACCGGCGAAACAATGTTCAGCCCAAAAATGGAAGCGCGTATTCTGCAGGAGCTCGAACTGGGCAACCAGGACAAAGTGCTGGAAATTGGCACTGGCACGGGTTACATGGCTGCGCTGATGGTTCAGCAATGTGCCCATGTTACGACTGTGGAACAGAATGGCGCCATCGCAGAACTGGCACGCAGCAACTTGAAAAAGAATGGTATTACCCGCGTGAAGGTGCTGGAAGGCTGCGGCTTTGACCTTGCAGCAAGCCTTGGGCAATTTGACGCCATCGTGTTGTCGGGTGCCACATCCATCATGCCCACGGCGCTGCTGGGCGCCCTGAACCCGCTGGGCAGACTGATGGCGGTTGTGGGCAAGGCCCCCGCCATGCAACTGGTTCTGGCCCGCAAATCCCGGGATGGCCAATTGATCACCACCCCCCTGTTCGAAACTATGACCAAACTGTTGGTCAACTCGCCCAAAGCCAGTGAATTCGTATTCTGAGGAATAGGAAGGCATGACCCAGCCCATCGCTCAAATCAGCGCGGCCGATTTGGCCCAGTGGCTGGGTAGCCCCGAAAAATCGCAGCCATTGTTACTGGACGTCCGGGAAAACTGGGAAGTGGAATATTGCAAGCTTCCAGGTAGCCTCTCGATTCCGATGGGTGAAATCATGGACAAGGCCAAATCCCTTGATCCTGACACTGCTGTGGTATGCATCTGCCACCACGGTATTCGCAGCCAGCAGGTCGCCCTTTACCTAAAAAGCATTGGCTTCTCAAAGCTTTACAACTTGCGTGGCGGCATTCACGACTGGTCGTGTACTGTAGATCCAAGCTGTCCCACCTATTAATGCAGGACCCGACTCCAATGCGCACCCCAAGCAACATGAACAAGTCGCAATCAGTTGCATCGGGATTAAAAGCCTTGCTGTTGCTTTGCTTGGGCTTAATAGCCAACGCCGGCTTTGCACAAACACCCGCTCCAAAAAACCTGTCAGATCTGTTCGCCTTGGCCCGGCAACACGACGCACAATACCTCGCTGCTAACTCGCAACTGCAGGCAGATCTGGAAACAGAAAACCAGAGCCTGGCGGCTTTGTTGCCGAATGTTAATTTGGGTGCCCGGCTTGAGAAGCAGGAAAACACCTACGATGCATTTGGCATGTCGGTGGGTGCCAGCAGAAACCCCGGCACCTACAGCCTGGTTTTGAACCAGGCCCTTTTTCGTCCCCAAGCCTGGGAAAGCCACAAGCAAGGCCAGTTGATTGGTGAAATCGGCAGGCTGAGTTTCAAGCAGGCAGAACAGGATCTGATTTTGCGCTTGTCACGCGCCTATTTTGATTTGCTGTCTGTGCGCGATGAACTGGACAACCTCAGTTTGTTGAAAGCTGCCATTGCAGAACAACTGGCTTTTGCCAAAGCCAGTTTTGAAGTGGGCAGCGCCACGATCACCGACCAACAGGAAGCCCAAGCCCGGTTTGACCTGGTCGTGGCTCAGGAACTGGCTGCAGAAAACCAGTTGGCCGTTCGGCAACTTCAACTTGAAACCATGGTGGGCAAGCCCGTTGATGCACTGCTTCCCCTGAAGCCAGAAACCCGGTTGAACACCCCCACCCCCAACAATGCAGACATGTGGGCCACACAGGCCCGCGACAACAATTTGCAGGCCCAACAGGCCAAATTGGCGCAACTGGTGGCCAAAGCAGAAGTCAACAAGGCCCGATACGGACACCTGCCCACACTGGACTTGACCGCCCAGATGGTGGAGACGGAGCAACAGATTTTTGATGGCACCAGTGGACGCCCATTCGACATTGGTGTGGATAGCACCACCATTGGCCTGGTCATGAACGTGCCTATTTTTGCTGGCGGTGCCACACAAAGCAAGGTGAAACAACAGGCGGCGCTTCTGGAAAAGTCTCTCAACAACCGGGACTTTGCAGAACGCAGTGCAGCGCAAAATGCAAAAGCGGCCTTTTTGGGCGTGCAAAGCAGCCTTGCGCAAGTCAGGGCACTTGAAACAGCCCTGTCATCCAGCGAACTGGCCTTGCAATCCAATAAAACCGCTTTTGAGGTGGGCATACGAATCAATGTGGATGTGCTGAATGCCCAACAGCAATTCAATGCCACACAACGCGATTTGTCGAAAGCCAAATACGCCACCCTCATCAACATGCTGGAACTTCAAGCAGCAACAGGTCAATTGAATGCGACGGCGCTGAATGAGGTGAACAGCCTGCTGACTCCATGACGCAGGCCCACCTCGCCTGCGAGTCCACTGGCGAGCGATCAACCCAAGTGATTCAACCCAAGCGATTCAACACATCAAAGCTTCGCTGGGTCGCCCCACGGTGACTTCTGGCATAGGCAAACGCGGCTTTTTTCGCAGATTCCGTACTTTGATACCCGGCAAGATAATCATCACAGGCAGCCATCAGGTGATCGAGTCGGCGGGCAGCGTTCGCGGCCATTGCATCCTGCGCAGCTTTTGTGAAGTTAAATGTGTGGGGCCCCATCCAGACGGGACAACCATACGCGCACGCTTCAATCAAATTTTGCCCGCCAAAGGGCAGCCAGGACCCACCCAGTAAAGCGAGGTCTGCAACACTGTAGTAAGCAGGCATTTCACCCATGGAATCACCCAACACCAAGCGCGCCTGTCCAAACCCGGCCAGCGCCACATTGTTTCCAGCATTGAATGACGCGCTGCGCCGAACCGGGCGAGCCACACCCATGCGTGTGGCCGCCTCAGCCATCAATTCAAATACTGCCTCAAAACGCTGGGGATGACGAGGCACAATCCACACACTGGCATTGGGCATGCGTTTGAAAAACTGGCACCGGTTTAGCGCATCCAGTAACAGGGCTTCCTCACCCTCTCGGCTGCTGGCAAACAACAACACCTGATCAGCCTGCAATGCTGCACGCCAACTGCGCCCCAACGTGGCAATCTCTGGTTTCAAGGCCACATCAAACTTCAAATTTCCACAGATTGCATCCGGTTTGCGGCCAAGGTTTTCAAACACCGCCGCATCGGCTTCCGTTTGGCAAACCAGCGTGCTCAAACTGCGCAATACCGGTTTGCTGATGAACTGCAATTGCGCCAATCGTTTGCCAGTGGTGGGAGAAACACGCGCATTGAGCAAAGCCGTCTGAACACCTAACCGGGATGCACCCAGCAACAGGTTGGGCCAAAGTTCGGTTTCCACAATCCACAAGGCATCGGGCTTGATCTGCTGGATACTTTGCGTTACCAACCAGGGCAAATCATAGGGCAAATAGAAAAAACGGACATTATTCAAACCTGCATACAGTTGCTGGCATGTGGCCAGGCCGGTCGGCGTGGTGCAGGAAATGGCCCATTCATGCTGCGGGTGAACTTTGACCCAATGCTGGATCAGAGGCGACACGGCATTGGCCTCACCAACAGACACCGCGTGCACCCAAATTCGTTTTTGCCCCGCAGGCACAGGCGGAAAATCCGGCAATCGGGCGAGGAACCGCTGCCCCCAGCCCTGCCTGTATTCAGACTGTTTGATGCCTCGTTTGATCAGATAAACCGCCAGCATTGGCTGCAACAGAAAGAGAAACAAGGTGTAAACACCCAGAAACAGGCGAGCAAAGACACTCAAAGTTTATTTCCCCGTAACAAACGCGTAGCGGCTCCAAACACCTCACCCACGGAGGGTTGATGACCCACGTCACCCAAACTGATGGAGTGGGGGTTGAAACGCGGTGCAAACCGCCAGGCTGGAGTGGCAAAAAACAAGGCCACCATGGGCAGGTAATGCGCCGCCGCCAAATGCATGATCCCAGTGTCCACACCAATGACAAGCCCAGCATGTTCCAAACGCAGGCGAAGCTCTGCCAGAGACATACCGGGTAATACTTCAACGTGTGCAATACCGGCTGCAATTTTTTGTGCCTGCTGGCGCTCAGCCTCCGTTCCCCACGGCAATTTGATGGTGTAGCCCAGGTCAGAGAAACGATGGGCAAGTTCTCGCCATTTTACCAAGGGCCATTTTTTTTCGTCCCGCGCGGTGGCGTGCAAGAACCAGATTTCCGCCCCCTTGGGAATAACAGCCAATACCTTCTGCGGGCGAATGTCATAAAACAGGGGCTTGCCACTCAAGCGATAATTCAAAAGCCCCGCCGCCAACTCGCGCAAGCGCTCGACGGCGTGCGCTTGTGGATCCCAGCCAGCGCGCTTTTTGTAGAACAGGCATGCAAGGCTTTCCTTGGCATAAGAATAACCGGGGCCCATTCGCGGGCCCTTGGCCGCACAAGCCAGCAAGGCGCTTTTCAACAAACCCTGCAAATCAATGACCGCGTCATATTCGCGATCCGCAAGCCGTGCTTGAAGAGTTTTCCACTGCTGCCAAGTGTGGCGAATGCCCTGTTTGCGCCATTTCCGCAAATTCACGGGCACCACCTCATTCACAAGGCGGCTGCCACGCACCAGATCTGCAAATGGCTCTTCAACCATCCAGTCAATTTGAACAGAGGGGTCGTGGGTGCGAATATCACTCAAAACCGGCAAGGCGTGAATGACGTCTCCCATCGAGGTCGTCTTAACTATTAAGATACGCTTCATCTAGCGCTTGAGTTGGTCGCAACCGCATCATTGTAAGCAGAAGCGCACGGTCAATCCGAATACTCCCAACCAAGGAAGAATAAATTTGAATTCCAACCCACACAATCCGATTGCATTGTCTGCGGTACTGATCACGCTCAACGCAGGTAACCAGCTTGAAGCTGCATTAAAAAGCCTCAAGTTTTGTGACGACATTGTGGTGGTGGATTCCCACAGCATCGACGACACCGCCGAGATCGCATTCCGGTATGGCGCCAAGGTGGTACA
This sequence comes from Burkholderiales bacterium, assembly GCA_027484315.1. Lineage (GTDB taxonomy): Bacteria > Pseudomonadota > Gammaproteobacteria > Burkholderiales > Burkholderiaceae_B > Limnobacter. The sequence goes on along the minus strand of JAIXTE010000004.1, from coordinate 21,256 downwards.
ACAGGATTGGCTGGGCTTTGGTCCCCAAAAACAGTTTGCTGTGACGCAGGCCAAACACGACTGGGTATTGTGCCTGGACGCCGATGAGCGTGTCAGCCCCGAACTGGAACAAAGCATTCGCGCCATGATGCAACAGGCAGAACAAGACCTGCTGCCAACGCGCATCGCCGGATTTGACATGCCCCGCTGCAACTTTTTCCTGGGTCAATACCTGCGCCATGGCGAGGGCTATCCAGATTATTCGCGTCGGCTGTTCAATCGCCAGCGAGCCAACTGGAGCAACGATGCTGTTCATGAAAAAGTGGAAACACAGGGCAGCGGTTTTCATTTCGAAAAGTTGCGTGGTGACCTGCTGCATGAATCGGCAGAAAGTCTCGACACCTATTTGGCAAAACAGAACCGCTACACCAGCATCCAGGCACAAGCCCTTGCTGCGCGGGGCAAATGGCCCGGTGTGGGCAAAATGACCCTGTCGCCCTTGGTTCGGTTCATCAAGTTTTATGTGGTGCGAAAAGGCTTTCTGGATGGATGGCCGGGCCTGGTACACATTGCAATCGGGTGCTTCAACAGCTTTATCAAATACGCGAAAACACGGGAGTTGATGAGCAAGCAGCAGGAGAAGTAATCCAGCGCGAGGCAAGGCCTTGAGCAAAGCAGTGAACACTGCACTGTACGGTGCTGAATTTTGCGCTGGATCGCACTGCGCTGGTTTGGGCACCGAACCGCAACAGGCCCCGTTTTCTTGAAAGGCCCAACGGAAATGGGGTCGACCCTTGCCTTGGGAACCAGAGGACCAACTCGCGCTTCGCGCTCAAACAGGTCCGTCCGGGGGCCTGCAGCCCATCCCAAAGCAATAGGTCGACGAATTTGTGGGCCTTTTTGAATCGCAAACCGCGGCCTGCCGCAGTGCGTCGCCGCACGGTGCGGCGCTTTCCGGTGCAATGGTGTTGGGTGCCGTGCAGTAACGTGCTGTGCTGTGCTGCGAATCTCGCTTCCGCGCTGGATGGCAGCAGCTGCCGATGCCAATTCGCGCGCAGCGGTGGCAGTTTTGTCGCTTGTGTATTACACCGACGCAACTTGCTAAGCCGGAAGAATTTCCACACCGGTTCGGTATTACGACAATCACGACTCGCCCGCCGTTTCCCCGCTTGAAATGGATTAGACGCGAAGCGGCCACAGCAACGACAATCAAATTGGGCGAGGCGGTCGGAATACCGGACCGGTGTGGAATTTCTTTCGGATCTTGAAAGTGAGTTGCTGCCAGAGCGGTTGCCCTGGCAGCAAAGAACGCTGGATCAGTGACCCAGAATTTTTGACAGGAACAACTGCGCGCGCTCGGAACGCGGTGTGCCAAAGAAGTCATCCTTGGTGCAATCTTCCACGATATTGCCTTTGTCCATGAAAATAACGCGGTCGGCCACCTTGCGTGCAAAGCCCATTTCATGAGTAACGCACATCATAGTCATGCCTTCCTGGGCCAGTTCAACCATCACATCCAGCACTTCATTCACCATTTCTGGATCAAGGGCTGAAGTCGGCTCGTCGAACAACATACAGATCGGATCCATGGACAAGGCCCGTGCAATGGCCACACGCTGTTGCTGCCCACCTGACAGTTGACCTGGGAACTTGGCGGCTTGCGCCTTCAAACCAACGCGGTCCAACAGACCCAGCCCCTTGGCTGTCGCCTCTTCCTTTGAACGGCCCAACACCTTGATTTGTGCAAGGGTCAGGTTTTCCGTGATGGTGAGGTGCGGAAACAGCTCAAAGTTCTGAAATACCATGCCTACGCGTGAACGCAGCTTGGGCAGGTCAGTGCCCTTGGCGCCAACGGATACGCCATCCACGGTAATGGTGCCTTCCTGAAAAGGCTCCAGCATGTTCACAGTTTTGATCAGGGTGGACTTGCCAGAACCTGATGGACCACACACCACCACAACCTCGCCCTTTTTAACGGAAGTTGTGCAATTGGTGAGCACCTGAAAACTGCCGTACCACTTACTTACTTTACTGATTTCAATCACAGTGCTCTCCTGCTATCGAATAATTTGAGTTTTCTTCTGAAGCGCCTTGACCAGCATGGACATGCTGAAACAGATCGCCAGATAAACCAGGGCCACAAAGGTGTACATCTCAACCAGAGAGCTGTCGCGTTGTGCAATCTTGGACGCGGCGCCCAGGAAATCGGTCACAGACAACACATACACCAGGGACGTGTCCTGGAACAAAATAATGGTTTGGGTCAGCAAAACGGGCAACATGTTGCGGAAGGCTTGCGGCAGAATGATCAGCCACATTGACTGGCGATAATTCAAACCCAAAGCTTGCGCTGCTGAAACCTGGCCGCGTGAAATACTTTGAATACCAGCCCGCATGATTTCGCAGAAAAATGCTGCTTCAAACATGATGAACGTGATGTAGGCCGAACGATCTGGCCCCACCTGGGGAGGCCGTTCATACCCCATGACTGACTGCAGAACCACCGGCACCAGAAAATAGAACCAGAAAATCACCAGAATCAAGGGGATGGACCGCATCAGGTTCACGTAACCTGCGGCGATCATGGCCAGTGGTTTGATACTCGACAAGCGGGCCAAGGCCAGCAAGGTACCGAAGAAAATCCCCCCCAGACAAGCCACCACCGTCAACTGCACGGTGTAACCAAGTCCTTGAAGAAGGTATGGCAGAGAACCCGTTATTGCGCTGAAGTCAAAATCGTTCATTATTTGCCTCCCGCAATGAAGCCAGGCACTGACGTGCGTCGCTCAATCAAAGCCATTACCCGGTTCATGGTCATCGCCACGATGACATACAGCACTGTGGCTGCGATGTAAGCCTCGAAGAACGCAAATGTGACCTCACCCATTTCCCGAGTGCGGAAAGTCAACTCGGTCAAGCCGATGGTCAAAGCCACCGAGGTGTTCTTGATCAGGTTCATCGATTCCGAAGTCATGGGCGGGATGATGATGCGGTAAGCCATTGGCAGCAGCACAAAACGATAGGTTTGCGCTTCATTCAACCCAAGGGCGTAACCCGCAGCCCGCTGGCCGCGCGAAAGGGAAAGAATGCCCGACTTCACCTGCTCAGCCACCCGTGAAGCAGTGAACAAGCCCAGACAAACCACGGCAGCCAGAAACTGGACAAAAGTAGGATCTTGTTCAATTGACCAGCTTTTCAAGGCCGGGATGAACTCGGGGACGACAAAGTACCAAAGAAAAAATTGAACAATAAGTGGAATGTTACGAAAAATCTCGACATAGGCATTGCCTAAAAAAGCCAGCGGCTTGTTTGAGGCGGTGCGTAGTACACCCATCAGGGAACCCACAGAGAAGGCGATGACGCCCGCAACTGCAGAAGTGGCAAGGGTCCACAGCAGGCCGGAAAACAGCATTTCCCACCAGACCAGGGTTTCACCTTCCACGATCGGCTGAAAAAACAACAGCCAATTCAGGTCGCTATTCATTTAGATACTCCCGAGTGGAATCTCGGCCAATACAAGGAAAAGGCCGGCATACGTTTGCAAACGCTAGCCGGCCTGTGTCGAACCAGGTCGTATTATTTCACGCCTTGGTCATTGGGGTTCGCCAATGCTGCCTTCAATTCAGCGGACATCGGGAAATTCAGGTTCACGTTCTTTGGGGGAATCGGGTTCATGAACCATTTGGCATACATCTTTTCAACGTCACCGGACTTGATCAGGCCGTTGATTGTTCCATCAACAACTGCCTTGAAGGGTGCGTCACCCTTGCGAACCATGACGCCATATGGTTCTACGCGCAACACTTCTGGCAGGAACATGAATTCATCGGGGTTCTTGCTGTTGGCAACCAGACCGGCAATCAGAATGTCGTCCATCACGAAAGCTTTCGCGCGGTCGTTGGCCACCAACAGGAAGCTTTCAGCATGGTCTTTGCCGTAAATTTCCTTGAAGTCGATCTTCGCACCCTTTTCGTTTTGCTTGATCAACTGTACGGAGGTGGTACCTGATGTGGTGGCGATGGGTTGACCATCCAGATCAGCAAGGTTTTTGATGCCACTGCTTTTCTTCACGACCACTTTCACACCGGTTACAAAAGTGGTGTTGCCAAAAGAAACCTGTTCCTGACGCGCCACGGAATTGGTCGTGGAACCACATTCCATGTCAACTGTGCCGTTTTGAAGCAAAGGAATACGGTTAGCAGAAGTCACCGGTTGCATTTCCACTTTCATGTCTGGCATTTTCAGCTTGGCTTTGACTGCATCAACAATCTTGTTGCACAGGTCCATGTGGTAACCAATGGGCTTCTGGTTGTTGTCCAGGTATGAAAACGGAACAGATGACTCGCGGTAGCCGACCACAATTGTTTTTGTGTCGGAGATTTTCTTCAATGTACCCGTGAGATCTTGGGCAACTGCGGGCTGCACAACGGCAACAGTGGCCACGGCCAGCGCTGCTGCAAGAAGATTCCTTTTCATTTTTGCTCCTTGAATGAAAAAAATTAAAGCACGAAGTGTGCGCACACCCACCGAAACGCGAATTGCACGCGCGGCGGCATTAGAGTTTTATTCTCCGAGGACGGGTGAGAACCTCGGGTCTGAGTATTTCACTCAACTGCTGCTCTGACAGTAAGCCCTTTTCGAGAACAAGGTCGGAAACTTTCCTTCCGGTTTTCAATGCAGTTTTCGCAATCTCAGAAGCTTGATCATAGCCTATGTAAGGGTTGAGGGAGGTAGCCAGACTGGCTGATTCTTCAACCCTTTGACGCAAAAGTGACTCATTTGCGGTAATCCCTAATACGCAATTCTTGGTCAGGGTTTTACAAGCCGCTGTCAGGTGGTAAATGCTTTTGAACAAACTCCACGCAATAATGGGCTCAAAGGCATTCAATTGGAGTTGGCCCGCCTCGGCGGCCATTGTCACGGTGACATCATTTCCGATCACTTCAAAGGCCACCTGATTGACCACTTCGGGAATCACCGGATTCACTTTGCCCGGCATGATGGAGGAGCCGGCGGCACGCGGAGGCAAATTGATTTCGTTCAAGCCAGCTTGTGGGCCAGAAGAGAGCAGGCGCAAATCGTTGCACATTTTGGACAATTTGACCGCCACACGCTTGAGCACGCCAGACAACTGCACAAATGAACCCGTGTCTTGAGTGGCCTCAACAAGATCAGCCGCAGTGACGAGGCCGAGCTGGGTGATTTCTTCAAGGTAATGGCGTGCGCGGGAGGCATATTCAGGATCTGTGTTGATGCCCGTACCAATGGCCGTGGCACCCAGGTTGATTTCAGAGATCAGGCTGGTGGCTTCGCGAAGGCGCAAGATGTCTTCGCCGATCATGACCGAGAATGTTGCGAACTCCTGCCCCAAGGTCATGGGTACAGCATCCTGTAACTGGGTGCGGCCAATTTTCAGGATTTTGCGGAATTCAAAGGATTTCTCACCAAACGCCTCGCCCAATTCTTCCATGGCAGCCAACAGGCCGGTGATGGCGTTGATCAGACCAATCTTGACTGCGGTGGGATAGACATCGTTCGTGCTTTGGGAAGCATTGACATGTTCAATCGGGTGAACCAGCTTGTAATCGCCTTTCTTGCCGCCCAGAATTTCAATGGCGCGGTTGGCGATGACTTCATTGGCATTCATGTTGGTGGAGGTGCCGGCCCCACCTTGAATCACATCCACCACGAACTGGTCGTGCAGTTTGCCGGTGCGGATTTCCTTGCAGGCCTGGGTAATGGCTTTGGCCAATTCGGGAGGGATTGTATCGAGATCAGCATTGGCCTTGGTTGCCGCCCATTTCACGGCGGCCAGTGCATTAATCAGTTCAGGTGCGTTGTAAAGCGGAAAGCCGGTAATTTGATAATTGTCGAGCGCCCTGCTGGTGTGAACCCCCCAATACGCATCTGCAGGAATCTTCTTTTCACCCAGAAGATCTTTTTCAATGCGGTATTCAGACTGCGGCTTAACCATGCGATCCCCTGGTGGATATGTGAATGAAGATCATGCTAAATCTTTGGTGCATTTCACTCCAATACATAATTGGCATTAAAGCATGCAATTCTTGCATACACAAAAACCCCACCTGATCGGGTAGTACTTCGGGAGGTAAGCAGAAGGTTTAATCGGGCCAATAATGCCAGGCCAGGTCAGTCTGCTCATTCGCGGCGTTCACCTCCATGTTGCGCTGACTGCGGCGATACAGGCGGATTTCCATGTCAATGAAATACGGTCCGGGGATGCAACACAGTCCGGAATCACCGGAAACGGCACTTTCCGGCAACCAAGCCACACCCAGCCCAGCCTGACACATGGACTTCAGACTTTCAGACATGTCGGTTTCGTACAAAGTTTTTTTCAAAAATACTGGCCCTGCCTCAAACGCCATGTCGGTCATCTTGGACAGATAAGCATGCTTGGAGTATGACAAAAAGGGTACGGGCAAAGGCGCAAGTGGATCCAGGGTATAAAGCACTTTTCCGGCGCTATCTTTTGCCGTGTAGGGAGCAAAACGCTCTACCCCCAAGTGACGAAACTCGAATTTGCCTGGGTCCAATTCAATGGGCTCGCGGCTGTGGTGATAGCACACCAGGAAGTCGCTTGCCCCATCTGTGAAATAAAGAACTGCATCGTGCACATTGCTCGCGGTCAATTGGAAACTGAGGTCGGGCAACCGATCAGCCAACTTAGCCTTTAGTGTACTGATCCAATAAGGGGCTTTGCTGCAAGCCAATGTGTGTGGAACAACCAGGCGTATCGGGTGTCGGCTTTGCAGGCTGCCACCCCGAACAATGGTTCTCGCCTGCCGAATCTGCTCCAGCATGGCCAGGGCCTGTTCGTAAAATACTTCACCTTGAGCGCTCAACCGGGTTGGGTATGACCCCCGATCAATCAACTCACAACCGAGCCAACCTTCCAGCGCCTGTATGCGGCGCGAAAAGGCTGGCTGGGTTACGCATCGCAGGTTGGCCGCCTTCGAAAAGTTCTTGGTTTGGGCCAGTGTGATGAAGTCTTCAAGCCATTTGGTTTCCATGGGCAGACGCGTTCGGTTGACTGTGCTGTTGAATCAACCACATTCGAGCGTATTCACCATTCTTGTCAAGTAGTGATTCATGGCTGCCGCTTTCAAGAATTTCACCCTGCCCCATCACCAGAATCTGGTTTGCATGAACGACTGTGCTTAACCGGTGGGCGATGATCAATGTGGTGCGGTTATGGGACAGGGCTTGCAGTTCTTGCTGAATTGCCCGTTCCGAGCGCGAGTCGAGTGCTGACGTGGCTTCATCAAAAATCAGGATTGCCGGGTTTTTCAGGATGGTTCGTGCAATGGCCACGCGTTGTTTTTCGCCACCCGAAAGCTTTAACCCCCGCTCACCTACCTGGGTTTGATATCCGTCTGGCTGACTGAGAATGAAATCATGGATGTGCGCGGCTTTTGCGGCCGCTTCAATTTCGTCCTGGCTGGCATCAGGCCGACCGTAGGCAATGTTGTAGGCGATGCTGTCGTTGAACAGCACAGTGTCCTGAGGAACGATGCCGATGTTTTTTCGAAGGGAGATCTGGGCAACATCACGGATGTCTTGCCCGTCAATCAGGATGGCGCCGCTGCCCACCTCATAAAAGCGATACAACAGGCGAGACAACGTGGACTTCCCAGCGCCGCTGTGCCCAACCACAGCGACTGTGTGCCCGGCAGGTACTGTGAATGACAGATCCTTCAATACCTGACGCCGCTCATCGTAGGCAAAACCAACGTTGCGAAACTCGATCGCTCCGCCATTCACCTTCAAATCAGGCGCATCAGGCTTGTCCTTGACTTCAAGATTCTCATCCATCAGGCCAAACATGCGCTCGATGTCGGCCAGGCTTTGCTTGATCTCGCGGTAAATCACGCCTAGAAAATTCAGGGGAATGTATAACTGGATCATGAACGCATTGACCAGCACCAGGTCACCCAAGGTCATGCTGCCATCAAGAACACCTGCGGTGGCGCGCCACAACACCAGGGTGACAGCAAGGGCAATGATTGCGCTTTGCCCGGTATTGAGCAGGGTCAGTGATTTCTGGGAGCGTATGGCGGCTTCCTGCCAGGCGGTCATGCTCTTGTTGTAGCGCCGGGATTCAAAAGCCTCGTTGCCGAAATACTTGACGGTTTCGTAATTGATCAAGGAATCCACGGACCGCACATTGGCCTTGGAATCCAGCTCATTCATGGTGCGTCGAAAATGCAGACGCCATTCGGTGATCTTGACTGTAAAAAAGATGTACAGCGAAAGAGCAACTGCAGTGATGACTGAAAACCAGATGTCGTAATTGAAAAACAGGTAACCCACCACCAGGACAATTTCGATCAGTGTGGGCAGGATGCTGTAGAGGGTGTAGCTGACCAGGCTTGAAATGGCGCGAGAACCCCGTTCAATGTCCCGGGTGACGCCGCCAGTTTGACGGTTGAGGTGAAACCGCAACGACAGGGCATGCAGGTAGTCAAACACCTGGATGGCAATTGACCTAACCGCATTTTGGGTGACCCGTGCAAACAGCAGTTCGCGCAATTCGGTAAACAAGGTGGTTGAAAGCCGCAAGGCACCATAGGCCACCAGCAAGGCGGCGGGCATAGATGCGGCCGCCAGCAAGGCATTGCTTTGCAGCAAGGGCGTCAGGGTGTCGATGATCTCCTTGAGCAACAGGGGCACGCCCACGTTGGCGACCTTGGCCAGCACCAGGCAGGCAATTGCAAACACTACCCGCCACTTGTATTCCCACAGGTAAGGCAAAAGCTGGGCGATGGTGCCCCAGTCGCTGCGTTTTCGGGGTCTTGGCGGGGCGGATTCCACCGGTGCGGTTCTGCGCATGCGATACTTCTCGATACAAAAAAATGAGGCGATGGTGAATGCTACCACCCGCCTCGACCCACACGACGCAGGAGACAAATTCAAATGACAAGTATTCAAAACAAAGTAATCGTGATCACGGGGTCATCCGAAGGGATTGGCGCTGCACTGGCGATTCGGCTTGCAGCCGGCAACAAGCTGGTACTTGCCGCAAGGCGCATGGACAAATTGCAGGAGGTGGCAAAACAGGTGCAGGCAGCAGGTGGCCAGGTTCACTGCGTGGCGTGCGATGTCACCGATCAGGCCCAGTGTGAAAACCTGGTGGACGAATCGGTGAAAGTTTTTGGTGGCATTGACATGGTGGTGAACAACGCCGGTGTGTCCATGCACGCTTGGTTCGAGGACATCACGGATCTGGGTACGTTCGAGCGCCTGTTCCGCGTGAATGTGATGAGCATGGTCTGGATTACCCACAAAGCCCTGCCCTACATCAAGAAAGCCAAAGGCCTGATTGTCGGTGTTTCCAGCCTGGCTGGAAAAACCGGTGTGCCTGCACGCACCACCTATTGCACCAGCAAGTTCGCAATGAGCGGTTTCATGGAAGCCTTGCGCATTGAACTGATGGGCACAGGCGTCGATGTGTGCGCGATTTTCCCCGGTGTGGTGGACACGGAAATCCGCCGCAATGGCCTGAACCCGAACGGCGAGCGCGCCGGCGTATCGGGCTTGCGCGAAAAAGGAGCCATGACGGTTGAACAATGTGTGAACGAGATTGTGGACGCCATGGCCGAGCGCAAGCGCGAATGGGTCATGACGGCAAAAGGTCGCTTAGGCCTGAAACTGAAACCTTTTGTGCCTGCAGTGATCGACAAAATGGCCAAGGACGCACTGGACGACGAACATGGCGGGAAAAAATCTGCTTGAATTCGAGTTTAGACCGGCCCGGTTCAGGCACCAAACAGAACAACCGCCTGAACCACTGCCCCCAACACAGTCAAGGCAACCACCACGCCCAACACTGTTACAGCCTTGCGGTTGGCTTCGATTTGCGCAACCAGTTGGGTGTTCTGGCTGGCCAGTTCCTTGATGACCTCGGCAGATTGAACCACCTGACTTTGAAGCTCAACAATGGCCTGTTGTGCCTCAAACAACTGGTGTTCAAGGCGTCCAATTGCACCGATGTCGGTGGCCAGCACGACGCCGGTTGTGTTGCTTTGACCTGATTCTGACGACTTTTTCCTGGACACGCTGTTCCACAGCTTGACTGCACCGTCTGCCACTTTGGGCGCGTTTTTAATCACCTCGCCCCAAGGCACCATCTGCAATACTGCCACCCAAGCTACAGCCATAATTTCCTCTTATGATCCAGTCAACAATGAGCCATTATCGCGCTTTTCAGGCGAAGGCATTGGTAACGGGCACCTAGAATAAAATGCGGACTCTAGACTGTCAGCGTTACAATCCAGCATTCATCCAATAAAAAGAACCTGACCACATGACCACCGACAAACCAATCCTGCTACCTGTAGACCGTGAACCGGTCATTCGTGTGATCCCCATGCCTCGTGATTCCAATGCATCAGGCGACGTCTTTGGCGGCTGGATTATGGCGCAGGTTGACCTGGCTGGATCGGTGCCAGCCACCGCCCATGCAAAGGGGCGGATTGTGACCGTAGCTGTGAATGAGTTCGTGTTCAAGGAACCGGTGTTTGTCGGTGACTTGTGCAGCTTCTATGCAGAAGTGGTGAAGGTTGGCCGCACCTCGATGCAGATTTACGTGGAAGTATTCGCGCAACGCCGCTTGAAGCCGGATGACGTGGCCAAAGTCACCGAGGCCTACATTACTTATGTGGCTGTCGACGAGAACCGGAATTCCCGCCCGGTAGACCCGTTGAATTAAGCGGTTCAACAGGTCAGCGATCAAATGGCTTTGATCGCTTAGTTTGTTTTGAGCCTAGAAGTGGCTGAGATCTTGCTGGTGCATTTCGAACGCAAACTCAACCTCGTTCACATGCTGCCAGGAGCTTTGACCCTTGGCCTGTTTTCGCGACAATTCGATTCGGTAGTCATACCGGTCGGGACGGTACAAACCTTTCAACACCTGCACCGGCCTGCCGTTTTCATCGTAAGCAACCCGCGAAATGGCCAGCAAAGGCGCTCCCACAGGCACACCCAGAGCGTAAGCCACTGACGCATCGGCCAAGCGCGCAGAGATGGTTTGACGGGCTTTGGCGACTTTCACCCCTGCTTCCTCCAGCAAAACCAATATCGGAAATTCACGCAGGCGTCGGCGGCAAATACGGCCAGACAAGTCCTGCGGAATGAAACTGGTCAGGTGGGCCACGGGCTGTCCTTCAATCTGACGAATACGGATCAGCTTTTCCACGATGGCGTCACTAGGCAAATGCAGAAGGGTTGCAATGTCAGGTGGAGGAAGAATGCGCTTGGAAGTGATCAACTGAAGATCAGAGGAATCACCACTGGCTTGCAGCCGCATGGCAGAGGCACTGAGCAACTGGCTTTGGCCTACAGATGAATTGCGTGATTCGGTGCGGGGTTTGACAAAAGTGCCCTTGCCGCGCCCCCTTGCAACCAAACCTTCCTTCACCAGATCCTGCAAAGCCCGGCGCATGGTGACCCGGGACACATTGAATTGTTCTGCAAGCACCAATTCACCGGGTAAGGGCTTGGTGTCGTAGTGACCCTCGATGATGCGTTCGCGGAGTATCAGGTAGATCTGGTGATAAAGAGGCACGACCTGATTGGGGTCCAATTTACTGTCCCCGAAGTTCGATTCTTCGTGAAGTGCGGAGGGAAATTGACTGTCCATGGGTACTGTCCAAGTGCTGCTGAAATACTGAATAGATAATACAACACAATGCAACACAATTCATACTGACTTCAGGGCTTGGCAATGAGAAAGGGGCTGACAGAACCGAAGTTTTGGCAGCCCCTTTGTGGCATCAGGACAAACGATTTGACGACTTATTCTTCCTGGAAAGCCTCTTCCCGCTTTTTACGAATCGAAGGCAAGAACACAACGACCAATGCGATCACTGCGATGGCCAGCATGGTGGCACTGATTGGGCGGGTAACCAGTACAGAGAAGTCGCCACGCGATAGCAACAGAGCTCTGCGCAGGTACTCTTCCATCATGGGACCCAAGATAAAGCCCAACAGCAATGGCGCCGGTTCACATTTCAGTTTTGAGAAAATGTAACCCAACACCCCAAACCCGGCCAGCAAGTAAACATCAAACAACTTGTTGCCCAGGCTGAATACGCCGATGCAACAGAACACCAGAATCATCGGGTACAGGTAATGGTAAGGGACCGAAATCATTTTGACCCAGATGCCAATCAAGGGCAGGTTCAAAACAACCAGGAACAGGTTACCGATCCACATGGATACGATGATGCCCCAGAACAGTGCTGGCTGTTCGGTCATGACCGCTGGCCCAGGCGTGATGCCCTGGATAATCATCGCGCCGATCATCAATGCCATGACCGGGTTGGATGGAATACCCAATGTCAGCAAGGGAATGAAGGAGGTTTGGGCGCCCGCATTGTTTGCAGACTCGGGACCTGCCACACCTTCGATGGCGCCTTTGCCAAATCGCTCGGGTGTTTTCGAGATTTTTTTCTCGATGGAGTAAGAAGCGAAAGAAGCCAGCATGGCACCGCCGCCAGGCAAGATGCCCAACAGGGAACCCAAGCCAGTACCTCGTACAATTGGCCAGGCCATGCGCTTGAAATCTTCTTTGCTTGGCATCAAGCCTTCCACCTTGGAAACCATGGCAGAACGAAGATGCTCTTCCTCCAGGTTCTTGATGATTTCGCCCAGACCGAACATACCCATGGCCAGGATGACGAAGTTGATGCCTTCAGCCATATAAGGGGTGTCGAAGGTGTACCGCTCCAAGCCTGAGTTGACATCGGTACCCGCCATGCCCAGCAACAAACCCAGCACGATCATGCCAAATGCCTGCAACAGGGAACCACTGGCCAAAACAACCGAAGCAACCAGACCCACAACCATCAGGGAAAAGTATTCAGCCGCACCGAACTGCAGCGCAATATCAGCCAAAGGAGGCGCGAACAGGGCCAGCAACACCGTGGCAAATGTACCCGCCACGAAGGAACCAATGGCGGCAGTAGCCAGGGCCTTACCAGCCTTGCCTTGTCTTGCCATTTGATAGCCATCCAGTGCTGTAACCACCGACGAGGATTCCCCCGGCAAGTTGACCAGAATGGCTGTGGTGGAACCCCCATACTGCGCGCCGTAGTAAATGCCCGACAACATGATCAGTGATGACACGGGCGGCAGGCCAAACGTGATGGGCAACAGCATCGCAATGGTTGCGGTGGGGCCCAAGCCGGGCAATACGCCAATGGCAGTGCCCAGAAATACACCGATCAGGCAGAACAGCAGGTTGTTAACCGTGAAAGCTGTTTCAAGACCGAGGGATAAGTTAGAGAGAAGTTCCATGTTTACATTCCAAACCAGGACCCGAATATGGGCAGAGGAATACCCAGGCCTTTAACAAACACCAAGCTGCAAAATACTGCTGCGCCCAGTGCAATGCCAAGGGTGAACTTCCAGTTAAAAAACTTGCTGGCAAGGGCTGAAATAAAAAATACAGCGATGACAGCAATAGCCAGACCAGCGCCTTCCACCAGCAAGGCAAAGGCAACAATGGAAAGGGTCACAAAAATAATTTTGGAAAAAGCAAACCCTTGAAGCGGTTCGCCTTCAACCATGAAAGAGCGAATCAGTGAAATTGCGCCAATCAAGACGAGCAATCCACTCAAAACCTTGGGGAAATAACCGGGGCCCATGCTGATGGCGGTGCCCATTTCGTAGTCACCTGCCATATACAAAGCTGCTACACCAATGATCAGGTATAGCAGCCCAGCCCAAAAGTCACGTAAGTCTTTTGGCATTTTAAAATCTCGCTAATTGATCAGTCGGCGTACTGGCCAGCTTTTTCAATGATTGGTTTCCAGCGTGCGATTTCAGCGTCGAGATGCTTGCGCAATGCCGCAGGGGTGGCTTGATCCTGTGCAACTGGCTCTGTACCCAATTCAGCGAAACGGGAAATCACGGCAGGGTCTTTCAATGCAGTTTGAAGAGACTTGCTGAGGCGATCAATAATCGGCTTGGGTGTGCCTTTGGGTGCATACAGACCATGCCATACGCCCACTTCAAAACCAGGCAGACCAGCTTTGTCCAAGGTTGGCAGATCGGGCAAAGAGGCAACAGGCTTCTTGGTGGTTACGGCGTAGGCCTTGATTTTTCCACCCTTGATCTGGCTGGTGGTGTTGGTGGTTTGATCGCACATGAAATCAACCTGTCCGCCCAAGAGATCGTTCATTGCAGGGCCAGTGCCTTTGTAGGGAACCGTTGTCAGGTCAACACCCACAGCTGTCTGGAACAACATGCCGCACAGGTGGGAGGCTGATCCAATGCCTGCGTTGGCATAGGTGACCTTGTCTTTGTTGGTCTTGATGTACGCCAACAGTTCCTGCATGTTTTTGGCTGGCATGTTGCTGCGCGCAACGATGGTCATTGGCACGTCGGTCACCAGGCCAATGGTTTCGAAGTCAGCAGATGCGTTGTATGACAGCTTGCGATACAGCGAAGGCGCTGTGGACTGGCCAATGTGGTGCAGGAAAATGTTGTAACCATCTGCTGGAGAACGAGCGGCCTTACCGGCGGCCAAGGTACCGCCAGCACCACCCAGGTTTTCTACAATCACTTGTTGCCCAAGGTCTTTGGACATGGATTGCGCAATCAAGCGACCTACTGTGTCTGTGGGGCCACCTGCAGCAAACGGGATCAGCATGGTGATGACTTTGGATGGATAAGCGTCAGCGGCTTGCACTGAGCCAACCAGACCCAACAGGGCCACTGCCAGAACGGACTTAATCGATTTCTTCACGGAACTCTCCTTGTGATTTGTACCAGATGGTATTTGAATACCTGCTTTATTCTTCTTGTGGTTTCTGCAGTGACTCTGCAGGTGGATGGAGTATCGGCATGCAGTGGATGCGCAGCAATTGTGGTTTTCCATATACGCAGAAACCACAGGCAGCAGAGGGGGAGAGGCAGGAAAGATTCGATTCAGAAAAACAGCAGGCAAGAACAAGACCAATTAGTTTTATTAACTAACGATATTATTCAAAAAAATTAGTTTTTAGGTGAATTTAATAGAAAATTAATTATAAAAAACTAATTAAAAGCCATACAAGAAAACCATGGTTTTCCGCAAAGCCCCCTGGTACTTGCCAGGGGCAGGCTCGGAAATCCGTTTCAAATTATTTTTTGTTTTGTGACACAAGCCATTCATTCAAGGCAGAAGCCACCAATTGATTGATGCCCCCCTCGCAATTCACAGCGTGGTCTCGAAGTCGATTAACAAGCTCGGCAGGCAAACGGTAGTTGACGGGAATCAGTTTACTGGCGGGAATGTCGGCAGCTCTCTCACGTTTTCCCGCAGCGGCCTTGGAAGCTTGTCCAAAACGATCGGGCAGGCTTTCGGATTTCAGTGATCCGTCCAGCTTTTTGGCCATGTTTTTGGCCATGTCGGTGGATTTGAGCGCCATGGTATTCCTTCGGATCTAGACAAGTCGGGACCGAAGTATAGCGCCTGTTCAAGGCCAGTGGTTAAATCAGGCAGTTTACTTTTTGCTGCGGTGATCAGCCACGCGACAAACGCTTGGCATTAGAAACCGCTTTGCGGTGCACAGGGGCAATTCCGGCGGATAAGACCTTGCTGGTTTCCCGAGACAATGCGGAAAGCGTCGAAGCAGCTGAGGGCTGTTTGCCTGCCACCATGGCAGTGGTTACCGCTGACATCATGGTTTGGGCAATTGCAAATTGGGATTTGTACATTTGCGCCCAAATTGCTGTCCAGGACTCATAAAAGGCCGTGACTTTTTCATCACTCATTTGCTTGAACTCTTTTTGATCTCTGGCGGAGGGGCTTGCACCCGCCAAGGCCATGCGGGTCACGCGCTGAGCAACCACTTGGGGCGCTGCGATCGAGAGTTCCAAGGCCTGTTTGGACAGGCGCTTGTTGTGGGCTGTGTAAGATGATTTCATGAGGCGACAGTAGCACAAAAAACTGAAAATCAATTAACAGTTTCTTGAGGTAGGTTGCCTCAGAAAATCAGGGACATTCTCAACCCGCCAGTGGCCTTATCGCGGAAGAACGCGCAACAGCTTGCCTTCCGGGTTGTCAGTGAGCAGATAAATGGCGCCGTCAGGCCCCGTGCGAATGTCGCGAAAACGCTCCCCCACCTCTTTGAAAAGCACTTCTTCCTCGGTCGCCTTGTTGCCCTTTAACACCACGCGGCTAACCTGTTGGGCTTTCAAGGCGCCCACCAGCAGATTCCCTTTCCATTGGGGAAAAAGATTGCCGTCGTAGACTGTCATGCCAGAAGGGGCGATGGATGGTACCCAGTAAATCGCAGGTTGCTGAGTGCCCTCAAATTCCTTGAAGGGGGAGATTTGCGCGCCGGTGTAATCGATTCCATAGGTGGCTTTGGGCCACCCATAGTTGACACCAGGAGTGATCAGGTTAATTTCATCGCCGCCACGGGGCCCATGCTCGTGTGCAATCAGGCGCTTGTTGACCGGGTCAAAGGCCACCCCTTGGACATTGCGATGCCCGTAACTGTAAATTTCAGGCTTGGCACCTGATGTTTTCACAAAAGGATTGTCTGCCGGCACAGAACCATCCCGGTTGATGCGAATGATTTTCCCGAGATGATTGGACAGGTTCTGCGCCTCTTCGCGATAGCTGTAACCGTCACCAAGTGTGACGATCAGGGTATTGTCAGGCAACCAGACCATGCGCCCACCATAATGTGCGCTGCCTGACTTGGCCATCTGGGAACGGAAAATCTCCTTGACACCCTCAAGACCATCCACACCCAGCCGGCCCACAGACACACAAGTGTGATTGGCGCTGCGGGTTCCACAGGCATAGCTCAGGAAAATCTGTTTGCTTTGTGTGAAGTCAGGTGCAGGCAACACATCGAACAAACCTGCCTGTCCGCTGTACAACACAGCGGGGACATTACTCAAGGGCTTGGCCTGCAATTTTCCATCACTGCCCAACAACCTCAACCGCCCTGGCTTTTCAGTAATCAGCGCACGGCCATCGGGAAGAAATGCAATGGACCAAGGGCTGTCCAGGCCTTCTGCAAGCAGGTCGATTCTGTAGGGCTTGCCGGCCTGGGCAAGCGCCTGTGTGGTCGGCATCAACAAAACTGCGGCCAACATCATGGCCAGCACAGGAGACACAGCGACTCGACTTCGCTTTGACAGTGCGGCGAAAAGAGCCCCGGCCACCGCAGCAGAAGCAAGCATGGACAAGAGACCGACCATGGTTCGGGTTGCTGCAATCAGTACTGGCATTGGTGCAATCATGTCGACTACCTTGAAAGTTACCCACAAACCCGCAATTGCTCCGAATGCGCACCAGAAGGTTCGCCACTTGGGTGAGGTCCAACGCGTGCACAAGAGGGCAACGGCTTGGGACGCTGCGAAACTGCATCCGAAAATGACCGCGTACACCATCGAGAAGTTCCCCAAATCATGCAGTGTTGTATCGAACCGGGTGGACAGGGGAATGTTGACCCCAAGATCTTGAAGGGCGTACAGGTTGATCTGGGACTGCACAACAGTGCCCAGCAAAACGCCAAGTACCCATGCAAAAAGGAAGGATGTCAAAGTGAATTTTTTGCGACCGGGTTGACGCATGAATGTGTGTGTCCTTTAATGCCAGAAATCCCGGCGCAAGATCATTGCCCAATCCTGTCCGAACAGCTCAGCCGTACACTGCCACCACTTGGTAGCCCAGTGAGGCCAATTGGCCACTTGGTGTCCACAGCTTGGCGCTTTGGTTCACATACCCTTCTGCACCCGCCTTGGTTTCCATATCAATCTGGAACCAGCCATCGCTATTGATGTCTGCAGGCAGGGGGGGGAGTTCCAAAGACCAGCTCACCGAACTGGCCATGACCGGGCCTCTGAAATGGCTCAGGCAAGGGGTGGGCGGGCCGTCGCTGAGCATGACAATCAAGACTTCAGGACTGAGATTTTTATCGATTGAACGAATGTAAATGCCACTTTCCCAAAATGGAGTACCCATGTAGGGAATGCTGCCCAAGGCCCATCGCATTTCAATGTGCTGCAGGAAATTCGGCGTGATTTTTGGAATGAAAGGCAAAGGAGGAATGTCGTCTACGTTCTTGAGCAGCGGCTTGTGTTCGGGTGTCAGGATGGGCAGCGCTGTGTCGCGCGGCGCACCAAATACACCAACCACCAGACCAGCCAGTGTGTCATCGCTGTAAATCTCGCACTGCACCTGACTCACGCTTTTTCCCTGTCGAAGCAAACGGGTACGGTACACCACGTCACCCGCTGGCACAGGACCCACAAAGTTGGTTTGAAGTGCGCGCAGGGGCATGTCGATACCCAAGGTATCGCGCATGGCCACCACCGCCAAGGCGGAAAGAAAACCACCAAACATGGTACGGCCCTGTGTCCAGTCGTCTGTGGCAGTGAAGGTAACCGTGTCGCCTTGGAGGCGGCGGTTGGACAAAATTTCTGAAAGTGCGACTGTCATGCTTAGCCTTCAAACTGCTTGAAATTGGGTGTACGCTTTTCCCCGAAAGCGCTGAACGCTTCTTGTGCAGGGGGTTGAGGAATCATGCTCATGAACAGCTTGCCTTCTTCGGCCATCGTTTCGGCAACCTGGCTCTTGTTGGTCGACTTCAACAGGCGTTTGGTGGTCACAAGGCTGGTCAAGGGCAAATCAAGCAATTTTTTCACTTGAGCCTGAACATGCGCCTCAAGTGCTTCTGGTTCCAGCACATCGGAAATGATGCCAGTGTCGTAAGCCTTGAGGGCTGTGAACAGATCACCGAGCAACAATAGCTCAGCCGCTTTCTGATAACCCGCAGAAATGGGCAGCAGCAGGCTTGATGCCGCTTCGGGACAAAGCCCCAACTTCACGAATGGCATTGAAAACTTGGCAGTGCTTGAGGCGTAGACAAGATCACAGTGAAGCAACAAAGTGGTACCGATTCCGATTGCCAGCCCCTGCACTTGGGCCACCACTGGTTTGGGGAAGACGGAAATCATGCGCAGGAAACGGAACACTGGTGCATCGAGATCAGTAGGCGGATTATTCAGAAAATCACCCAGATCATTGCCAGCCGAAAAGCAGCCTTCATGGCCTTTGATCAGCACCACTTTGACGGCACTGCTGTGGGTTGCGTCCCGGAACGCATCGGCCAATGCGCTGTACATTGCATTGGTAAACGAGTTTTTACGTTCAGGGCGGTTGATGGTGATGGTCATCAAGCCGTTGCTGATTTCTGTCTGGATATCCATTGCTAGCCGTTACCCCAAATTAGGTACAAAGACCCATTCTAATACGGTCTGGCAACGATTTCCGGACAACCTTGCAACTGTCTAACCCGCCATCAAGGACTTGTCAGTTGCCTCAGCGCATTGACTACACTGTTGCTGTCTGACAGTTGGTTCAGCACGATCATTTCTGCTTTTGCAATGACATTGTGAGTGCGCACTGCACGATAGGCATGCGTGGCTTCAAAATGTCGTATCCGGTAGAGCGATTGTTGCGCGATTTCCCTGGTGAACCCGGCAATCTGTTTGCCCGTGGGGGGTTGGTCTATTTCATCCAGCCGAAGTCTCCTTTGAACACGTGGCAGGTCATACTGCTGAACGCAGGTTTTTAATTGCTCGGCGTCATTTTCAATTTCGTTGACAAGTGTACTCACGGCGTTTCGACAACGCTGGGCATCCTTTCTCGCGACCTTCAAGTCAGCAGCGAGTTCAGCTGCAGTGGCTGACAATTCGCCCCCTCGAGAACACAGTATCTGGGTGGGAGGCGCAAAGTTTGCCACAAAGGCAAGCCGCTCCGCATGTTTTAATTGCGCGTCCAATTCAACGCTCAACTGTATTGTTTTTTCCTTCAAGGTCTGCACAAGCTGCGCGTCATCCTTCATGCGGCATGCATTGTTGCACCGATTCACCGTGTTGCTGATTCCAAACCACCCCATGCTGACCTTCTTCCTTGAAGTTGAAAACAGTGAGTAACGTTCGGCGTGCTTGGGTTCCCTGCATGAACTTCAAGCCATAAAAAAAGCACGACCCCTTGTTCAAAGGCCGTGCTTTTTGTAAGAACTCAAACGGTGAAATTACACGCGTTCGAAGATACCTGCTGCACCCATGCCGGTGCCAATACACATGGTCACCATACCGTACTTCAGGTTGTGCCTGCGCAGTGCATGCACCACGGTGGCTGCACGAATTGCACCGGTTGCACCCAAGGGGTGACCCAGGGCGATTGCACCGCCCATGGGGTTCACTTTGGCGGGGTCCAGCTCCAGGTCTTTCATCACGGCCAGTGATTGCGCTGCAAAGGCTTCGTTCAGCTCGAACCAGTCGATGTCGCTGGTTTTCAAGCCGGCAGTTTTCAACACGGCAGGAATGGCTTCCTTGGGGCCAATGCCCATGATTTCCGGTGGTACACCGCGCACTGCAAAACCGCGCCACTTGGCCAGCGGTGTCAGGTTGTAGCGCTTCACAGCTTCTTCGGAAGCCAGGATCAGCGCGCCTGCACCGTCGCTCATCTGCGAGCTGTTACCGGCTGTTACAGAACCTTTGGCTGCAAACACGGGGCGTAGCTTGGTCAAGCCTTCGATGGAAGAATCTGCACGGGGACCTTCGTCCAAAGAGACTTCTTGGCTAGCGGTCTTGATTTCACCAGTGGACAAATCGGGCGTGGCTTTCACAACGGTAAACGGTGTGATTTCATCGGTGAACTCGCCAGCCTGTTGAGCGGCGATTGCCTTTTTGTGGCTGTTCAAAGCGAATTCGTCTTGCGCGTCGCGGCTGATGCCCCACTGCTGCGCAACTTTTTCGGCGGTCATGCCCATGCCGTAGGCGATACCCAGGTTTTCATCTTTCTGAAAAATCGCGTTGTTGAAGCTGGGCTTGTTGCCGCTCATAGGCACCATGCTCATGCTTTCAGCACCGGCTGCAATCATGACTTCCGCTTCGCCCATGGCGATTGCATTGGCTGCCATTGAAACTGCAGTAATGCCGGATGCACAGAAGCGGTTGATGGTGACGCCGCCCACGGTGTTGGGCAGGCCTGCCAGCAACACGGCGATGCGGGCCATGTTCATGCCCTGCTCGCCTTCGGGGAATGCACAACCTACGATTGCGTCGTTGATTGAAGCTGGGTCCAGATTTGGTACCTGAGCCATTGCGCTGGCGATGGCGTGAACCAGCAGGTCATCAGGGCGGGTGTCTTTGAACACGCCACGTGGGGCCTTGCCAATCGGGGTGCGCGTTGCTGCGACGATGTAAACATCTTTACAAGTTTGAGCCATGTTTGCTC
>JAIXTE010000027.1 GCA_027484315.1 Burkholderiales bacterium | reverse complement strand
TCTGCCACTTTCTTGATGACCACGTTGCGGGGGTCGCTCACGGTGTACACAGGGTGACCAAAACCGATGACCACTTCCTTGCGTTCAACACGGGCGCGAATGTCGGCCTCGGCTTCTGCAGGGTTGTCGTAACGCTTCTGGATTTCGAATGCCACTTCGTTGGCCCCGCCGTGCTTGGGGCCACGCAGGGCACCAATGCCACCACAAATGGCGGAGTACATGTCGGAACCTGTACCGGCAACCACGCGGCTGGTGAAAGTGGATGCGTTGAATTCGTGCTCTGCGTACAAAATCAGCGAGGTGTGCATGGCGCTAACCCAGCTGTCGCGTGGCTTCTCGCCGTGCAGCAGGTGAAGGAAGTGGCCGCCGATTGAATCGTCGTCGGTTTCCACTTCAATGCGCTTGCCGTTGTGGCTGTAGTGGTACCAGTACAGCAGCATTGAACCCAAAGATGCCATCAGCTTGTCCGCAATGTCGCGCGCGCCGGGGTGGTTGTGGTCGTCTTTCTCAGGCTGCAGGCAACCCAGCACGGAAACGCCAGTGCGCATCACGTCCATGGGGTGTGCTGATGGGGGCAGGGCTTCCAGAGCCTGCTTCACGCCTGCGGGAATGCCGCGCAGTGCTTTCAGCTTTTGCTTGTAGCCAGCCAGTTCAGCCACGGTGGGCAACTTGCCGTGCACCAGCAGGTAAGCAATTTCTTCAAATTCAGTGGTGGTGGCCAAATCAAGAATGTCGTAACCACGGTAAGCCAAGTCGTTGCCGGTGCGGCCTACGGTACACAGGGCTGTGTTGCCGGCTGCGGTGCCAGACAAGGCAACTGATTTCTTGGGCTTGAAGCCGGGGTTTGTTGTTTGCTGTTCAGACATGTTCTGTCTCCTGAAAATCGAAATAGGGTTCTGTAAAAAAGTTGGTTAAATTATTTTTGCTGAAACAGGGCATCCAGCTTTTGTTCAAAGCCGTGATAGCCAATGCTGTCATACAGCTCCATGCGGGTTTGCATGGTGTCCAGCACATTCTTCTGTGTGCCGTCGCGGCGCACAGCCTCATACACATTCTGTGCGGCCTTGTTCATGGCGCGGAATGCGCTCAGCGGGTACAACACCAAGCCCACGCCCACACCTTTCAACTCTTCAGTGGTGAACAGGGGGGTTGAACCAAATTCGGTGATGTTAGCCAGCACGGGTACTTTCACGGCATCTACAAACTGCTGGTACATGCTCAGTTCAGTCATGGCTTCAGGGAAAATCATGTCGGCACCGGCTTCCACGCAGGCGCAGGCACGGTCAATCGCGGACTGCAAACCTTCAACAGCCAGCGCATCGGTGCGGGCCATGATCACGAAGTCGTCTGAACCACGCGCATCCACGGCAGCTTTTACACGGTCTACCATTTCAGCCTGGGTCACAATCGCCTTGCCTGGGCGGTGGCCACAACGCTTGGCACCCACCTGGTCTTCAATGTGCATGGCGGCTGCACCGGCTTTCATCATGGCCTTGGTGGTACGGGCAATATTGAAAAAAGAGGAACCAAAGCCGGTGTCCACGTCCACCAGCAGTGGTGTGTCGCAAACATCAGTGATGCGGCGTACATCAGTCAGTACATCGTCCAGGCCAGAAATGCCCAGGTCAGGCAGACCCAGTGAACCTGCGGCAACACCGCCACCGCTTAAGTAGATGGCTTTGAAGCCGGCGCGCTTGGCCAGCAAGGCGTGGTTGGCGTTGATTGCGCCAATCACTTGCAAAGGTTGTTCTTCTTTAACGGCTTGGCGGAAACGTGCGCCTGCGGAATTTTGAGTCATGGAATTCTCCTGGTTGTATGGCGCAATGTAGTGCAGGGTTCATGCCAGCTAACGTGGCTGCCAATAAAGCATATATTTTTCAGTCACTTGGGTGGATTTTCGATTTTCCTTACTGTCATGAAGGTGGTGTTTTAAGGAATTGCTGTCTAAAATGAGACTGCGAGATGTTTCAAATAAAAATGGTGGTTTAAATGAAACCCAGAATTGTGGTGTTCAGCATTAGTGCTTTGGCGGGAACCCTGCGGGAAATCGGCCGCGACTACGCCGATTCAGCCAACATCGAGTTGGTGCCCAAGGCCTATGAAGACGCCTTGTCTTATGCACGAAACCGCTATTACACCGACACGGCTGATGTGTTTATTGCAGCGGGCTCCAATGGCGCGTTTTTGCAAAACCAGCTGGAAGCACCACTGGTGATTATTCGCACCGACGGCTTTGACGTGATGCAAGCCTTGGCCTCCGCCAGAAAGACATCCGCTGCAGTGGGCTTGGTCAGTTATGAACATGCATTTGATGAACTAGAACAATTTGCGCGTGCATTCGATGTACCTTTGAACACCCGCACCTACCGCACCCCTGAAGACGCACGCCGCGCGGTTCGAGAGCTGTCACAACTCGGTGTTCAGGTGGTAGTCGGTTCAGGGCTTGTCACCGAGATCGCCCAGGAAATGGGCATGGACGCCATTTTGATTTACTCCCGCCAAGGCGTGGTGAAGGCCTTTGAAGAAGCCATACGCCTGGCCGGTGCCAAAGCCACAGGTGGCGTGCGCCGCACCAATCAAACCTACACCTACCACACCGAGCAAGACCTGATAGGCGCAAGCGCCGCCATGGACAAACTGCGCAGCACTATTCGCCTGTGTGGCAGCATTGATTTGTCAGTGCTCATCCAAGGTGAAACAGGGGTGGGTAAAGAGCTGGTGGCCCAATCCATTCACACATCCAGCCCGCGGGCAGGCAAACCTTTTGTGGCCATCAATTGCGCATCGCTGACCGAAAGCCTGCTGGAAAGCGAACTGTTTGGCTATGAAGAAGGTGCATTCTCCGGGGCAGTCAAGGGCGGTCGCGCCGGCATGTTTGAAAGCACGCAGGGCGGCACTGTGTTTCTGGATGAAATTGGTGACATGCCCATGGCCTTTCAAACCCGCCTGTTGAGAATTCTTGAAGACGGTACGGTGCGGCGAATTGGTTCTGTGTCGTCTCGTAAGGTGGATTTTCGCTTGCTTGCTGCCAGCAACGTGAACTTGCAACAGGCCGTCGAAGAAGGGCGCTTTCGCGAAGATTTGTATTTTCGCCTCAACGAAATGTTGATTCAAATACCGCCGTTGCGAGATCGCATCGAGGATATTGTAGAACTTGCCGGCTATTTTCTGCGAACAACGCCAGTGCGAGTCAGCAAAGCACGTTTCGATGAATTCCTGAATTCGGCCTTGCCAGTATTGGAAGCGTTGCCATGGCCTGGCAATATTCGGCAGTTGAAAAATGTTTGTCGCAGGGCAGCGGTGCTGATGCTTCAGGAAAGCGATGTGCAAGGCTGGCGTGGCTGGTTTCCTGATCTGTTCAATGCGCCTGAAGCAAAGCCGGAACCTGTCCAAATAGCGATTGGCCCTGTTGTTGAAGGTGACCATGCCATGAATGAGTTGGCACTGGCCTACACCCGGGCTTCCAAAGAAAATCGCGCAGCCATTGTGCAAACAGCTTTGAAATTGGCGAACGGCGAAGTTCAGAGGGCAGCGGATGGTTTGGGCCTGAGTCGTTCCACCATCTGGCGGCTTGGAAAAGCCATTTAATTTCGCGAATTGTTTACTTTTTCCCTGTGATAGCCTTTCGCGAAAATGTCCTATCAACTTCTAGTCTTTTCACATGCATCAACAGGGAAAAATCATTGATTGGAAAGATGACCGTGGGTTTGGGTTCATCCTCCTCGAGAACAGCAATCGCCATGTGTTCATTCACATCAATTCATTTTTACATGGCCATAGAAGGCCGGTTTTGAATGATCTGGTCAGTTTCGAATTGACCACTGATTCGACTGGTCGAGTTCAGGCCAGTCGAGTAAAGTTTGTGTCGAAGGGTGCGGTCAGTCTACCTACATCCGAGTCTGATCAAATTGATCTTTTCTTTCTCGCTGCCTCTGCGTTTTTTACTGTTCTTGCCGTCCTCGTTTACTTGGGCTATTTGCCATTCGCGCTTTTTGGTGTCTACCTGTTCATCAGTGCAGTGACGTTTGCTGAGTATGCCCTTGACAAGTCAGCGGCGAAGAAAAATCGCTGGAGAACTTCGGAGAAAACTTTACACATTCTTTCCCTGGTTGGTGGTTGGCCGGGTGCATTGGCCGCACAGCGAATGCTTCGGCACAAGAACAAAAAATACAGTTTTCAATGGATGTTTTGGTGCACCGTATTCTTGAATCTTTGTGGCCTGGTCGGTTTGCTGGCAACCGGCGGAGCAAATGCAATGCTGGTGTTTTTGTCGCAATTGGGAGGTTGATTTTTTCTGCTTGAAATTCAAGCTCGGAATTGTTTGCTCAGTTGCGGTAAGCTTGCTTCATGCTAATCAAATCAATCAAAGTTCTTGAGTCTGAAGTCGAGTTTTCTGCCATTCGAGCCCAAGGCGCGGGCGGGCAAAACGTCAACAAGGTTTCAAGTGCCGTTCATTTGCGATTTGATATCCGCGCATCCTCCCTGCCTGATTTTGTTCAACAAAAACTGCTTGCCTTGCAAGACCAGCGCTTGACGAAAGAAGGCGTAATCGTCATCAAGGCACAAACCTCTCGCAGTCAGGAACAAAACCGGATCGATGCACTGTGTAGGCTTAATGAGTTGGTGGCCGAAGTGGCCAAACCAGAAAAAATCCGACGTGCAACCCGACCCACGTTGGGAGCAAAACGCCGCCGCTTACAAGGGAAAAGTATTCGCGCCGAAGTCAAGTCCTTGCGTGGAAAGGTTCAGGATTAATGACATCCTGGTCTCCGTTCTGCAGTTCAAGCGCGCTATAAGTCGGGAAGTACTCTTATGATGGGGCAGTAGCTATTTCATCCACCGTTATTTTGCAGGAGAATCAATGGACCTTATTCGCATACTGATTGCCATATTCATCCCACCACTGGGTGTATTTTTGCAGGAAGGTTTTGGTAAACACTTCTGGATCAACATTGTACTGACCTTGCTGGGCTATATTCCTGGAATTGTGCACGCCGTCTATATCATCGCAAAAAAGTAAAGTCGGCGAAGGATCATTTTGTTCAGTGGTGGTCCGCTATCTCATTTGCGAATTTGATTGCCATGCTTGACACTAACTGCACTATTGTGAGGAAAACAAAATGCAAGCCACGAAACTAATTGGAGTTCTCTTGATTGTCGCGGGTACCTTGGGCCTGGTTTATGGCGGCTTTAGTTACACCGAAGAATCCACCGCAGCCAAAATAGGTTTTGTAGAAATCCATGTGGATCAGGAGAAACAGGTTAACGTGCCAATGTGGGCCTCTGTCGGTTCTATTGTGGCAGGTGCCCTGTTGCTGTTGATGGGCGGCGGTCGCCGACGTTGAACATTTAAGTCTACGGCAATCAAACAAAAGACCACGCAACAATTCGCGTGGTCTTGTTACCTTGTTCCATTTCTACTTCAAGCACTTGCCGGGAACCCACACTGCGCATCAGGCTCTTGGATGGTGCAACATTCTCTGCTTTCGATACAAGCGTGGTGAACCAGCGGCACTGGGTTGCAAATTGAGCACTTTCATTGATCATTGTTTGCAGAAACCCCTGTTCGCCCCCTTCACACCACAATTCATTTTTTTGACCACCAAAGTTCAGTGAAGGTTTTGACTTGTTGGCCGCTTTTTCTCCCCGGTTGAAGGCAAGGTTGTTGACTTTTCTCTGGTTACTTTTCATGGCTTCTTTTTGCGATGCATGAAAGGGTGGGTTGCATACACTCAAATCAAATCGCTCTCCGGCTTTGATCACACCATCAAATATTTTTCGTTTGTCACGTTGTAAACGCAACTCGATCAGGTTTTTCAATTCCAGGTTGTTGTCCAGAATGGCTGAAAGATTCTTCAAGGCCACAGCATCTATTTCACTGCCTGAACACAGCCATCCATAGGTTTGCGCGGCCAGAAGCGAGTAAATACCATTGGCCCCTGTACCAACGTCCAGCATGCGAACAGGCCGTGAATCGGACGCCACAATGCCATTGCTCTGCAACAGGTCGGCCACATAGTGGATGTAGTCCACGCGGCCAGGTATCGGCGGGCACAAATAACCCTCTGGAATGTTCCAGGCCTCAATGCCGTAGTGATGTTTGAGCAGAGCACTGTTCAAGGCCTTGACTGCGGTGGCATCTGCGAAATCAATTGACTCATCACCATATTTGTTTGGCTTTACATGTTTTTTAAGCGCAGGGTGCGCAGCAACAAGGGCTGTAAAGTCGTAGCCATTGTTGTGCAAATTTCTGGGGTGAAGCGTTTTACTCACTTTTGGCCTTTTGTGCCTTGGCCCTGGCCGCCAAATCATGGCAGCCGGTTTTGTTGGCGGTTTGTTCTGAATCCGGGGTGCCCGTGTCTACAAACGGAAGTATGGCAGCAAACGGATTGATCAAGGACAAGAGCACAGCACTTGCCAGCTTGCTGGCCAATGGACCTTTTTGCAATGACACCTTGGGTGAACCCATTGAACCGGAAATCAGCAGCGGCGTGCGCAAGCTCATGGGGCTGAAGTCCTTCGGGGTTACAGCAACTTTCAAGTCGAGCGCCTCTGTTTGCATGGAAATGCTGCCATTGACCCACAGCGCAGAGTCCTGGGTATCGATCACGAAAACACGCGGTCGCAGAACTCCCTCAATGGCTTCCAGGTCAGCCACAGCGCAGCTTATTTTTAATACTTTGTCGCCGCTAAACCAAACCCCCAGTGCTTCAGCCGCATCAAGC
Organism: Burkholderiales bacterium; assembly: GCA_027484315.1. Taxonomy (GTDB): domain Bacteria; phylum Pseudomonadota; class Gammaproteobacteria; order Burkholderiales; family Burkholderiaceae_B; genus Limnobacter. Next base: position 20,828 of record JAIXTE010000027.1, on the reverse strand, counting down.
CCGGCAGCTTCAACCACAAGGTGCGACATGGTGCCGTTTTCAACCTCAGTTCTGATCTGCCCCTTCAAGCTTGCCAATATTTCGGCAGTGGATCGGCCTTGACCTTTCAGCTGGGCGGCTCCCTTGACCTCGCCGGTGACATAGGGGGTTTGGTTTTCCGAACGGGTTAAATTCAGCCACTGTTCCAGCTTGATGTTTTTCCACTTCAGGTCCAGTTCCCAGAGGGCGAGTTCCTTTTGGCCATCCAGTTGCACCATGCCCACCATTTCGCCTTGGGCTGTTTTCGCTTCAATGTTTTCAATGCGGAATATTCCATCCGTCAAGATCAAATGCGCGCGCAGCGGGCGAAGTGGCTTCAGGATTTCGCTGCCCAGATCCAGATTGTCAATGTCGATGTTTACATCTGCATTCATGGCCCGCAATGCAGGCAAATCAAAAGGTTGGTTTGGTAACACCTTGCCAGAAGGGTCTTTGGCATCCTCGGCCTTTGGCGTGGACGCACCCACCGTTGGCCCCAAGTCAGCCAACACCAGGGAGTTTCCCTTCAAGGTCCCAGAAAGCATGGGCGGGTGATTTGCGCCTTCATAGACAAACTCTCCGGTCAAGTGACTGCTGCCAATGGTCGCGCTTGCAATATTTGCTTTCCAGGTTTTTGCATCACGCCGCAAATCACCTTCGGTTCGAAAAGAGGGGGTATTCGGCAAAGTGAGTCCCAAGGCGTCACCTACGGTGGCCAGTGATGAGCCACTAACCACGAAATGTCCGGAAAGTTTCTGCATTTGTAGTGCATCGGCGGCATGACCCTTGAAGCTTAATTTCACGCCTTGCAGAGCAACATCCAGCGTCACCGGGATAGGTTCTGCGTCTTCGGCCACCCAAGGCAGTACACCACTGGAGGCCAGTTCAACGTTCAGCTTTTTGTTTTGGTATTCGCCTTGGGCGCTTACCTTCAATGCACGGCTCTGCTCATTGCCTTCCTGTTCATTGCCTTCCTGCAGCGTGAGTTGTGCAGTCAGTTGCAAGTCAAGTGGCGCATCGGTGTAACGGATTGTTCCCGTTTTGATGGCCAGGAGCCCAAAGTTTGGGGGTGGCGAGGTTTCGGTGCGAGGCTTGTCTGGGTTGATCTGCCACGATGCCCGCCCGTCAGCAAGTCGTTCCAGGTTCGCATCCAGAAAATCCGCTTTCAGGGTTTCGATCCGCAGGGTATTTTCCGGATTCATTCCCCAACTCAGCAAATCACGATAATTCAAGACTAGCGTCAGATTTTTACCTTGCACCATGTATGGCGCTTCGCTCCAGCTTGGGGCGCCCAATTGAACATAACCGAGTTCAAGTCGAATGCCACCGATTACACGAAGTTTGAAATCAGCCTCTGGATTGTCCGGTTGAATTAAAACCACTTCCCGTTTCAACGTTGCGCCCAGCCATTGTTGTGCTGGTTTGGCTAGAAATGGCCACCCCATCCATTCACAAAGAGCAACCGTTAAAACAAGCAGGAATACAAAAATGCCGAATGCTTTCCACACAGGTTTTTTGCGGCGTTTTTCAGTAGTAATTGTGTAATTCAAGGTAGACCCGGAGTAGTGGTGTTTCGTCGTTAACGCATTCAGGCGTTTCGAGTTCGTTTTGATTTCTAATCCAACAGGGTAACTGAATCAGACTGATTTCGGTCTGCGTATCGCGTATGTGCCAAGAACGGGTTCGGGCCAGCCCATGATGATTCATTCTCCTGTTCGCAGACAACAGAACTGAATTGTGTCGAACCTTTTTGCGATTTCACCAACTTAATGAATAGTCAGTAGATCGGGAAATTTCCAATGAGTTATCGCGCCCTCAATGCCGCATTTTTTGGCAGTTTCTCCACTTCTTACAATTTGACAAATGGTGTAGTCAAGTTCCAACACGCTTACTGTGAACCCAGCTTTGAAGGTGTGGAAGTATTCAATTCAATTCGCCATCCTTCATCAGTTGTACTACAGAAATTTAATTCACCCTCTGAAATGCTTGATGTGGTGTCCAACTGGAGCGACATTGATGTTCTGGTTGTGGCCGGATTTTCCTATCGTTTGCCCATGGAGGTGATTCAACGTTTCAAGTGGGTTATCAATATGCATCCAGGTGACTTGTATACCAATCGCGGTGCCACGCCGCTGGCGACCGACATTCTCCAGCAAAATCCTTTTTTCATGACTTCCGTTCATTTAATCGATTCCGAGCGCCTTGATTCAGGACCGTTTATCAGTTCAGCGCGATTTGCCGCACGTTACGATCAAACCTATTTGGACAATCAAACCCGTCTTGATAATTTGGGTGGTTTGTTGTTGGTCGAGGCCCTTTCCCGCATCTCGAGCGGTTCAGATCCGGGGGCTTCACACTGGACACCACTGCCCGGAAGTTACCAACCTCGCGTGCCTGTTGAAACCATGATGCGCATGGTCAGCGCCAAGTCCTTGAATGATTTTTTAGCAGAAAATCAAGACCTGTTACTTCACCCCGCTTGAGTCTGCCTTATTGAACACCTTTCCTCGAATTCTATTTTCTTAGGGTTCGGGCCTTCATCACCTCAAAGTAATACCGGTAACTTGCCCGGTCATGAAGCTCGCCTTTAACCTGTATTGGCCCCCAGTTGGCTTGTTCGGCTTCCGTCAATACCAGAATGGCCTCTTCCAGTTCGCTGTCAGTGGGCAACATCGCCGAAACGATGTGCACAATCTGATCCGGGTGAATACTCCACATCCGTGTAAAGCCGAAGTCACGCTTGGCGCGGTGTGCGTCTTCTGCCGCCATTTCAGGCTGGCGAATGCTACGCGTCACGTTGTGTGAGGGCACTTTGCCAAAACGGTGGCAAGCTGCAGAAATTTCCAGCTTGGCCCGACGCACCAACGGATTTTCAAATTGGCCGGGTGAGTTCAAGGCGCTTTTGGGAATGGCACTTCGGTGGCTGGAGATAAAGTCCATGATGCCGAATGACAGCGATTCCACATCTTCAAGACCTGCAATTGCCTGAACGTCGGCCAGTGCGCCATGGGTTTCAATCAATACATGCAAAGGCGGGTGTTCCGCACCAACTTTCGCGCATTGCTCGCGGACCCTGGCCATGGCGCAGCGAACATCATCCAGATTTTCCGCTTTGGGTAGCATCAGGTAAGCGGGCAGGGGAATGCCGGCTTTTAGAACAATCGGCAGTTCCAGATCAAATGCAGGGTCTTGTACCGGGTGCAGGCGCACGCCAGGTCGCCTTGTTTCAAAACCGTAGCGGGTTGAAAAGTCGAGCAGGCTTCGTGCGGCCCAACTCGCAATTTCAGTGACCTGTCCCACCTCTGCGCCATCCTCGAGGTCCAGCGTAATGTCAAAGCAGGCACCTATTTCAGAGCGAATCTGCAGCGCCTTCTCGAAATACTTCGGACGCCCGGCATAGTGATCGCAGACTGGCAGGCTGACCTGCTCATGGTCCTCGCTGTACAAAATGGTCGAGATGGTCGACAAATCCAGGTTGTGCTTTTTCACGCCACATTTCCTTTTTTCAAATAAAAAAGCCAGCATTTCTGCTGGCCTTTTTTATCACGAAAAGCAGTTGAATTACTTGCCCAGCAAGTGCTTCACGCCTTCGCGCTCTTCCATCAGTTCGTTCAGGGTGATGTTAATGCGTTCTTGGCTGAATGCGTCAATCTCCAGGCCCTTCACGATTTCAAACTTGCCGTTGGCACAGGTTACGGGGAAACCGAACTGTGTGCCTTCAGGAATGCCATAAGAACCGTCTGAAGGAATACCCATCGTTACCCACTTGCCGTTGGTGCCCAGTACCCAGTCGCGTACATGGTCAATGGCGGCGTTGGCAGCAGAAGCGGCAGAAGACAGGCCACGTGCTTCAATAATTGCAGCACCGCGCTTGCCCACTGTTGGCAGGAATGTGTTGGCATTCCATTCCTGGTCGTTGATCATGTCCTTCACTGATGCGCCATCGATAGTTGCGAAACGGTAGTCGGCGTACATGGTTGGGGAGTGGTTGCCCCACACGGCCAGTTTTTCAATTGAAGCAACTGGCTTGCCGGTTTTGGCAGCAACCTGGCTCAGCGCACGGTTGTGGTCCAGGCGCAGCATGGAGGTGAAGCAGTTTGGATCCAGGTCAGGTGCAGACTGTTGTGCAATGTAAGCGTTGGTGTTGGCAGGGTTGCCTACGACCAGTACTTTCACGGTTGGCTTGGCGTTGTCGTTCAACGCTTTGCCCTGTACTGTGAAAATTGCGCCGTTGGCTTCCAGCAGGTCTTTACGCTCCATGCCTTTGCTGCGTGGGCGTGCGCCAACCAGCAAAGCCACGTCCACATCTTTGAACGCAGTGGCAGGATCGTCAGTAATGACCACGCCTTGCAGCAATGGGAAAGCACAGTCTTCCAGTTCCATGACCACGCCTTTCACAGCGGGCAGGGCCGGTGTAATGTCCAGCAACTGCAAAATCACGGGCTGGTCTTTGCCCAGCATGTCGCCATTGGCGATACGGAACAACAGGCTGTAGCCAATTTGGCCGGCGGCGCCTGTAACGGCAACACGCATTGCGGGTTTGGTCATGTCAAACACTCCAGGGGATTAAAATGGAAGGCCATAGTTTAGCGCCAAACGCTGACACCTTGTTGACGATTCTGGTGGTTTAGAGGGGTTTAACTTTTAAAAGTCCTCTATAAGATATAAGATGTGGAATGTTGAGTAAAAACAAGACCGAGACAAATTTTGCAGCCTGCTAACCCCACATTCAGCCCGCTTTATCAGCAAATCAAAGGTTTGCTGCTGAAAAGCCTTCAGGATGGTGAGTGGAAGCCGGGCGAACTCATCCCGTCTGAAACAGAACTGGCTGCCCGCTATGGCGTAAGCCAAGGTACCGTGCGCAAGGCGATTGACGAGCTTGCGGCCGAAAACCTGGTTGACAGAAAGCAGGGCCGTGGCACCTTTGTAGCCACGCACAACGAAGCCAAGTCTGAATACCGTTTTTTACGTCTTGCTGCTGATGAAGAACCCAACGTCAAGCCCAAATCGACTTATCTGTCGTTGGATCGTGTTCGCGTCAGCTCCCAAATTGCCAAGCTGTTGGACATCAAACCCAGTGATTCCGTGTTCATGGTCAAACGTGTGCTTCGTTTTGACGGCGTGCCCCGCATTTTTGATGAAATCTGGTTACCGGCTTCGCAATACAAGGGGTTGACTCTGGAAAGGCTTCAGCAATGCAATTCAACCCTGTATGGCTTTCTTGAAAGTAGTTTCAACGTTCGGATGTTGCGAGCCAATGAACACATCAAGGCAGTAAGCGCCGAGTCAGAACAGGCAGATATTTTGCAGGTCGATGTGGGGATACCATTGCTGCTGGTCGAGCGCTTGTCGATGACGTATGCTGACAAGCCGGTAGAGCTTCGGCGCGGCTGGTATTTGACCGACAGGTTTTCATACAGGAATGAATTGTATTGAATTGATACAAGTCTTTTGCACGCAAAAGAATGCATTTGATACAGAAAACATTAAAAATGGAAAACTACCCGCTTTAACCTTTGGGTGATTTGGTTCAAAATAGACCACTGTCCGAGAATGGTTTTTTTAAAGGATTCAAGCTGAAAAGCGAAGTGCCTTCAGCCCGATTTTCAATCACTTTTACAAGAACACGAGCATGTCAAACACTGTTTCGAAGAAACGTCCGGAATACCGGAACATTCATGTCACACAAATTCTGAAGTATCGCTTGCCCCTGGCCGGAAAGCTGTCGATTCTGCACCGGGTCAGTGGCGCTGTGCTTTTTCTGGCACTTCCCATCATCTTGCTGCCGCTTTTTGACAAAAGCATCACTTCAGAACTGACCTTCCTTGAAATGCAATCTTTGGTCAGCAGCCCACTGGTCAAGATCGTGTTGCTGGGCCTGATCTGGTCTTACCTGCACCACTTTGCGGCTGGTATTCGCTACCTGGTTCTGGACATGCATGTCGGCACTGAAAAATATGCAGCCAGCAAAAGCGCTGCAATCGTGTTTGCCATCAGCTTGAGCTTGACCGCCTTGTTTGGCCTGAAACTGTTCGGAGTGTTTTAATCATGGGTAACAACATTGGTTCCAAGCGCCTGGTCGTAGGCGCACATTACGGGCTGAAAGAAGGGGTTGCCCAGCGCATCACCGCCGTCATCATGGCTGTTTACACAATTGGCCTGTTTCTGGCTGTTCTGTTCACGCCTGACATCGACTATGTCAAGTGGGTCGGCTTCTTCAATTTCACGGTGTTGTCGTTCCCATTGGGTAAAATCCTGGCTCTGCTGGCATTTTTCTCCCTGTGCTACCACGCCTACATCGGAATTCGCGACATCTGGATGGACTACGTCAAGCCCACTGGTATTCGCCTGTCTTTGCAAGTTTTTACAGCTTTGTGGTTGCTCGGCGCTGCCGGCTACGCGGCTGACATTCTCTGGAGGGTCTAAAAGTGACTGCAGTTAAAACTTCCCTTCCACGTCGCAAGTTCGACGCGGTAATCGTAGGTGCGGGTGGCGCGGGTATGCGTTGTTCGCTCCAGTTGGCAGAGGCTGGTCTGAATGTAGCCGTGCTGTCCAAGGTATTCCCGACACGCTCACACACAGTGGCCGCGCAGGGTGGTATCGGTGCTTCCTTGGGCAACATGTCCGATGACAGCTGGTACTGGCACATGTTTGACACCGTCAAAGGTTCAGACTACCTGGGCGACCAGGACGCCATCGAATTCATGTGTCGTGAAGCCCCCAAGGTGGTTTACGAACTTGAACACTTCGGCATGCCTTTTGACCGCAACCCAGATGGCACAATTTACCAGCGTCCATTCGGTGGTCACACGGCCAACTTTGGTGAAAAGCCGGTACAGCGCGCTTGCGCAGCGGCTGACCGCACAGGTCACGCCCTATTGCACACCCTGTACCAGCGCAACGTACGTGCACGCACACAGTTTTTCGTTGAATGGATGGCACTTGACATCATTCGTGACGCAGACGGCGACGTGGTCGGTGTAACAGCCCTGGAAATGGAAACCGGTGAAATGATGGTTCTTGAAGCCAAAACCACCGTGTTTGCAACCGGCGGTGCTGGCCGTATTTGGGACGCATCTACCAACGCCTTTATCAACACCGGCGATGGAATGGGCATGGCAGCTCGCGCAGGCATTCCCCTGGAAGACATGGAGTTCTGGCAGTTCCACCCAACCGGCGTGGCCGGTGCAGGTGTTCTGGTTACTGAAGGTGTTCGCGGTGAAGGCGGTATTCTGCTGAACAGCGAAGGCGAGCGTTTCATGGAGCGTTATGCGCCAACCCTGAAAGACTTGGCTCCACGTGACTTCGTGTCCCGTTCAATGGACCAGGAAATCAAGGAAGGCCGTGGTTGTGGCCCCAACAAAGACTACGTCTTGTTGAAGCTGGACCACCTGGGTGCAGACACCATCATGAAGCGTCTGCCATCCATCCGTGAAATCGCGATCAAGTTTGCAAACGTAGACCCGATCAAAGAGCCAATTCCTGTTGTGCCAACCATTCACTACCAGATGGGTGGTATTCCGACCAACGTGTATGGGCAGGTTGTTGCCCCGAAAGTACCGGGCGGCGCCAGCGAAATCGTCAATGGCATGTACGCCATCGGCGAATGCGCCTGCGTATCCGTACACGGTGCAAACCGCTTGGGCACAAACTCATTGCTCGATCTGATCGTGTTTGGCCGCGCAGCGGGCAACCACATCGTGAACAGCAACCTGAAAGCACGCAACCACAAAGACCTGCCAGCTGATGGCACAGATTTGACCATGGCTCGCGTGGACAAGCTGATGTCATCCACCAGTGGTGAAAACGTTCGCGTAGTGGCTGATGCAATCCGCAAGGGCATGCAGTACCACTGTGGCGTGTTCCGCACAACTGAACTGATGGAAGCAGGCGTGACCAAGATCAATGATTTGGCCAAGCAAGCTGAACACATTCATTTGAAAGACAAGTCCAAGGTGTTCAACACCGCACTGGTAGAGGCACTGGAACTGGCTAACTTGCAGGAAACTGCAAAAGCCACCATGGTTTCTGCAGCAGCCCGTGAAGAAAGCCGTGGCGCGCATGCGCACCGCGATTTCCCCGAACGCGATGACGACAAGTGGATGCGTCACAGCCTGTGGTATTCCGAAGGCAACCGCCTGGATTACAAGGCAGTGAATTTGAAGCCACTGACAGTTGAAACCTTCCAGCCCAAAAAGCGGACGTTCTAATCAAGGTTACGAGGTACAGAAAATGAGCGAAAAGAGAATCGTACGTTTTGAAATTTATCGCTACGACCCGGACACGGGCAACGCGCCAAGAATGGAAAAGCTGGAAGTGGAGCTGGAGCCCACTGACAAAATGTTGCTTGATGCGCTGATGCGCATCAAGAGCGACGTGGATGAGTCCTTGGCCTACCGCCGTTCATGCCGTGAAGGCGTGTGTGGCAGTGACGCCATGAACATCAACGGCAAGAACGGTTTGGCCTGTATCACGAACCTGCGCGATCTGAAGCAGCCTATCGTGTTGAAGCCGCTGCCTGGCCTGCCAGTTGTGCGCGACCTGATCGTTGACATGACCCAGTTTTTCAAACAATACCATTCCATCAAGCCTTACCTGGTGAATGACACGCCTCCCCCTGAAAAGGAGCGCTTGCAGTCGCCTGAAGAACGCGAAGAACTGGATGGTTTGTACGAGTGCATTTTGTGCGCCTGCTGTTCAACCAGCTGCCCATCATTCTGGTGGAACCCCGACAAGTTCGTGGGCCCAGCCGGTTTGTTGCAAGCCTATCGTTTCATCGCGGACAGCCGTGATCAAACCACTGGCGAGCGTTTGGACAATCTGGAAGACCCATATCGTCTGTTCCGCTGCCACACCATCATGAACTGTGTGGATGTGTGTCCAAAAGGCCTGAATCCAACCAAGGCCATTGGTAAAATCAAGGAATTGATGGTGCGCCGCGCAGTCTAGAACTGATGTTCGGATTTTTTTATTCAAATCGGGGTTGTGCACTGCAAAACCCCGTTTTTTTTGTTGTAGTTTATGTCTAACAAGAATCATCAGGCAGATCCAACCCAACGTGCGCGCTTGCGCTGGCGTGCTCGCCGTGGCTTGTTGGAAAACGACCTGATTATTGAACGTTTTTTCGACAAGCATGAAATGGAGTTGACCGACAACGACGTGCAGGCGCTGACTGTACTGTTCGAAGAAGTCGACAATGTATTGCTTGACCTCTTTCTCGGCCGCAAAGAGCCGGAAGGGGATCTGGACACGCCCGATGTGCGCAAGGTGATCCAGATGATGCGAGATCTTTAATTTTTATCCCATTAGAAGGAAATCCGATGAGCACAGAACACAAGGCAACGTTGTCGTTTACAGACGGCACCCCTTCGGTAGAATTTCCCATTCACAAAGGGACTATTGGTCCTGATGTGATCGATATTCGCAAGTTGTACGGTTCCACAGGCAAATTCACCTACGATCCAGGCTTCCTGTCTACAGCCTCTTGCAACTCTTCCATCACTTATATTGATGGCGACAAGGGTGAATTGCTGTATCGCGGCTACCCAATTGAACAATTGGCGCAAAACTGCGACTTCATGGACGTGTGTTACCTGCTGCTGAATGGCGAGTTGCCTAACGTTGGCGAGAAGAAGACATTTGATGACCTGGTGACCAAGCACACCATGGTGAACGAGCAAATGAACTTTTTCCTGCGTGGTTTCCGTCGTGACGCACACCCCATGGCCGTGATGACTGGCCTGGTCGGTGGCATGTCTGCGTTTTACCCCGATTCAATGAATCTGCTGGACAAAAACCAGCGCGATATTTCCGCGATCCGCCTGATCGCCAAAATGCCGACATTGGTGGCCATGGCCTATAAATACGGCATTGGTGCACCGAACATTTATCCAAAGAATGAACTGAGCTACACAGCCAACTTCATGCGCATGATGTTCGGCAACCCTTGTGAAGAATACAAGGTAAATGATGTGCTGGTACGTGCCATGGACCGCATCTTCATTCTGCATGCAGACCACGAGCAAAATGCGTCCACATCCACAGTTCGCCTGTGTGCTTCGTCAGGTACAAACCCATTTGCAGCGATTGCCGCTGGTGTGGCTTGCTTGTGGGGTCCATCGCACGGTGGCGCCAATGAGGCCTGCCTGAACATGTTGACCGAAATTCAAGCCAACGGCGGCGTAGATAAAATTGGTGATTTCATTGCCAAGGTAAAGGACAAGGATTCAGGCGTTCGCCTGATGGGCTTCGGTCACCGTGTTTACAAGAACTATGACCCACGTGCCAAGCTGATGCGCGAAACCTGCCATGAAGTGTTGAACGAATTGGGCTTGCACGACGACCCATTGTTCAAGATCGCCATGGCGCTGGAAAAAATTGCGCTGGAAGACGAGTACTTTGTGAAGCGCAAGCTGTACCCCAACGTGGACTTCTACTCCGGCATCGTTCAAAAGGCGATCGGTATCCCAGTTCCATTGTTTACAGCCATTTTCGCATTGGCACGTACAGTAGGTTGGATTGCCCAGTTGAACGAAATGATTGCAGATCCCGAGTACAAAATCGGTCGTCCACGTCAGTTGTTCCATGGTGCAGCGCACCGCGATGTGAAGCCAATCGACCAGCGTTGATTGTCACGGTCATTGCACCCGTTCACGGTTCAATGCTGCTGAAGAAAGCCCCTTGTTCACGCAAGGGGTTTTTTTTATGCCTGTTTCAAGTTGTTTCAACAGTTGTTCGATATTCAAAACCACCAGCAAGTTGTCCACGGTTTTAATGAGGCCCTGCACAATTCCGCTTTGCCCATTCAAGCTTTCCGATTCATGAATGGCGGACATGGGCAGGCTGGGAATTTCACCCAGTTCATCCACAGCCAGTGCAATTTTCACTGAATCGTATCTGTTTTTCAGAAGAATCATTTGCTGCCGCGCTGGCGCCGCGACTTTGTTGATGCGTCGTGGATCAAGAATTTCCGCAATGTCAACAACGGTTACCGCCTCATTTTTGTACAGGGTGGTTCCCAATAGCCAGCTTGGCGAATTGGGCAAGCTGACAACTTGATTGCACAAAAATGCTTCTACCGCGTCTTCACTGTCAATGCCATACCAATGCTGCGCCACCCGAAACGAGGCAATGTCCACCACCTGTTCTTTTTGGCCACCCTGCCTGAATTCGTCAAAGCTGATGTCTCCGGCGCTTGCTTCCAAGTCGTCCGCCAATGCGCCAACATCAAGACCGTAGACGCAAATCAGGTTGTTTTGATAGGCATCCGAGTCGCTTTTGTATTCTCGATACGCCCCTGAATTACACGTGCCATAAGCAACCAGTCTGCCGTTGATGTGGAAGTAGCCCTGTTGTGCTTTTTGTTTTTCAAATTTGTTGTACCGCTTCAAGGGCAAGGTCAGTTTGCCTTGCTCAATGTGCAAATTGGTCGTGGACGAAATCACTCGATGATTTTCATCCACGATGAAGCCAAAAGCCTGGTGTTTGCTGTCACCCATGGACTCGTTCAGGATGGCCTCGAACTGCGGTTCGCTGTCAAACACCAGGGCAATTGCACCGATCGCATGGGCGGGTTTATGCCCGTTATCAAACAGGGCAGCGGCATAAATGTAAGTGGGGCGATCCTGGTAAAGCGTTGTTTTTTCAAATGGAGAAACACAGTAATGCGCGGGCCTCTTCAGTTGAATTGCTTCAGAAACCCAGCTTGCTTCTACCAGTGTCCCAGATTCAACAATCGAGGCGCTGTCGCAAACAACCCGGCCTGAACGGTCGAGCAGCAGGATGTTGGCATACACCGTGTACAGTCCGTGAATGTGTTGCAGGCACTGCATGGCCTTCTCGCTGGCATTCTCATCGCCCCTGTTCAACAGTGCATGGTTCAGCGTGGGGTTTTGTGCCCACCAGCGGCAATCATTCGCCCGTTCGTAAAGATTGCGGTCCATCAGGTCCATCGCCAGCATGGCCCGGGTTTGTTGTTCCGTTTGGAACCCGTTGATCTCAGCCTGTACCAAATTGTTCAGTGAATTCGTGAACAAGGTTTTGGTGTTCTCTCCGGCCCGGCTGATTTCCCACAGCAGCGTTTTGCTGAATGAATTGCCAAGGGTCGAGGTAGATTGGCGCTGCGTCATGTTCCCGTTCCAGATACTTCGGTTCAATTGCTTCTGTATCTGGCTTGCTTGTGCCTGAAATCCCAGTATGCGTTTGTCAATCAGACCCGTGGTGTAATCAAGCTCGATGTTCTGAACAGGGTCGCTGAACCCTGCGTTGAATGCGTGCGTCAACGGCACCAGGCAGAAGCCTTTCCAGCCTGGGCCTGAATATCCCTGGTAACCGCGTGTGGTGCGCATGCAGCCCAGATAAGCCACGGGGCCCACTTGCACCAAGCTCCAGCGCGCGCCTTCCGGCAATCGGATGGTTTGGCCTGGGCCGATGTACTCCGGGTTGCTGGACACGAGAACTTCCCCAGTGGACTTGCTCACGCCACAAACCTTCCATTCCGGCAAAGCCTGTGCTGTACGCTGTCCAACCACCTTGGAGAACAGGGCCTCACTTTCCTGTTCAAGGTTGAACAACAGCGCTATGTATCCCTTGATCTGGCCGTCAACCGTGATTTTCCAGGCATAAATCAGTTCATTCCGGGCTTCATTGTGGTCCGTTTGCAGAGGGCGAAACGCTTCCGCATATTGGCTGCCTTTGGCCACCCATTCCCGAACCCACTCCAGCGAAGTGCCTGAGCCTAACTCGCCTTTCATGTCCACGATCACCCTGGCCTGCGTGTCCATCATGACAATGTTCTTGTAGACCGAGTATTTCTCGACATAGTCCTTCATGCGTTGGCGTGTACTGGCCAGGGCGGCGTCATTCAAGGGACCGGTTTGGGCGTCCATGCAGCGTTGGGTAAACACGGGGTCGGTGGCCAGAAAGCCGATGTCTGCTGTTCTCTCGTAAAGATTTCTGACCAGAATATCGATAGCGTTCTGTGCCCGAGTCGACAGCATTTCTACGGCTTGGTGGGTGGACTGTTCCACCAGGAAATTGGTCAGGTCACCCGCCAGTTTTTGAAAATGCTGCCTTGTGTCTGAAATTTCGGCTCCGACATTGGTTAGCTCGCCCAAAAGGCTCAGGTTGTTCCAGGTCGATTGCAGATCACGCAATTCATCAATCAGCTCATGGACACTGTCCAGATTTTTCGCCATGTCAATGTGTGCGGAGTCAATTTCAATGCCCCGATACTTTCGGCTTGCCATACCACCATCCCCTCGTTGGAATTCAAATCATGTTGAGTGGAAAATTCGGACGAGTGATCCCCGCATGGGGTGAGAATCCCCTCTGAAGGGGGTGTTGCTGTTGGATTGAAAAAATCGTTTCCTGAAAACCACATATTTTGTGATCCCCGGTTAGATCGTTTTAGTGTGACGTCTCTAATCTGATATCCTTCACACTTACTCTTAAAACAGTCTTTTGGCTGTTTTTTGCTATCTGGTTAGGGGCAGGGGCTCCACAAACCAGACGGGGAGTGCGGTTTAACCCACGTGTGTAGGGATTCGGTCCGATGGCGATAGCCAAGGTCGAGTCCGAACCCCACATCTTGAACGAGAAACTCGGATAAAGGTGAAGCGCTAATGATGCGATCTTTTCAGCAAAACTCGTATTTGTTCGGGGGCAATGCGCCCTATGTCGAAGAAATGTACGAGGCCTACCTGGACAACCCAGGTTCAGTGCCAGACAAATGGCGCGCTTATTTTGACCAACTGCAGATGGTGCCTTCCGCTCACGGTGACGTGAACGAGAAAGACGTGGCGCATGCGCCAGTGGTTGAGTCTTTCGCCCAGCGTGCCAAAAAAGGCTTCTTGCAGCCGCAGATTCAGTCTGCCGATTTGGAAGTGGCCAAAAAACAGGTGCATGTGCAGTCCATCGTGGCTGCATACCGCTTTCTGGGCTCACGATTTGCTGACCTGGATCCGCTCAAGCGCCAGGAACGCCCTGTCATTCCGGAACTGGACCCCGCTTTCTACGGATTGACTGAAGCGGACATGGACATCACGTTCTCCGCTACAAACACCTATTTCGGTCAGGACCAGATGACCCTTCGCGACATCGTGAAGGCGCTGCGCGACACCTATTGCCGCTCCATTGGTATTGAATACATGCACATCAGCGACCCCGCCCAAAAGCGCTGGTTGCAGGAACGCATGGAAACAAGCCTGGGCACTGCCCAATTGTCCACTGCTGAAAAATTGCACATTCTTGAGCGCTTGACCGCTGCTGAAGGCCTTGAGCGTTACCTGCATACACGTTATGTGGGTCAGAAGCGTTTCTCGCTGGAAGGCGGTGAATCGTTCATCGCATCACTGGATCACGTGATTCAGCGGGGCGGTGCCAACGGTGTTCAGGAAACCATTATTGGCATGGCCCACCGTGGTCGCCTGAACGTGCTGGTCAACATTCTGGGCAAAAGTCCCAGCCAGTTGTTTGAAGAATTTGAAGGCAAGCATGCCGATGACTTGCCAGCTGGTGACGTGAAGTATCACCAGGGCTTTTCATCAGACGTGACCACCCCGGGTGGCCCCATGCACTTGTCACTGGCATTCAACCCATCGCACCTTGAAATCGTCAACCCCGTGGTTGAAGGTTCCGTGAAGGCACGCCAGGAACGCCGTGGCGACAAAGAAGGCAAACAGGTATTGCCAGTGCTGGTGCACGGCGATGCCGCTTTTGCCGGTCAGGGTGTTGTGATGGAAACATTGAACCTTGTCCACACCCGCGGCTACGGCACGGGCGGCACGGTTCACATCGTGATCAACAACCAGATTGGCTTTACAACTTCTGATCCACGCGACAGCCGCTCCACCCTGTACTGTTCAGACGTGGTCAAGATGATTGAAGCGCCTGTGTTCCACGTGAACGGCGACGATCCTGAAGCAGTGATCTTCGTGACCCAGTTGGCACTGGATTTCCGCATGGAATTCCAGCAAGACGTGGTGATCGACATCGTGTGTTTCCGTAAACTGGGCCACAACGAGCAAGACACACCGGCTGTGACCCAGCCGCTGATGTACAAGAAAATTGGTCAGCACCCAGGTACGCGCGCACTTTATGCTGAACGCCTGGTGATGCAAGGCTTGCTGAAAGAAGATGGTGCCGATGAACTGGTGGCCCAATTCCGCGCTGCCATGGACGAAGGCAAGCACAACCGTGCTGACCCCGTCTTGACCAACTACAAGAGCAAGTTTGCTGTGGACTGGTCGCCTTACCTGAACAAGAAGTGGACCGATGCAGCAGACACATCGGTGCCAATTTCCGAGATCAAGCGCTTGTCCGAGCGCATCACCACAGTACCCGAGAACTTCAAGGTTCACCCACTGGTACAGAAAGTGATTGCAGATCGCGCCGCCATGGGTCAGGGTGAAACCTTGCTCGACTGGGGCATGGGCGAGCACCTGGCTTATGCTTCACTGGTGTCTTCCGGTTATGCAGTGCGTATGACAGGTCAGGATTGTGGCCGTGGCACGTTCACACACCGCCATGCTGTGTTGCACCACCAGGGCCGTGAAAAGTGGAATGAAGGCACTTACATTCCACTCGAAAATATTTCTGAAGGCCAGGCACCATTCACAGTCATCGACTCTGTTCTGTCTGAAGAAGCGGTACTGGGTTTTGAGTACGGTTATTCCACAGCAGAGCCCAACACCTTGGTGATCTGGGAAGCCCAGTTTGGCGATTTCGCCAACGGCGCGCAGGTTGTGATCGACCAGTTCATTTCATCCGGTGAAGTGAAGTGGGGCCGGGCTTCCGGCTTGGTCATGATGTTGCCGCATGGCTATGAAGGGCAGGGTCCTGAACATTCTTCAGCCCGCATCGAGCGTTATTTGCAGCTTTGCGCTGAAAACAATATGCAAGTTTGCCAGCCTACAACGCCTGCGCAGATTTTCCACTTGCTGCGTCGCCAGATGATCCGCTTGTTCCGCAAGCCACTGATCATCATGACGCCGAAGTCTTTGTTGCGTCACAAGGAAGCCACATCTTCCTTGCAAGACCTGTCCAAGGGCCATTTCCAGACCGTAATCGGCGACCAGGGCGACCTGGAAGCCAGCAAGGTCAAACGCGTGGTCCTTTGTTCCGGTCGCGTGTATTACGACCTGGTTGCAGCCCGTCGCGAACGCAATATCAAGGATGTTGCGATTGCGCGAGTTGAACAGTTGTACCCATTCCCACACAAGTCACTGAGCACCGAGTTGCGTAAGTACCCCAATGTGACGGATGTGGTGTGGTGTCAGGATGAGCCGCAAAACCAGGGTCCCTGGTTCCAGATTCAGCACAACATTCTGGAAAACCTCTCTGAGGGCCAACGTTTGGGTTATGCAGGTCGTCCGGCTTCAGCTTCTCCAGCCGTGGGCTATTACGCCAAGCACAACGAACAGCAGAAAGCGCTGCTCGATGCCGCATTTGGCAAGCTCAAGGGTTTCGTGATCACGAAGTAAACACAGGAAGCGGGCAGGCCATTGTGGTCGCCCGCACTTGAACAAAGAATTCAAAAGGAAAATATTCCATGGCAATCGTAGAAGTGGTCGTACCACAACTGTCCGAATCTGTCGCCGAAGCAACGCTGTTGAATTGGTACAAAAAACCTGGTGACGCTGTAAAGCGTGACGAAAACCTGATTGACGTCGAAACTGACAAGGTAGTGCTGGAAGTGCCAGCACCTTCGGCTGGTGTCATCGTCGAAATTTTGTGTGAAGACGGTGCAACCGTTGTTGCAGGCCAAGTTTTGGCCAAGATTGACACTGAAGCCACAGCGGGTGCGAGCGCTCCTGCTGCCGCATCAGCTCCGGCAGTTTCTGCTCCGGCAGTTTCTGCTCCGGCACCTGCTGCTCCTGCTGCGGCCCCCGCGGCGGCAACCTCCGCTTCTGTTGATGGCTCTGTGGCCATGCCCGCAGCCGCCAAAATGATGGCCGAGAACAAACTGAGTGCCGATCAGATTGCAGGTTCAGGCAAAGACGGTCGCATTACCAAAGGCGATGTGATCGGTACCTTGAATGCGCCGGCTGCGCCAGCGCCTGCGGCAAAGCCTGCCGCTGCACCTGTTGCTGCCAAACCAGTTAGTTTGTTGCCCGAAGTGAAAGCTCCGCTTGATCCATCTTCACTGATCGAAGGCCGTCCCGAGCAACGCGTTCCAATGAGCCGACTGCGCGCGCGTGTTGCAGAGCGTTTGGTCCAGTCCCAGCAAACCAATGCCATCCTGACCACCTTCAACGAAGTGAACATGAAGCCGGTCATGGACTTGCGCAACAAGTACAAGGACAAATTCGAGAAAGAACATGGTGCCAAGCTGGGCTTCATGGGTTTCTTCGTGAAAGCCGCTGTGGCTGCCTTGAAAAAGTACCCTGTGTTGAACGCGTCTGTGGATGGCAACGACATTGTTTACCATGGCTACTTTGATATCGGTATTGCGGTTGGCTCACCACGTGGTTTGGTGGTCCCCATTATTCGCAACGCCGATCAAATGAGCATTGCCGACATTGAAATGAAAATTTCCGAGTTTGGCCAGAAAGCCAAAGACGGCAAAT
This sequence comes from Burkholderiales bacterium, assembly GCA_027484315.1. Lineage (GTDB taxonomy): Bacteria > Pseudomonadota > Gammaproteobacteria > Burkholderiales > Burkholderiaceae_B > Limnobacter. Next base: position 3,243 of record JAIXTE010000027.1, on the reverse strand, counting down.
TGACTTTGGATGACCTCACCGGCGGTACTTTCTCCATCTCCAACGGTGGTGTGTTCGGTTCCATGTTGTCAACGCCAATCATCAACCCACCCCAGTCAGCAATTCTGGGCATTCACGCCACGAAAGACCGTGCAGTGGTTGAGAACGGCGAAATCGTGATTCGTCCAATGAACTACCTGGCCATGAGCTATGACCACCGGATCATTGACGGCCGCGAAGCTGTTCTTGGTTTGGTTGCAATGAAAGAAGCCCTGGAAGATCCAGCCCGCTTGTTGCTGGAACTGTAAGGGGAACCTCATGAGCACACAATATGATGTAGTGGTGATTGGTGCGGGCCCCGGCGGATACATCGCTGCGATTCGTGCTGGTCAACTGGGCATGAAAGTGGCCTGTATTGAAGGCCACGCTTATGACGACCCGAAAGGCGAGCCTCGCCTGGGTGGCACCTGCCTGAACGTGGGTTGCATTCCATCCAAAGCCTTGCTGGCTTCTTCCGAAGAGTTCGAGAAGATTCAGCACCACGCGGAAGACCACGGCATCACCGTGACTGGCGCGAAAATGGATGTGGCCAAAATGATCAAGCGCAAGGATGACATCGTCACGAAAATGACGGGTGGTATCCAGTACCTGTTCAAGAAAAACAAGGTCACCGCCATCAAGGGCTGGGCCAGTTTTTCAGGCAAGGTTGATGGCGGTTTCGAGCTGACAGTGAAAACTGCTGCCGGTGAAGAAAAGGTCACGGCCAAACAGGTGATTGTTGCCACAGGCTCCAAGGCTCGTCATTTGCCTGGTATCGAAGTGGACAACCAGATCATTTGCGACAACGAAGGTGCCTTGAAGTTTGGTGCTGTGCCCAAGAAACTGGGTGTCATTGGTGCAGGTGTGATCGGTTTGGAGTTGGGCTCGGTGTGGCGCCGCTTGGGCGCGGATGTTACCGTGCTTGAAGCCATGCCCAATTTTCTTGCAGCCTGTGATGAAGGCGTAGCGAAGGAAATGCAAAAAATCTTCACCAAGCAAGGTTTGAAGATGAACATGGGCGTAAAAATCGGCGAGGTGAAAGCCAGCAAGAAAGGCGTTTCTGTCGCCTACACCGATGCAGATGGCAACGCCCAGAAACTGGATTGCGACAAGCTGATTGTATCGGTTGGCCGTGTGCCCAACACCGACGGTTTGAATCTTGAAGCAGTTGGCCTGAAAATCAACGAGCGTGGCCAGATTGATGTGGATGCACATTGCCAAACTCTGGTTGCCGGTATTTACGCGGTGGGTGACGTGATTCGTGGCGCCATGCTGGCTCACAAGGCAGAAGAAGAAGGCGTCATGGTTGCTGAAATCATGGCGGGGCAAGCTGGCCACTGCAACTACGACACCATTCCCTGGGTGATCTACACTTCCCCGGAAGTGGCTTGGGTTGGTAAAACAGAGCAGCAGTTGAAGCAGGATGGTCGAAAGTACAAGGCAGGGCAGTTCCCGTTCATGGCCAACGGCCGTGCGTTGGGGCAGGGCGATTCCCAAGGCTTCGTGAAAGTGCTGGCCGATGCCACCACCGATGAAGTATTGGGCGTTCACATCATCAACAGCCATGCCTCAGACCTGATTGCGGAAGCTGTGATGGCAATGGAGTTCAAAGCCTCTTCTGAAGACATCGGTCGCATTTGTCATGCGCACCCCAGTTTGTCTGAAGTGGTCAAGGAAGCGGCATTGGCCTGCGACAAGCGTCAGCTGAACGGTTAAAATCCGGTCAGTGTTTTTTCCGAACGGCTGGTGAATCACTTCATCAGCCGTTTTGTTTTTAATCATCAGGTGGGCCTGGGTATCTTGGCCAATCTCAACCAGTATTTTTTGTCATCGTGAACGTTCAAGAATATTACAAACAGGTATTGGCCGAACGTGGTTATCAGTCGGATGCGGCCCAGCAAAAAGCTGTGGACCGCATGCAATTGTTTTACGATGAGTTTGTTCAGTATAAAAAGGCACGCAGCAGTGTCATCAAGAAATTCCTGAATCGCCCCGCCGTGCCCAGGGGGCTTTACCTGTGGGGCGGAGTAGGGCGTGGCAAAAGCTTTCTGATGGACTGTTTCTACAATAGCGTGACAGTTCAACGAAAGGTACGTTTGCATTTCCACGAATTCATGCGTGGTGTACACGCAGAACTTGATGATTTGAAGGGCGTTCAAGATCCGCTGGACGAGGTGGCCGCGCGAATTGCCAAGCGCTACCGGCTGATCTGCTTTGACGAGTTTCATGTCTCCGATATTGCAGATGCGATGATTTTGTATCGCTTGCTGGACGGCCTGTTTGCCAATGGCGTTACTTTCCTGATGACCTCCAACTACAAGCCTGACAATTTGTACCCTGACGGGTTACACAGGGATCGCTTGTTGCCTGCCATTGATTTGTTGAACAAGCAGCTTGATGTCATCAATGTGGATGTGGGGGTTGATTACCGTCGCCGTACGCTGGAGCAGTTGAATACCTATTTGATGCCATTGGATGAGCATGCAGATGCCCAATTGAATGATGACTTCAAACGCCTTGCAGAAGTCGCTGACGAACCCGCTGAATTGCAGATTGAGTCGCGGGTGATCCGGGCAGTACGGCGCGCAGGTTCCGTGGTGTGGTTTGACTTTCCGACCTTGTGCGGTGGGCCTCGTTCGCAAAATGATTACCTTGAAATCGCCAGCCAGTTTCAAACAGTGATACTCAGCGGAGTGCCCAAGATGGGCGCAGGCATGGCCTCAGAAGCCCGACGTTTTACCTGGTTGATCGATGTGTTGTATGACCACAAGGTCAAGCTCATCATGTCGGCTGCGGTGGAGCCGGAGGAGTTGTACACCGAAGGCGCAATGGCGCATGAATTCTTCCGCACGGTGAGTCGGATTGTTGAGATGCAATCCAAAGAGTATCTGGATTCGCCGAAGCGAAATGCCGTTCGGCTTTGAGGTTGCGCGTGCCTTGTTTGGTGTTCGTTTCTACTCATCTCGCCTTTCGCTGCGGCGTTTCGTTGCGCAAGCCTTGTTCGGCGTTCCTTGCTGCTCATCTCGCCTTGGTCAAGGCTGATTTCCCGGCTTGTTGATTCTGGCTTGGTGCGTGCGACACGCTAAAGCGTGCTCGCATCGATTGCTTACGCAATCGCCCCTCGCTGCGAATCAGCCGGGAAGCCTTGCCCTGAATCGGCAAGATGATGCAGCAACGAACACCTTACAGGCTGCGAGCTTGCGCCGGAGAAAAAGCTGGTGATTC
>JAIXTE010000144.1 GCA_027484315.1 Burkholderiales bacterium | reverse complement strand
TGCGGCACGCTTCCGAACAATATTTCACCTCGTCCCAGTTTTTGGCCCAGCTTTTGCGCCAGGTCATGTCCTTGCCGCAAGCCACACAAGGCTTGGTGGGCAAGTAAGACTTGTTGCCCTTGAAAGACTGAGACTTGCTCACAAAAACTTAAGCAGATGTGGACTGGTTTCGCACGCGCCAGTCAGCGATTGAGTCGCTGATCGAGTCGAGGCTGGACAGCAAATAGAAATCTTCTGACGGTTTTTTTTGTAGTGCCGCTGCCGAGCCGCCACACCACACTTCCACGGTTGGCGGCAATTTCTCGCGTAGCTCGGTCAGCGCATCCAGTACAGCGGTCGAACCTTGAATTGCTGAAAAAGAAAGGGCAACGACATCGATGTTCTGCGCACGTGCCGCCAACACAATGTCGTAAATCGGAGTTTGGGTACCCAAGGACACGCATTGCGCGCCTTCCATTGAAAAAATGCATTCAGCCATCAACAAACCGAGGCCGTGCATTTCATTGGGCAGGGTGGTCAGCAACACGCGCGGACCCTGGCGGGCAGAGGGCATGGTGTTCAAGGCATTGCGCAACACCACCTGGATTGTTTCGGTATAAATGTGTTCTTCGAAGATTTCAAAATAACCGCGCGCCCAGGCATCACCCACCATGGCGTTCATGGGGGCAACCACTTCAACCACAAAACGATGGAGCCCCATGGTCATGACCAGGCGGGACATGGCCTGGCGGAACTCGTGAGCATCGTGGCGCTTGATCAATTCCATGTAGCCATTGAGCTCATCCAGGCTGTCAGGCGCAACATGGATGCGCGATCCCGCACTACTGACTTCGGCCAATTTGGCAAGCTCATCGATGGTTAGACCGATAATTTTTCCTGGGCGATGACCACCGTCGATCAGGCGTTTGATGACCCTGAGTTTTTCAACCTGGTCGATCGGATAAATACGCTCGCCGAAGGCATCGCGACCCGGCTGCGGAAAGAGATAACGCTTTTCCCAAACACGCAAAGTGTCTTTGGGAAGGCCCGTATCCCGCTCAACCGCGGCAATGGAAAAGGAGGGCTGGTTTAGATCTGCGCGCTCGTTCATGCGGAAACCCGATCGTTCTTAAACTTCAACATCTTTGTTTTGTCCTAGACAAATTGACTTCATACTGCGAACGAATGATAATGGAACCGGAACTATGATTCCCAGTCAAATTAACACATTGACCAAGATTTCACTATATTTATAGAGACGCTCGAGTGATTAACACGTATTGTAAGTGGAACAGTCTGTCTAGTCCAGCGCAGGAAAAATTGTGGCTATTGGCTTGCAGCTTGATGCTGGCCCTGACGGTTCAGGCCTTGCCGGAAAAAGCATTGGCAGCCAATGCGGCAAAGGCAGTGGCCAACAACGAGTGCCCCGCCTTGCTTGACCACCAGTTTCTGCGCTTGCAGGATGAAAAGCCAATCTCTCTGTGTGGTTTCAAGGGACAGGTTTTACTGGTTGTGAATACCGCAAGCTATTGCGGCTTCACAGGTCAGTACGAGGAACTCGAACAGCTTCAGCGCCAGTACGGTGCCAAGGGGTTTAATGTGCTCGGCTTTCCTTCAAACGATTTCGGCAAACAGGAACCCAAATCCAACAAGGAAATCGCGGACTTCTGTAACAACACATTTGGGGTGAAGTTCCCGATGTTTGCAAAGTCATCAGTCAAGGGTGATTTGGCCAATCCCTTGTACAAACAATTGACAAAAGCCACCGGAGAACAACCCGGATGGAATTTTCATAAATACCTGATCGATCGAAACGGCAAAGTGGTTGGCACCTTCAAAAGCGGGGTGTCACCACAAAGCCCGGAGATCACCCAGGTCATACGCCGTGCACTCGATGCACATCCAATCACAAAGCAGTAATTATTATTGGAGCGCTTCTTCATGAATGCACCGGACGGAATTTTTTTACCTGATGAACAATCTCGCACAGATCAGCGGAATATTGCCATTCAACGAGTGGGAGTTCGTGCCATCCGGCACCCGATCATTGTAGAAACCCTGGAAGGTCCGCAACCCTCTGTGGCTACGATCGACATGGCCGTATTTTTGCCTGCGGATGTAAAAGGCACGCACATGTCACGGTTTCTTGAAATTCTGCAAACCCAGGAAAGCGCCCTGACGCCAGCCGGCATGAAACAGATGATGCACGATATGCTGCAACGCCTGGATTCCAACGCAGGCACCATCACCATGAAGTTTCCATACTTTGTCAGAAAGGTTGCGCCCGTATCCGGAGTCGCCAGTCTGCTGGATTATGAAGTGACGCTGGAAGCAGACAACAATGGCAAAGCGACGGATGTGTTCATCACCGTGGTCGTACCCGTGACAAGTCTGTGCCCTTGTTCGAAGAAAATTTCGGATTATGGCGCACACAACCAGCGAAGCCACATCACAATTCGTGCCTTGGTGATGGACGGGATTTCCGTGGAGGAGTTGATCCGCATGGCGGAAGAATCCGCATCGTGTGAATTGTGGGGCCTGCTGAAGCGACCCGATGAAAAATACGTCACTGAACGCGCCTATGACAATCCGAAGTTCGTGGAAGACCTGGTGCGTGATGTCGCCATCCGTTTGAAAGCCAGCAAGAAGGTGCTGGCTTACCGGATTGAAAGCGAAAACTTTGAATCCATCCACAACCACTCGGCCGTGGCCTGGATCGAAGAGGACAAACGCCTGTAAATTCTCGAACAAACCCTGGTTCCGGCGTAAAAGCCAGAACCAGGAGCATGTTGGATGCAAATAACAGGTTAGGATGCTAGCGTTAATGTCAGCCTATTTTATTACTCGAGCACACATGACCCTGATTTCCAAAAAACTTTTGCCCAAAGTGGCTGTTGTTGGTGGCGGCATTTCCGGCTTGACCGCCGCTTATGCGCTGCGCGACCGCGCCCACGTGACCCTGTTTGAAGCCAATAACTACATCGGCGGCCACACCAACACTGTGGACATTGAAGTGGAAGGCAAGCAGGTGCCCGTGGACACGGGTTTTCTGGTTTACAACGAACGCACTTACCCGAACCTGATTCGCCTGTTCAAAGAACTGGATGTTGAAACGGTGGAATCTGACATGTCTTTTTCAGTTTGCCTGCCCGAACTGAACATTGAATGGGCTGGTACAAACCTGAACACCGTGTTTGCGCAGCGGCGCAATTTGCTCCGTCCGCGCTTTATCCGCATGCTGCTGGATATTCTGCGCTTCAACAAGGCGGCCACCGCCATGGTGGAAGATGCAGGTCGGGCTGATTTGTTCAAGAGCACGGCAAAAATGCACTTGGGCGACTACCTGGTGCAGGAAAAGTACAGCGCCGAATTCAGGGATTGGTACCTGATCCCAATGGCAGCAGCCATCTGGTCTTGCCCCAGTGAACAGATGCTGGCCTTTCCGGTTGCAACGTTCATCCAGTTTTGCCACAACCACGGCTTGCTGCAAGTCAACGACAGACCCAAGTGGTTCACCGTGAAAAACGGCGCCCGAAATTACGTTCAAAAGATTCTGCCTTTCATCGACGTAGTGCACAAAGCAACACCTGTGCAGGAAGTGGACACCACGGGCCCAAAGCCCATCGTGAAAACCAGCCTGGGTGCACAGGAATTTGACCAGGTCATTCTGGCTTGCCACAGTGATGAAGCGCTGGCCATGCTGAAGGGCAATGACGCGCAGAAAGCGCAACTGCGTCACATCAAGTACCAGCCCAATGTGGCTTACCTGCACACCGACACCAAGCTGATGCCAAAAACACGCAGCACCTGGTCGTCCTGGAACTACCTCAGCGATGTGCTGAACCCGCAACCCAGTGTATCAGTGACCTACTGGAGCAACCTGCTGCAGCCTTTGCCGGTCAAAACCCCGATATTTGTCACGCTGAATCCGATTATTCAGCCTGACAGCAAAAAAGTATTCCGTGAAATTCACTATTCACACCCGGTATTCGACGTACCTGCAGTGCAAGCCCAGGAAGCACTGGCAGCACTTCAAGGTTTGAACAATGTGTACCTCGCGGGTGCCTGGATGAAATACGGCTTTCACGAAGATGGCCATACATCCGGGTTGAATGCGGCCCGCGCACTGATTGACAAGCTGTCGAAGACCACGCAACAGGCGGCTTGATGGCGCACCCGCGTTTTCAACTGAACAACGTGAAAATGGCTTGGGGACAGGTGTTGCATCACCGCGACCTACCCAAGCCAAATGGCTTTCGCACCGGGGCGTGCTTTGTCCGCCTGGTGTTTTCCAGTGCTCCTGGTGAGCCACGCCACCGCTACCCGGTGATTGATGGCAAAGGGCTGGTTTCGGTTTCAGCCCGCAACTACGGGCTTGAACCACACGCGCTGAATTTTCCGGAATTTGTTGAACAATTGAATGCGCGAATGGAGGCAGAAACCGGCGAGACCTTGAACGGTCCGGTCCATTTGCACACCTTCCCCAAGGTGCGGGGCTATGTGTTCAACCCCGTCAGCTTCTGGTATTTTCACAATGACAAACAACAATGCCGCGTGATTCTCTGCGAGGTGAACAACACCTTCGGTGAACGCCACTTTTACCTGCTCAATGCTCCTGATTCGGATGCTGCCTTGAACAAGGGCATGCTGCTGCACGCCACCAAAGAATTCCACGTGTCGCCTTTTTTCCCGGTTTCCGGCCGCTATGAGTTCCGTTTCGTCAGCAGTGAAAACCATTCCCTAGCCCGAATCAACTACTTTGAAGGCACGGTTCAGCAATTAAGTACCAGTGTCAGCGGCAAACTGGTGCATCCAAACACCCTCCTTTGGGGTAAAACACTATTGAAATATGGCTGGTTTACATTGGCAGTCGTATTAAAAATCCATTGGCAGGCGGTGAAATTGCTGTTCAAAGGCGCGAAGTTTCACGGCAAGCCAAACCCTCCCAGTAACACCATTACGTCGACAAAATTTGAAGCATGACCCAATCGATCACGTTTTCGCAGTTTCAACTGCCAAGCTATGCCCCTTCCTCTGCGCAGTGGACACTGAAACTGCTGACCAAGCTGAGAAAGGGTCGACTGGAGTTGGTGACGCCTGAAGGTGTACACCTGTTGTTTGGTGGCGATGAAGACCAGCCCAGTGCAAAAATCAAGCTCAACTCCTGGTCAGTTTGCCAACGCGCACTGAAAGCGGGTGACATCGGGTTTGCGGAAGCTTACATTGCAGGCGAATGGGAAACCAATGACATCGCATCGGTGTTGGGTGTGTTTCTTGAAAACCGCAAAGCTGTTGAGAAAGTAATTTATGGCAGCTTTTTGGGCAGCATTGCATACAAGATCAAACACTTGCTTAACCGCAATACCAAGGCGCAGGCCCGGAAGAACATTCACGCCCACTACGACCTGGGCAATCCGTTCTACCAGTTGTGGCTGGACCCATCCATGACCTATTCAAGCGCATTGTTTGATGGGGACACCAGCCTGAGCCTGGAACAAGCCCAAGACGCGAAGTACATGGCCATGATCAACTACCTGCAACCCAAACTGGGCGACCAGGTGCTTGAAATTGGCTGCGGCTGGGGTGGCTTTGCAGAGAAGGCCTGCTCCGCTGGTGCCAAATTGGTGGGCCTGACCTTGTCGACAGAACAACTGGCCTATGCCAAGGAACGACTGACCAAACAGGGTTTGGGTGAGCACGCCGATTTTCGTCTTCAGGATTACCGCGACTGCCGCGGTCAATTCGACCACATTGCGTCCATTGAAATGTTCGAGGCCGTGGGTGAAGAATACTGGCCAGCCTATTTCCAGTCTGTGAACAGGCTGCTGAAAAAAGGTGGCAAAGCGGCCATTCAAACCATTGTGATCGACGATGCCCTGTTTGACCGCTACCGCAAGGGCACGGACTTCATTCAACAGTATATTTTCCCGGGCGGTATGCTGCCCTCGCCTTCCAAATTCAGGGCCATGGCAGAAAAGCACGGTTTGCGCGTGGTGTCTGAAAAGGCCTTCGGAAAAGACTATGCTGAAACATTGCGCCAGTGGCGCGCCCAATTCATGGGTACGCTGGAACAGGTCAAAAACCAGGGGTTTGACGACCCGTTCATTCGGACCTGGGAATTCTATCTGGCCTACTGTGAAGCCGGTTTTGAATACGAAAGCACCGATGTCATCCAGTTCTACCTGGAAAAAGTGGAGAACCAATGAAGTTGACCGCCACCCGCCTTGTTCAGAATGCCCTGCTTTGCCTGGCTCTTCTTGGCTTGGCGCCCTTGGCCAATGCCAACAGCAACCTGAATCCACCGCCCAGGCAGGTCACCCAGACCATTGATGATGCAAAATTGATGGGGTACGGCACACTGCGCTGGTTTGGCTTGCGGGTTTATGATGGGCAATTGTGGGCCAACGCGGAACCCGGCGATTTCAATTACAAGCGCGACCCTTCGTGGCTGGAATTGAAATATGCCCGTGACTTCGATGGCAGCGACATTGCTGAACGCAGCATTGACGAGATGGAAGCAATTGGTGCCGGTACGAAAGAACAGCGGCAAGCCTGGCTGACCAAGCTCAATTCCATTTTTCCGAACGTGAAGAAAGGCCACACGCTGAGTGCGCTTTTCACACCCGGAAAAGGCATGCAGTTGTTTCGCAATGGCCAACCCTTGGCTCGCGTGGATGACCCTGAACTGGCGGAAGCCTTCATGGGCATCTGGCTGGACCCAAAAACCTCTGCGCCGGAAATGCGCCGTGAACTCATCGGTTTGAAGCGCTGAACACCACCGCGCCATGAGCAAATCAAACCAAGCTGAAACCAGCGCCAAGAACCTGCTGAACTATGGTCTTTTGGGCTGGGCCTTGGGCGCAGTGGCGGTGCCCATTTACATCCAGGTTCCTTACCTTTACACCCGCATTTATGAAGTGCCCTCAGCTTGGGTTGGCATCATCTTGCTGCTGTCCCGCTTGCTGGACGCGGTTCTGGACCCGGCAATCGGCCTTTGGGTTGATCGGCGTAGCGCAAAAGGTAACTCGGGCAACCCTGGCAACCGATACGCCCTACCCTTATTGCTGTCAGTGCCCTTGCTGCTGCTGGGCATGGCTGGCGTATTTTTTCCCTTGGGGGATACGCCCACGGAATATGCTGCCAGCCTGATGGCCAGCCTGATTGTGGTGCACTTGGGCTACAGTTTTGCGAGCATCGCTTACCAGGCCTGGGGAGCTGAGCTGGGTCATACAGACAAAGAGCGCTCCACCTACGTAGCCGTGCGTGAAGGCGTAGGTATTCTGGGCGTGGTATTTGCCGTGTCACTGGCGTTGGAAACGAATGCAGGCTTGATCTTCACCGTATTCGCGGCGATGCTGGTGCTGGGCATGTTCCTGCTACTGAAATTTTCACCACAACCCGATACGGCTGCGCGGCAAACTGCCAATGCGCTGGGGGCCGCCTTGAACACCTTGCATACCAGCGTTGCGGACTCCATTCGAACGGGTTTGGCAGACATTGTGCAACCCATGCGCCGCAAAAACTTCCGGAAGTTGATGGGCGTATTTTTGTGCAACGGCCTGGCCGCTGCCTTGCCCGCAACGCTGGTGCCGTTTTACATGCGCGACCGGCTAGGCCTGGGTGATTCCGACCAATGGGTACTGGCTGTGTATTTCCTGGTGGGTGCGGCATCCACTGTGTTCTGGGTTTGGCTGTCGAGCAAAATCGGCCTGGCACGCGCATGGCTGTTGGGCATGATCCTTTCAATTCCGGCCTTTGTGGTGGTGGTGGTGCTGGGTGAAGGCGACCTGGCGGGTTACCTGCTGGTGTGCGTGGTCACAGGCTTTGCGCTGGGTGCTGATTTATCGCTACCTGCTGCGCTAGTGGCACGCCTGATTGAAGAAAACGGCGAACGGGGTAAAACAGAAGGGACCTACTTTGGCCTGTGGAACTGGGTGAACAAATTCAACCTGGCATTGGCGCCCAGCTTTGCTTTGGGCACCTTGCAGTGGTTCAACTATTCCGCCGACATGGCCAAAACTGACACCTATCAAGGCATGGGCTTGCTTGAACAACTGGCCAATGATCCATTACTGTGGGTTTACGCGCTGCTGCCCTGCGCCCTGAAATTACTGGCCATCGTGCTGCTAGGCCGCAGTGGCCTGGTCAGCCTGAACAGCACACAACCCAACAAAGCAACCGGGAGTACCTCATGAAAAACAGCACTTCAATTACATCGCGCTGGATTCAGCGTATTCAACTGGCTTTTCTGGCGCTGGCCAGCGCCCTTGTTCTAACCGCCTGTGCCAGCCCGCAGCCCAAGGACTATGCCCAGGAAAAACCGGTATTGGACTTGAAAGAGTATTTCAACGGCACGATCGACGCGTGGGGTGTTTTTCAGGACCGCTCCGGCAAAGTGGTGAAACGCTTTACGGTTGTGATGAAATGTACCTGGGATGGTGACACCGGCATTCTGGACGAAGACTTTGTCTATTCCGACGGCACCACGCAAAAACGCGTGTGGACCTTGAAGAAAAACGGCAACAGCTACACCGGCACTGCTGGAGATGTGCTGGGGCAGGCCAATGGTGAAACCTCGGGCAATGCCTTTCAATGGAAATACACCATGCTGTTGCCCGTGGACGGCACCACTTACGAAGTGCAGTTTGATGACTGGATGTACCTGATGGACGACAAGGTCATGCTGAACCGCGCCACCATGAGCAAGTTTGGCATTGAGCTGGGCGAAGTTCTGCTGAGCTTTCGTAAAAGAGACTGAATCAACAAGGACCAACAAGGACACACCGCATGAGCTTCAACCCGAAATTGACCCAGTGGCAAAACAAGCGTGTTTGGCTGGTCGGTGCTTCCACCGGAATTGGCGAAGCATTGGCCCGTCAGCTTGACCAGCTGGGTTGCCGGCAGATGCTGTCGGCCCGCAGTGCGGACAAGCTGGCCACATTGGCAGGCGAATTGAAAAACGCCACCGCATTGCCACTGGACATCACCCAGCTAGGCGCGGTGAAAACAGCGTTTGATCACCTGATCAATGCTTGGGGCGGCATAGACCTGATTGTGCTGATGGCAGGCACCTATTCGGAAATGTCGGTTGAAGGCTTCGATATTGACAAGGTATGCCAGCAAATTGATGTCAACCTGAACGGCACCATGTATGTACTGGGCAATGTATTGCCCAAGCTTCTCGAACAGAAATCAGGTCACTTGGCGATTGTTTCCAGCGTGGCAGGCTATCGCGGACTTCCCAATTCCCTGGCGTATGGCCCAACCAAAGCGGCACTGATCAATCTGGCCGAGGCTCTACACGTGGAGTTGAAGCCATACCAGGTGGGTGTCAGCGTGATCAACCCCGGTTTTGTGGATACACCGCTGACCCGCAAAAACACGTTTCCGATGCCGTTCCTGATTACCGCAGAAAAAGCGGCTCAGGAAATCATCGTAGGCCTGGAAAAAGGCGAGTTTGAAATTCACTTTCCAAAAGCCTTCACACGCACACTGCGTACCCTGCGCATTCTTCCCTATTCCTTGTATTTCGCTGCGGTACGTAAAATCACGGCGAACACAAAAAAGCCGGAGCTGGGCAATGAGTAAAACCCATTACGCCAACAGCCTGGCGCCCCTGGATCGGCAAAAGCTTTCCGAACCCCTGCGAAGGCTGATTGACTATTTTGAACACATCACCGAAAAAACTGTGGCGGACATGCCCCGATTTTACGCTGCAGATGCCTATTTCAAAGACCCTTTCAATGAGGTGAACCGGGTTGAAGACATTGCCCGTATATTCGGGGAGATGTTTCACCAGGTGGACAATCCAAGATTCGTGGTGCACACCGCGTTTGAATCGGAGCAACAGGTTTTCATGGCTTGGGACTTTCTTTTTGAAATGAAGCGTTTCAAGCAAGGTCAGGTACAGTGCATCAAGGGTTCATCACACCTGCAATTGAACCAAAACGGACTTGTACAGTCACACAGGGACTACTGGGACACTGCTGAAGAGCTTTACGAGAAGATCCCGGTGCTGGGCGGGTTGATGCGCTGGCTTAAAAAACAGGCAGGCTGAGACAATGGTTTGTGTTTTTCAGCGCACGAGCGTGCACATAAACACCCCCCTGTCACCAAATCTTCACTTGCTTCATGACATGTCTTGTTAAAATCACAAAAGTTCGATTAATTCAGTGAAGGCGGAACGACATGTTGTATCCCGAATTATTCAGGTCATTGGAATCTGTGCGTTGGAACATGGAAACAGACATCAACTGGGACCAGTTTGATGCCAGCTTGCTCTCCGAAGAGCAAGCCAAAACCATCAAGATGAATGCAATCACAGAGTGGTCTGCATTGCCGGCCACGGAAATGTTTCTTCGGGACAACAAGCATGACAGCGATTTTTCAGCGTTCATGTCGATCTGGTTCTTCGAGGAACAGAAACATTCGCTGGTGTTGATGGAATACCTGCGCCGTTTCCGCCCCGATTTGTTACCCACCGAAGAAGAATTGCACGCCGTGCGCTTTGAGTTTGATCCCGCACCGCCATTGGAAACACTGATGCTGCACTTCTGCGGTGAAATTCGCCTGAATCACTGGTACCGCTGCGCCTCGGATTGGCACACGGAACCCGTGATCAAACAGATTTACAAGATCATTTCCCATGACGAAGCCCGTCACGGTGGTGCCTACCTGCGCTACATGAAAAAAGCGCTGGTTGAGGCAGGTGATGGCGCGCGTGCTGCATTCTCGAAAATTGGCGTGTTGATGGCATCGGCTCGACGCACCCAAAAACCATTGCACCCCACCAACTTGCACGTGAACAAGGACCTGTTCCCCAACGACACCGTGCAAAGTCGCTTGCCCGACCCGGATTGGCTTGAAAACTGGCTGGATGGCCAGATTCAGTTCGACGCCGACTGGGAAAAGAAGGTGGTTGACCGCATTTTGCATAACATGAGCCTGTTGTTTGAACGCACTTTCGAATCAGTTCAAGACCTGAACCGTTATCGCAAGGAAGTGATGGCTCGCCTGGGTGCTACTGACACCCCAGTGACCAGCGCAGCCTGAGCCACATGACAACAACCGGCAAACCCGCACGCTTTGAAAAAAAGGTGTGCACACCAGCAGAACTGGCTGAACGTGCCAAGCAGCTTAAAGGCCCCGTGGTGTTCACCAATGGGGTTTTTGACTTGCTGCACCGCGGACACGTCACTTACCTGGACCAAGCTGCGCAGGAAGGACAAAGCCTGATTGTGGCAGTGAATTCCGACGAATCAGTCAAACGCCTTGGCAAGGGGCCTGATCGGCCAATCAACACCCAAGCGGACCGAATGTCAGTATTGGCCGCGCTCGATTGTGTGGCACTGGTGACATACTTTGAAGAAGACACGCCATTGAACGCTATTTTGGCGGCTCGCCCGGATGTGCTGGTCAAAGGTGGAGACTGGCCAGTTGAAAAAATGGTGGGCGCCAAGGAAGTACAAAGCTGGGGTGGCACAGCGCTGTCCATCGCGTTTGAACATGAGCGCAGTACCACAGCCACACTGGAAAAAATACGCAAACTCTAACCGCTCAACCCAAGCCTGGAATGTATAAAAAATGCCCCTACTAAAGGGGCATTTTTAATGTGCAAACAGGCGTTGCGTATCAGTTCTTTTCGGCTTTCAACTTGGCAGATGCTTTCAAATCGGCCTTGGCTTTCAAGTCAGACTTAGCATTGGCGTCAGCTTTGACACCCAAATCCGTTTTCGCTTTCACTTCGCTTTTCGATTCAAGCGCGCTTGCACGCTTGCCCAGTTCGCCTTTGGCTTCTGAATGCAAGGTACCTGCTTCGTTGCGCATGTCATCGCCTTTTGACTTGGCACCTTTTACTGCTGCACTCGTCTTGCCCTTCAAATCAAGGTCCGTACCGACGTTACCTTTGGCATTGGCATTGGCATTGGCGTCTGCGTTTGCATTTGCTTCTGCCTGTGTACCCACGTTGACCGAAACACCTGGCAAAGCGGCCTTAACTCCGGCACTTCCGCCCAGACCCAGGCCCGTAGCCCCTGCCGTTGCGGAAAAAAACACTACAGTGCTTGCCAATGCGAACTTCAAAGTGACTTTATTCATAATCGATAATTCCTGCGAAATAATAACAAGGAGACTGGAACTGTAATAACGATTACGTTCCTGTAGTGGTTGACGGTTTCTTCCAGAATTCGCTTTTCGCAACGGCGGGATCTGGTTCCGGCCAAGCCAAGCCCATTCGCTCAAGCGTGCCCACCAGAATTTCAGCAACCAGCATATTGCGAAATCCTTTGTGGTCTGCCGGGATGATCCACCAAGGGGCCTGCTTGGTGCAGGTTTTCTCAAGCACTTGCTCATACGCATTGGCGTACATGCTGTAGTTCTCGCCGCAATGCAGGTCTTTCTCGGTCAACTTCCAGCGCTTGTCTGGCGCTTCCCACCGATCGACCATGCGCTGATGTTGTTCTTCACGGGAAATATTGAGAAAAATTTTCAGCACAGTCGTGCCGCTTTCCACGAGCAGGCGCTCAAAGTCATTGGCCTGTCGAATCCGCTCTTCAATCCAGACAGCAGACACATTGTCCTGAATGATGGGCATGATGATCCCATCGTAGTGGGATCGATTAAAAATCACTGACTGCCCTGCACCCGGCACATGGGGGTGAACACGCCACAGGAAGTCATGTGAATTTTCCTGTTCGGAAGGTTCTTTGAACGACACCATGCGCAATGCCATGGGGTGTACAGAACCCATGATGGCACGAGCGGCGCCGTCTTTTCCAGCAGTGTCCATGCCTTGCAAAATCACCAGAAGTTTGTGCTGCCCCTGCGCATACAGGCAGGTCAACAACTGGTTCAAGCGCTTCGACAGTTGGTCCACACGTTCGTGCATGTCCTCATTGGAAGGCATGTCGCCATAGCGGGTGGGCCACTGGCGCAGGCGCACGGCCTTGCCATTGACCATGCAGGCTTGGCCCAGAATTTCCCATTGACTTTCGGGGACCAAGGCCTCGGGCAACACTTTTTCAGAGCGTTTGGTCTCTTTGCGCTTGGTCACTTTGGTTTCAGGTTTGTTGTCTGTCTTGGTCATGCTGATCCAGGTTAGGCTTGTATTGCATGGAATTTTGAATCTCGAACCTTGCTTTCTCAAATGATTCAATACGCACCTGACCAAAACCTTTCACGGCATTGAACAGGTCCAAGGTTCGGCCAATCTCCATGCTGTACTGCAACATTGAAGGATTATTGTGCATCAGTTCCATCCAGGATTCAAACCAGGCGACCAGTAAAGTCTGATTTTTACGCTCCAAACTGCCTTTG
Source organism: Burkholderiales bacterium (assembly GCA_027484315.1). Lineage (GTDB taxonomy): Bacteria > Pseudomonadota > Gammaproteobacteria > Burkholderiales > Burkholderiaceae_B > Limnobacter. The sequence continues at coordinate 18,033 of JAIXTE010000144.1, read as the reverse complement.
AAAGGGTCTAACCAGGTTCCCCGAACAACCCGCAACGCAGCCACTGCCTTAAGGATCGGGATTACCCATTGCCCCAGCCGGATTTTTTTGGGCCGGGCGCTGTGACCAGCTAGCCAGGTGGGTGCAAAGTGAAACACCATTTTGGCCCCGGATTCAAACTGTGCCCGGGTGGACTTAGCCCAGGCCGGGTCGGTGTGCAGGCGGGCCACTTCAAACTCGTCTTTGTACGCCAGCAACTTGAAATAGGTACGGCAAAGGCGTGCCCACAAGGCATCTGCAAGTGCTGGTTCTGCATGCTGATGAAACAAAGCGCGCAAAGGCAACAACCGGCCTGAAAACCGGTCTGCAAATGCAGTGTTTTGATACAGCGCCAATTCGTGGTGGCAACGTTGCAGCAACTCCTCGGCAGTTTCCAGCGTTGGCGGGATGTCGGTTTTAATCAAGAGTCTGTCGAGCGCCTTCGGTTTGTGGGCTGCAAGGCGACCCAGTTCAAAAGCCTGCAAGTTCTCCGCTACCTTGACGCCATTCAGTTCAATGGCCTCGCGCAAGGCTGCCAGGTGCAAGGGCAAATAGCCACCCTGCCAAGCCATTCCCAGCAAAATGGCGTTGGCAAACACGGTGTCGCCTAGCAGCTGTTCGGCAATCCATTGGGCACGTACTGTTTGCAGTTGAACCTGAGGATTGCTCAAGGCCTGTGCAATGTCGGCGTGCATTGTATTTTCAGAAACAGACCAATCGCGTTGCTGAATGAAGTCAGCGGTGGGCGACGTGTCGGTGTTGACCACTGCAAATGCCTCACCGCGCAACAGCTCCAGGGTTTTTTCATGGGCCGACACCAGCAGGTCGCCACCGATCATGAGGTCAGCCTCGCCAACTGGAATTTTTGATGACGCCAGAGTCTGCCCAGCAGGTGCAAACTGAAAGTGCGAAAACACCGCACCGCCTTTTTGCGCAAGGCCCGCCATGTCCAGCCCCAAGGCCTCCATGCCTTGCAAATGCGCCGCCATACCCAGCCATGCCGCAATGGTCACCACCCCCGTGCCACCCACACCGTTGATGAGTACGGCATAGCGTCGGTCCAGGTCGTTCGGGTGAATATTGAAATCGGGATCTGGCAATTCCGAGAAGGCATTGCTGAGCGCAGCCACGTGGGCCTGGCTTGAATGTTGTTTCAGCCCGGCACCCTCTACGGTAACCAAGCTGGGGCACAAGCCTTCGAGGCAGCTGTAATCCTTGTTGCAGGTGGACTGGTTGATGGTTCGCTTCACGCCCCAGGGTGTGGGCAGGGGTTCGATCGACAGGCAATTGGAATGTCGAGAGCAATCGCCGCACCCTTCGCACACCCTTGGATTGATCAACACGCGTTTGGTCGGGTTGGGGAATATTGGCTGACCTGTTGTCGGGTCGGTCCGTTTGCGCCTACGGCGCTTTTCAGAGGCGCAGGTTTGCTCGTAGATCAGTACCGTGGTGCCGGGGGTGCTGCGCAACAGTTTCTGCACCAGGTCCAGGTCACGGCGATCAAACACCTCTACCCCTTCGGCCTTGGGGTCTTGGTCTGACTGCCTGCGGTGCGCCTGGGGGTTGTCGCTGACGATGACGATTTTTGCAACCCCCTCGGCGGCCAACTGCCGGCTGAGCCGGGGTACGGTCAACACACCATCGAGGTGCTGGCCGCCTGTCATGGCCACAGCGTCGTTGAACAACAGTTTGTAGGTGATGTTGACACAAGCGGCTACGCTGGCGCGTATGGCCAGAATACCGGAATGGAAATAGGTACCGTCCCCGAGGTTTGCAAACACATGTCGGGTTTCCGTGAACGGTGCCTGCCCGATCCAGGGCGCCCCCTCGCCGCCCATCTGCGTGGTGGTTTCGGTACTGCGGTTCATCCAGACGGCCATGTAGTGGCAACCAATGCCGGCCATGGCTCGGCTGCCTTCAGGCACCTTGGTGGAGGTATTGTGCGGGCAACCCGAACAAAAATAGGGTTTGCGCTCAATGGGCGGGTGCGCCGGTTTTCCAATGGTTTGTCGATGAAAAATGGCCTGAATACGCTGGGCAATGCTGGCCTGTACATCGGGGGGCAAGGCAATGTGCCGAAGGCGTTTGGCAATGGCCTGTGAAATCAGTGCAGGGTCCAGTTCATTATGACTGGGCAGTAACCAATTGCCTTGGGGCAGAGACCACTCCCCGCCTTCACGGCCATCTTCAGCGAGGCGCTCGTCGAATTTGCCATAGACCTTGGGGCGCACATCTTCACGCCAGGCGTACAGTTCTTCCTTGATCTGGTATTCCACGAACTGCCGTTTTTCTTCAATCACCAGAATTTCTTTCAATCCTTTGGCAAACTCCCGAATGCCAACCGCATCCAGCGGCCAGGCCATGCCCACCTTGAACACTCGAATGCCAATTTCGGCACATCGGCGAGGCGCAAGGCCGAGGTCACTCAAGGCCTGTAAAGTGTCCTGGTAGGCTTTGCCGGTGGCCACAATGCCGAAACGTGCATGCGGCGAATCGATCACCGTGCGGTTGATGTGGTTGGCCCTGCAAAAAGCCAGGGCGGCATACAGTTTGTGGTCGAGCAACCGGGCTTCCTGGGCGAGGGCCGTGTCTGGCCAGCGAATGTTCAAGCCATCCGGTGGCATTTCAAAATCAGCGGGCATGTGGATGACATGCCGAGCAGGGTCAATATCAACCGTGGCGGAACATTCCACCACATCGGCGACCGTTTTCAAGCCTACCCATACGCCTGCATAGCGGCTCATGGCGTAACCCAGAATGCCGAAATCGATGATTTCCTGTACGTTGCTGGGGAACAGCACGGGGATTGCAGCCGCTTTCAGCACATGGTCTGACTGGTGTGGCAGGGTTGAACTTTTGGCGGCGTGGTCGTCGCCAGCCACCAGCAACACCCCCCCATGTCGGGAAGTGCCTGCGGCATTGGCATGTTTGAACACGTCCAGGCTACGATCGACACCCGGCCCTTTGCCGTACCACAAACCAAATACTCCATCGACTTTTGCACCCTGAAACAGATTCAACTGCTGGCTGCCCCACACAGAGGTGGCAGCCAGGTCTTCATTGAGCCCGGGCTGAAAATGAATGTTGGCCGGTTGCAAGTGTTGTTTGGCGGCCCAGAAGGCCAGATCAACGCCCCCCAGAGGTGATCCCCTGTAGCCCGATACAAAGCCACCAGTATTCAGGCCTTTGGTGCGATCCAGTTCGGCCTGTAACAACAAGAGCCGAACCAGAGCCTGACTGCCTGTGAGAAAGATTTTGCCTTTGGGCAAGGTGTATTTGTCGTGCAGCGTGACTGCGCGTGACAGGGGGTGAAACGGGTAGCAGGGGGCGTTCATAACCACAATCCTCCATGGAACGGGTAAGTTCCATTCAATGTGATCTGCTGGCTCTGAATACTACTGATTGCCAGTTGATCGCCTGAACGCCTTGTGAGCCACAGGCAACCTTGGGTCAGTGTCACACAAGGTTTGCGGTGATTCAAGTCCCCCGGTCAGTTGGACTTTGCAGGCCCCTCTTCGTCCAGGTGAATGTCCTTGACGTTGTCGACATTGAACATTTCCTGCGGCCGCGGGTAGGCTTTTTTACTGCGTCGGGCAGGCAACTTTTCACCCGAGAACATTTCCACTGCCGTGCGGGCCACTTCTTTGGTGTCCAATGCGGCGTAGGCCGACACAATGGCGGCACCCGCCAACGGAACAATTCGGGAGGCTGCCCGCTTGGCAACCCGTTCAACAATGGCTTGTCCGATTTGCTTGGTGACCCGTACCGCCACATCCCGACTGCCGCTGCGTGTGAAATGATCGACAAAATCAAGCACGGATTTGCCCCGACGTTCGTCGTGCTCAATCGGGACAGAACGCTCATATTCCCGCAAGGCTGTTCCGGCAACATGGCGAAACAGGCATGCCATCAGCTCCTGCTGGGTTAATTCCTTGTTGTGACCAAAAGCAGCGGCAATGTCCACCACCATTTGTGCTTGTATCCGCCAAACAATCACCAGGTCAGGCAACACTGTAAGCATGCCCAGAGGACCGACCGGCAAAGCCAGCCCCCCCGACACTGCTGCAGCTTTGGCGCAGGCCTTTTGAGTGATTTCCTTGGACCTGTCATAGGGTCGCCGGGCCTTGCCCGGCTCCTTGGTTTCGGGCACTCCGCCCATGATCAGGCCAGCAACAGACTGAAGGGGGCCAAAAATGGATTTGGGTAGGTCGTTTTTTTGCATGAATTGTTCATCAAAGGCAAATTGTTTCCAATAGTAACAATGATCGAGTCACAGACTTGGTTTACTATCGTAACTCACAAGGATTAACCATATCGGGTGTAAAGACCCCACGGTTTTTCAAATCCTTGAGGCCAAAATTGGGAATAGACGGTGAAATGAGGGTTCTGATCGCTGTTTTGATCCATTTGGAGTACCCCTAACATGGGGGTATTCAATTTCTAATTTGATGTTTTCACACAGGAGTGAATCTCATGAACAAAGCAGCCCGTAAGCAGTTGGTTTTGAAACGCAAGGAAGAAGGCGCATCCTTGATTGAATACGCAGTGATCGCAGCCCTGGTTGTCGCAATCGCTGTTGCAGGTTTTGCAACATTGGGCGATGGCCTGGATGCAGCCTTTACCAATATCACCAATACCTTGACTGGCTCTACTTCAGGTGGTGGCACTAACTAAGGCTTTATCACAGAGCAATGCATCATGAACCGCAACATTCAGGACTCTTCACTGCTTGCCCGTCGCGCTGACAAACAGCGTGGTGCGCAACTTGTTGAATTGGCCCTGATGTTGCCGGTTGTTTTAACAGTTATTTTTGCGATCGTGGGCTACAGCCTGTTGTTCATGGTCCAGCACACACTAAGCAGCGCGGTTTCTCAGGCGGCTCGTAGTGTGGCGGTGGCTGGCAGCAATGCAAACCCAGAAGCGGCCGCGCGGCAATTGCTTCTGAATTCCCTACCCAGTGCCATGTACCCGGAAGGGTTCAGTTTTGCGACGAACCAGTTGGCTGGTGCGGCGGACTGTGGCAATGCATTGGGCGCTGGTGCAAACCCAGCCTTGAACTGCCTGGAATTTCGCGGTTTTTTTAATACTGCAGAAAACCCCCTCCTGGCCAATATTCCTTTTTCAAATACATTTTTCCCAGAACAACTCAGCGCCAGCGCCGTGGTTCTGTATCAAACCACTGGTGCACTTTAATTTCACTCGGGAGCGTTTCGCGACATGTCAGGAAAAACAAAAATACTCGCCTTGCTGCTGCTGGGAATAGGCCTGATCTTCATGGTCATGGCTTTCTTGTCAGGCCAGAACGCGCGCAAGGGCGGAGAAGCCATCAAAACCGAACTGGAACGTTTTCCGGTTGTGGTCAGCACCACAGAAATCAAATTCGGCACGCCTGTAACACCCGAAATGTTGAAGGTGGAAAAGTTTGCGATTGCACCCAGCGGAGCTTTCACAGACATTGGCGACGTCATTGGGAAAAAACCCTTGTTCACCGTGGGCAAAGGCTTGCCCGTAACAAACCAGTTCTTTGAATCGGGTGCCGTGGCTGCTGAAGTGCGTGAAGGTTACCGCGCTTTCGCTTTGCGCCTGGATGAAAACAACGTGGCCACTGGCAAGATCAAGCCGGGTGATTACGTGGATGTGTTTTCCATCTTCCAATCCAACAGCCGAGACATTCAACAAACCATTTCCCGCCTGATCATGCCCAACCTTCGCGTGTTGTCGGTTGGTGCACAGTTGGTGAATGCGCCGGAAAATGCGAACAAGGCTGAAGAAAAGGATGTCAACAACCGGGCTGCCCGTTCGCGCGCCATGATGGTCGAAGTGCCCACGGGCGAAATCAATACGCTGGCTGTTGCCCAAACACTGGGTGAATTGTTCGTAGTACTTCGTAGCCCTGAAGAGGAAGAATTACCCGACATGAGCAAATTCCCTCAGGCTGAACCCATTTTGAAACCTGCCTTGGTCAAGGGCCCTGATGGAAAGGTGTTGAACCCCCAACCCAAGGTGGAATTGACGGCTAGCGACAAGGCGTTTGCCGGCATTTCTCTGGACAACGCCATGTTGCCGGGTAGTGGCAATGGCAATGCAAAAAACAACAACAAACCCGCACAAACCACTGGCCAGCGCGAAGCAGCGCCTGCCACGGTGGAAGTGATACGCGGTGGCGAAATAACCCGGGAAACAGCGCGATGAATACTCGTCAAATCACATTCACAGGCCTGGCCGCAGCCATGGCCCTGATGGCTGCAAGCACACTGGCCTTGCCTCAAGTGGCAATGGGGCAAACACCTGCTGCTACACAAACACCTGCCCCCTTCGTACTGACAGTCAGTACGGGATTCCAGAAGATTGTTGGCCTGCCCTCCATTCCTGCTCGAGTGTCCATTGGTGACCCCAGCATAGCTTCGGTCACGATTTTGAAACCCACCGACCGCGGTGGAAAAAATGCAGGGGTTTTGGTCACAGGTTTGAAAACCGGGTCCACATCCCTGTTGATTTGGGACCGCGGTGCAAGCATGGCGCGCGTCATCACCGTGGCCGTAACCGGCAAAGCAGCTGAAACCATTTCCAGCCTGAAAGACCTGAAAATGGAAACCGAAGGCCAGGTGATGAAACTGTCTGGATCCACACCAGATGTGGTCACTTACCAGCAGGCCCGTGAAAGCCTGGTGAGGCCCGGCCAAGACGGAAAAGCTGCAGAACTGATTGATCAGGCCTCATTGCAAACCTCCGGCACGGTACAAGTCGATGTCAAAGTTGTGGAATTCACTCGCAGCGAACTGCAGCGCTTGGGTATCAACCTGGCAGGCCAGTTCAATGGCGGGCAATTCAGCTACGCAGTGTCCAACCCGGTATCCTCCGGCAACTCGGTGGCCAACGCCTTCGGCGTGACATTGAGCAACCTGGCTGGCGATTTGACGGCCAACCTGAACATCCTGCAGGCCGACGGCTACGCCAAGGTATTGGCAGAACCCTCTTTGATTGCCCAGTCGGGTCAGGATGCATCATTTCTTGCCGGTGGCGAGATTCCCATCCCAGTGCCATCCGGCAACGGAACCATCGGCATTGAATACAAAAAGTTCGGTGTGGGCTTGAGCTTCACACCCACGATTTTGTCCAACAAAACGATTGCGCTGCGGGTATCGCCTGAAGTCAGTGACCTCGATTTTTCACGGGGAACATCCATTCAAGGCGTGTTGGTTCCCGCCATCCTGACCCGCCGGGCCAGCACCACCGTTGAGCTGGGTGAAAACCAGAGCTTTGTGATCGGTGGATTAATCAGCCGCAACATCATTGCCAACGCCAACAAGGTGCCTTGGCTTTCTGAAATACCGGTTCTGGGCGCCTTTTTCAAAGGCAACACCTACAGCCGTGAGGACAAGGAACTGCTGATCATAGTGACCCCCCGCTTTGTAAAGCCACGGGCTGCGAATGCACCTGCACTGGCCTTGCCTGGCCAGAACGTGGGCATGCGACCACGCAGCGTCTGGAGCCAACTCTTCCTGCCTGCAGCGAAAGAGCCGGTTCCCGGCTTCACAACCAATTAAGGGGTTATCCAAATGCCACAAAGCATGCCCCGAATCCTGTTCATCAGCGGATCAGACGCCAACTGGCTTTGGCTGTCTGATGCAGTGGGTGACCGTTTCATGCTGGTGCGCGAATCTGGCACCTTCAGTGAAATCACAAAACGTGTTGGCCTTGTTTCACCCAGTATGGCGGTGGTGGATTATTCACCCCAAGTGGGTCTGGATGCCAGCCTGATCGTCAAGGAACTGCGGGAAATTGCACCCGATCTGCCTGTCGTGGCCATGGGTTCCAAAGACTCCACAGAGGACGTGGTTAACGCGTTGCGTTCGGGCGTCAAGGATTTTCTGAGCCTTGATTCCAGCGCAGGCGAGGTCACCAAGATTCTGACGGGCGTGGCTGAAAAGGCGCCGGCTCCATCTCAGGAAGGCAAAGGCTATGCTCTGGTTGTTTTGGGGGGGCGGCAAGGGGTCGGCTCCACAACACTGGCCGTGAACCTGGCAGTGCAACTGGCCCGCCAAAACAAAGACAGTACCTTGTTGCTCGACTTTGGTTTGCCGCTGGGCGATGGCCTTGTGCACCTGCCCTGCGAAGACAAACAGGGTGCGATGGATTTTGTTGAATGTGTACGCAACCTGAAACGCTTCGACGCAACACTGGCCAAATCAGCCTTTCGCAGGCACCACCAAACCGGTGTGGCAATTCTTTCCCTGCCGAGAAACCTGGCTGACTTGCGCGACATTTCAGCCTCAGATGCCTTGAAATTCCTGAACCTGATCAAGTCCTTCTTCGAGAACATCGTGATTGACCTGTGTGGTTTCTCAAACCTGGAATTTGTGGCCAGCCTGTTGCGCAGTGCTGACGTCACCATGGTACTCACACCGCAATCTGTTCCGGGCATCGTAACCGCCGCTGAACTGATCAAAAGCTTGAACGACAAAGGCATTGCCACACAAAGTTTTGACCTGGTGGTCACGCCTTGCCACAAGGATGTGGCCCTTGATGCGGATTCAATTGCAAAGAAACTTCAGATCCAGACTGTGCACGAATTGCCTGATCGTCGTGCGCCCTTGATCAATGCCGTCAATGGCGGCCAGGTGCTGTCAGCCACAGACCCGAAAGATCCCTATTCCAAGGCGGTTTCGCAATTGCTGGAGCGTGTGAACTCCACCCGACGTCATGGTGAGAACTCCCACGGACTAACCTCCACCTTCAAGAAATGGTTCAACAAATGAGCGACATCATTTTTGGTCAGGAAACACCTCCCCCGAAATCCAGTGAGTTGGACAGCGACAGTCTCGCCTCGACCAACACCGCGAATAATGCGCAAGACCTGCAGTTTGCGGCGGCCAAAGTGGGAGACATGGATTCCGCCGTGCTGGCCGATGTGAAGGAAATGGCGCATGAACACATTCTGGCCATCATTGAAAAGAAGGGCGCAACCTTCGCAAAAATGGACAACACAGCCCTTGGCAAATTCATTCAAGGGGAAGTGCAAAGCCTGATTTATGGCAAACAGATTCCGCTGAACGATTCGGAAGTGGCGTTTGTTGCCGATTCGCTTTACAAGGAAATCGCAGGCTTTGGCCCGCTTGAAGACCTGCTCGCCGACCCGAACGTTGAAGACGTCATGATCAACGGGTACAAAGACGTGTACGTGTCCAAGATGGGTCGAATGGAACGGGTACAGGCCCGCTTTGTCGACAATGCCCACCTGTTGCGCATTGTTCGCCGAATTCTGGCGCCGCTGGGCCGCCGGCTGGATGAATCCAGCCCCATGGTGGACGCGCGCCTGCCTGACGGCAGCCGGATCAACGTCATTATTTCCCCATTGGCCCGCGACGGCGTGGTGGTTTCCATTCGAAAATTCCGCAGCATACCCCTGCGTGCAGAAGACCTGATGGGCTTGGGCACTTTTGATTCCCGTGTGTATGAACTGATGCAGGAAGCCGTGCGCAAGCGCTGCAACCTGGTGGTCAGTGGCGCGACATCGACGGGCAAAACATCCATGCTCAACGTTCTGGCCGAATTCATTCCGGCTGGCGAGCGCCTGATCACGATTGAAGACACGGCAGAACTGCAACTGAACCACCACCACGTGGTTCGCCTTGAAAGCCGCCCGGGTGGGCATGAAGGCGCTGGCGCGGTATCCATTCGCGACCTGGTCAAGAACAGCTTGCGTATGCGCCCCGACCGCGTGGTGGTGGGCGAAGTACGGGGTGCCGAAGTATTGGACATGTTGCAGGCCATGAGCACTGGCCACGATGGCTCGATGGGCACCATTCACGCGTCCACCCCGCGTGACTGCCTGCACCGCCTTGAGATGTTGTCCGGTTTTGCAGGCTTCACAGGCAATGAAATGAGCTTGCGACGCCAAATTGCCTCGGCGCTGGACCTGATCGTTCAAATTGTGCGCTTGCCATCAGGCAAACGCCGCATTTACAGCATCACCGAAGTGGCAGGCATTGTGGACGACAACATTTTGCTTCAAGACCTGTACCGCCATGAAAGCCGCCTGGGCCCGGACGGACAGGAACTGGACAACTGGATTCCCGTGGTGCCTTACCCCAAAAACCCGAAAATTTCGCACATCCGCCTGACATGACATTCGGACTAATCGCCACTGCACTGATTTTCATTTCCCTGGCCTTGCTGCTGCTGGGACGTGGTGCTGAAGAACAAAGCCGAAAGCTTGCCGAAAGCAGGCTGGACGTTGCGTTGAGCAAATCCCGAGACCCGCTGGCGCTGGAAAAAGACCCGCTAAGAAAAAAATTCATTCCCCAATGGGTCACCGACAGCCTGATTTCAGCTGGCCTGACCATCGACAGAGCCCTGGGCATTCGGCTTGGCCTGTTCATGCTGCTGCCCGCCCTCACCGCCCTGGTTTTTCGTGGTCTGGTCAGTGCCACGGGCGCACTTATTCTCGCCTTTTTAGGTGTTGCTGCTTATGTGCTGTATCGCCAGCGCAAACGCCGGCTTCAAATGCTGAGCCAGTTGCCAGCTTTTCTGGACGGTGTGGTGCGCGTCAGTGCTGTGGGCTACAGTCTTACCGTGTCATTCAACACGGCCCTTGAGAACGCAGAACAACCTTTGAAAGAAGCATTGGGGCTTGCTGTGCAAATGCAGTATGCCGGCCTTGAACTGGATCAGGCCATGCACCGGCTGGCGCGTGTTTATGGGCTGACCGAATTCAAGCTGATTGCATCGGTTGTGGCACTGGCACTGAACTATGGCGGCAAAAGCGATATTTTGCTGGGCCGCCTTGCGCAATACCTGCGCGATCGGGAACAACACCACCAGGAAATGCTGGCTATGTCGTCAGAGGCACGCATGTCGGCTGTCTTCATGTGCTGCCTGACGCCTGCATTGGCCGGGATTATCCTGACCCTGAACCCTGCTTACCTGGGCACCATGTGGAACGACGAAACCGGTCGCATATTGTTGCTGGTAGCCGGCCTCTTACAGGTTTTCGGTGCGGCAATCATTTACCGCATGGTCAAAAGCATTTAAGGACACCCACATGAGTATCGACGCGTTGTTGGGGATCGGAATTTTCCTGCTGGGCCTGGGTTTTATGGGCCTGGCCTGGAGCCTGTTGAACCAGGCCAGTCGGAAAGAAAAAACCCTGGAAAGAATTGAGCAGTACATTGAGGAACGCCGACGGGTTCAAACCTCGGCGGCTGTGCGCAACCAGGTGCCTACCAGTGCGCTGACCAACCGCATTGACCGCATTGGTCAGCAATTCAGTCAAACCAAGGCATTCAGCCATTTTGTCGAAGATGAAGACAAGAAACTGCTGGGTCGCGCAGGCTTTGGCCGTGAAGAAGACCTGAGCCGGTTTGTGTTGATGCGCATCGGGCTTGCGCTATTTGGCCTTGCAGTCGGCTTGTTCCTGAATTGGGGCAACGGCTTCAGTACTACGGCAATGATCCAGATCGTGGCCATCACAGGCATCGGTTTCATGGCACCCAAATGGATATTGAAAACCATTGGTGAAGGCCGGGAAACAGCGTTCGAGCGAGAACTGGTGGCGATTGTTGACGTGATGCGTCTGCTACAAGGCGTGGGTTTGAGCGTGGACCAGTCCATTGAAATCATGGCCACACAGTTGCGTGATTTGGTGCCCATCACTGGCCGCATGCTCTACCGGGCCCGGGCGCAGGTGAAATCAGGGGTGCCATGGAGCGTGATTCTCAAGAAAATGAGTTCGGTCTATTCCAGTGATGAGTTCCGCTCCTTTGTTCAGGTTCTGGAACAAATCGAGAAATTCGGTGGCGCTGTTCAGGAGCCGTTGAAACAGTTTTCTGACCGATTGGTGGAGAAAGAAAGAGCCAATGCCAAGGAAGTAATGGGCAAACTGACTGTTAAACTGACAGGCGTGATGGTAATCACAATGCTGCCAGCCCTGTTGATCATGACAGGCGGACCCGGCATCATTTCCATTATCCGGGCATTTGAACGAGTCGGAGGTTAAGCGTGCCAAGCAGTTTACTGAACAGAATCCCAGCTAACAGGGCGTTTGCGACGTTTGTATTTCCCTTGGTGCTTGCGGCCTGTGCGACACCGCCTGCTGCGAACACAACGGGTAGCCCCGGACCCGGTCAGGAAGTCAACAACACTTCGTCGAGCGTGTCGGCCAAAAGCCCCCCCCAGGAAGCACTGATCGAAGCGGAGCGCAAGGAAGAACAGCGCGAGGACGAGCAAAGTCGCAAGGCCCGAGTGGAACGCGAGAAAAATCTGCACTTGAAGCTGGTGCAAACCATGGTTGAACAAGACAATGCCTATGCAGCGCTTGCTCACCTGGATTCATATGACCAGAAATGGGGCTCAGACCGTCCCAGTAAACAACTGCGTGCCGATGCCCTGAGAAAAACCAGTCAACTGGATCAGGCCGAGCTTGTCTACAAATCCTTGCTCGGTGGCAAGGAACAGGTAAAGAACGGTTCAGCCTGGTATGGCCTGGGCAAGGTGTCGATTGAACGCGGGGACCTGAAAAGCGCCACGACACGGCTTGAGAAATCAATCCAGGTGGACCCTTTGAATATCAATGCCTACTCCGACCTGGGCTTGGTTTACCTGCTGGAAGGCCAGAAAGAACCTGCTTACAACACGTTGATGAAAGCCAACCAACTTGCCAGTGGCGATGTCAAGGTTATGGCCAACCTGGCCCTGTGGGGCCTGGTGTACGATGATTTCAACATGGCCATGGACATTGCAGATCGCCTGCAATGGTCAGACAACACCCGAAACCAGGTGATGTCCCAAGCCAACTCGATCAAACGGCGTTTTGACGCCAAGGGGAACTAGCCATGAATACATTTACCCAGTGGACCACTGCGATGCTGATTTGTGCTTCGCCCATGCTGGCTTGCGCGCAAGACAATGCCGCAGCGGAACAGACCACCGCCGGACAGACCGATGCGGAAACCGGACTAAGCACCCGCACCTGGCTGAAGGAGCAAGCAGAAGGCACAAATCGCGGTGAAACTGAGCCGTACCGTGCAGAATCTGCCGGCAAGGCCTATCGAGCCTATTCAGACGCCATTGGTGCCAAGGATCAAAAAGCACCTGTCTCCCAGGTTTCCACAATCAGAACCAACTGATTCCCTACGCGTGCTGCATTTAATACTCCGATTGCTGTCCTTTGTCACCGGGCAAAGGTTATTGACCCCGGAGGAGGCTGCACGACAGCAATACGACTTGCTGGACTTGCGCACCAAGCAACTGGCGGTAGAAACATTGTCGGGTCAATTGCGCACCGAATTGAAACGCCAGGAAGCCCAAGCTGGCGAGCGCTTGCAAAACCTGCAGGCTGAACACCAGCTTGCACTGGCAGGCCTTCAAGCCGAAATCAAGAGCCTGCAGGTTGCCTATTCACAACTTGATCAAAGTGTGGATCTGGAAACCCAGCGGCAAATGAAAGAGAACAATGACCTGCTCAGCCAATTGAACTGGCTGTCGGGAACGATTGCCCACGATTTCCGAGCTCCCCTGCGCGCAATTGACGCCTATTCTTTTTTTCTGGCCGATGAACTGGGTGACAACACACCGCCCGAAGCAAGCCGGCTGCTCGAAGAAATTCGTCGCAATGGCAAGCGAATGGGGATCTTGCTCGATGCCTTGATTGAGTACTTGCGACTTGGAGTGTGCCCTCTCAATATCCAGACCCATGACCTTCGGGAAACCTTGGCTCAGGTGGTGAATGAGCACTTTGATTTTTCACCAGTGCCCATTGAAATTCAGGCGCAGGGGCTTTGGCAATTTGACAAGCCGCTGATGATGCGAGCCTTCAAGGAACTGATCGACAACGCCGTGAAATTTTCCAAGGGTGAGCCCGATGCGAAGGTCAGGATTCGTCAGGTAAGCCCCAACAGCCTGGAATTCATTGACTCGGGTGTTGGGTTCTCAGAAACCCATGACGCACAAAAATTCCAGCTGTTTCACCGCATGCATGGCAATGATGAATTTGAGGGCGAAGGAATTGGCTTGGCCACAGCCGAACGCATTGCCTCTCGCCACCACATGACACTCACCCTGAACCGCGTAGGCAACCAGACGGTCGCCAACATCCAGTTGCCTGAGCTTGCACCCTGGCTGCGCCAAACCACGGGTTAAACCACCGAGGCTAGACTACTTTCGACAGCAATTCCAGCAAGCCTGGCAATTTGCCCAAGTCGCGACGTGGCAATGCTTGCCGAACCTTGTTGCCCTCTCCGGATGTGTCTACCAATGCAGCGCCAGGCCCGGGGCTTGGCAGGTTTCTGAATACCAGCACCACAGGGGTTATCGCTGTTTCACCCCGGATCAGGCTGCAACCGATCTGGTTACCGGTAAGCTGGACGAGGCTACCCGCCGGGTAAATGCCCAATTGCTCAAGGATGATCGCGGTGAAACAGCTATACAGGTGATCCGCCTGCGCAAACAGATCTTTCACCGCCTGCTCGGCAGTGAAGTTGCTGCGATAGTCCCGCTGCGCCATTCGCGCATTGAATGAATCGCACACACTGAGCAAGACCGACCCCACATTGCTGTTGGCCACCTGGTTGGGGTAACCACTGCCATCTGGCAACTCGTGGTGCATCCGTACCGACTCGATCCACACCTCGTCTTTCACACCCAAGAGTTGGAGCTTGTTGGCACTTTGCTCGGGGTGCTTGCGGATGGTTTCGCGCTGATCCCGGGTCAATGGCTCGGTTTGAGCCCTCAAACGCGCTTGCAAGGTCAGCATGCTGATGTTCATCGTCAAGGCCGCTTTCAAATGCGACATCAACTCAGCCTCGGAAAACTGGTTACTGCACATACCCACTCGCATCAGGGTCAAGGCCACGAGCATGTGGTGCATCACCGGGTAATCGTCCGAGGTATGCCAGGCCAGGTAGGCATAGGCCAGATCAAAATGATGAACCGCAATGTGGCGAAAACGCTCGGCGAGCTCATTCAGTACAGGTACAAAAGTTTCCGGCTCTTCATCCACCAAGGCTTTCGACAACACCTTGTGACAACAGTCCAGCTCTTCAAACAAGTCCTGGGCCTGCAGGTACAACAGCGTGGATTGGGTCAACTCGGTTTCCAGCGCAACAAGACTTTCCCCAGCCACCCGCGAACCTGGCGTAAAACGCTTGCCTGAATAAAGATACAAATGCTCTGGTGAGAGCGATTTCCGCTGCAGAAGGGGCTGGACAACCTGGGCATCTGAGATATTGATCAACATGGGCACACTCCTCTATGTCCACACTATGACGGCATTCAGGGGTGGGTCAGCATCGCCCAAGCGGAGGACTCCCGCAACGGGCATGTTGAAAACTGGAATTAAAAAGACGGCTTATTCGGCAATTGGCTTGCCAATGAAAAATGGGAATCTAGGGGTATTCCAGACTCAGGTTGAACACCATGCAAGCCATACAACTGCACGCAACACCTTACCAAGACCACGGTTTTGTACACACCCTCGGCCTTCAGGTAGAGACCCGCGCGCAAACTGCAGAATGCGAACTCGACGAGGCACTGGCCGTGCTGCTTCAGGCAGTACGCCAAAGCAAGAATCCGCATGCCATGGACGCACTCGGGACCTTGCTGGGTTACATGGAAAACCTTGAGAAAAACCAGAGCGCCCAGCGCCGCGCATAGGGCCTTGTCAACCTGACAAACCCGATTACCATGAGCCTCTGACGGGTTTTCTTGCCCGAACAGCAATCCTCAAGAAGAGCCCTTGGGCCAGAAACCCGATTCCACTCCACATCGGCAGCGACAAGCCCAGCAAGGGTGGATATTCCTCAGTGCACAAGCCGTCCGCGGTGAACATATCTGGCCACAGACTGACCCAAGGCAAGGCATTCAAGGTATTTTGCAATGGGTCCACACCGCAGGTTTGAAGCGGATTGGAAAGTACCCACACGTGGTAAAAAGCCGTACCTGCCCCAGCCAGGAACCCACTCAATGTCAACAAGACAAACACCCCTGACAAAAACCCGCCTTTGCGACTGAGCCCGATACCCAAAAACCCCAATAAGGTCGCGAGATAGGCATACCGCTGCACAATGCACAGGGGGCAGGGAAACCAGTCTTTGCTGATTTGAAAAAACAATGCTGCGGTCAGCGCGCCAGCACTGATCAAAAAGCCCAAGGCAGCCCACGGCTTGTCAGAAGTATGTTGCATCATGATTGTGTGGTGGTTTCAACCCAATGTTGAGTGGCTTCAAAAGTTAAATTCATCAATTCGAGCGCGTGTCTGGTTTGTTCATTCATTGTGTTGTGTTCAAGGCAAAGAAATGCGTAACGCAGCTTTTTGAAACCGATGGTTCCTGCAGCGCCGGCGCTTCGGTGAGCCATGGACTTGAAAGCTTTTTCCTCGAAGGCAAAAGGATCGAAATTGGGCACCATCCAGATTTCGCGGGTTTCCTCAAAAAACTCGAACGAAAACTCTCGAAGCATTTCAAGCCCAAGTTCACTTTGTAAACGGCCCCATTGATCAGAATCGATCAATGGCTGCTGTTCAAGTTCTTCAACGCAATACATGGCAGTTACTCGTTGTTTGTTGTGTTTTTTTGTTATTCACTCTCAAAGGATACTATTTGATTGATCCAAGAAAAGCTTTAAAAGCCTATACTGAAGCGCCGTTCAATGAATTTTCAACCCCAAAAAGCATGAGCAACACCCTTGAACAATTAAAAAAGGTCACCACAGTTGTGGCCGACACTGGCGACTTTCAGACCATGGCGGCATTCTTGCCGCAAGACGCGACCACCAACCCGTCCCTGATCCTCAAAGCCGTCCAAAAACCACATTATTTGCCATTGCTGGAACAAATCAAGCTGAAGTACGGGTCTGAGCCACTGGACCTGCAAACCGACCGTTTGCTGGTAGCTTTTGGCACGGAAATTCTGAAGATCATTCCTGGCCGGGTGTCCACTGAAGTGGACGCGCGCCTGAGTTTCGACACACCTGGCACCATCGCACGCGCCAAGCGCATCGTAGCCCTGTACCAAGCCGAGGGAATTGACACGCAAAAGCGCGTGCTGATCAAAATTGCATCCACCTGGGAAGGGATTCAGGCAGCGAAAGCACTGGAAGCCGAAGGCATTCACTGCAACCTGACTTTGCTGTTCTCTCCCATTCAAGCCCATGCCTGTGCACAGGCCGGCGTTCAGCTCATTTCACCTTTTGTGGGCCGAATTTATGACTGGTACAAAAAATCGGCGGGCAGTGCGTGGGATGAGGCTGCCAATTCAGGTGTGAACGACCCCGGTGTGAAATCAGTGCGGCGCATTTATGCGTATTTCAAACAGAACGGAATTCGCACTGAAGTCATGGGCGCAAGCTTCCGCAATGCTGGGCAGATAACGGCGCTGGCCGGTTGCGACCTGCTGACCATCAGCCCGGAATTGCTGGCAGAACTTCAAGCGGACAACAGTGCATTGCAAGTGGACCTGAACTCTGACTGGGCGCAAACACAAGCGCGCGAAAGCTTTCCGGAAGGCGAGTCTGCATTTCGCTACGAACTGAACGCAGATGCCATGGGTACAGAGAAGCTTGCTGAAGGCATTCGGGCGTTCGTGAAAGACTCGATTACGCTGGATGGGCTGCTGAAGGGCTAAGTCTTCACAAGGCGCGTGCTCTAAGTCGTATGCGCTTCTCTCGCATGCAAGGTGCATGGCCTAGAACGTATGCCGCGTCTCTTCGTTTGCAAGGCGCATGCCCTCTTCCGCCGAAAGCCTGTATTTCCCTTTTTGAATGTCACACTGACTCACCGAGGTTCGGCAAAAAAGATGGCCGAACCCGGTGTCGGCTTGCAGCCGAACGTGGCGTGTGAATTCAAGACGGGCAGGCTTTCCTGAATGGCGGTGCGACGGCAATGCTGCCTTCGCAAACTTGAAGGGGCTACGCCTGCGGCTTGCGACGACTTGCGACGACTTGCGATGACTTGCGATGACTTGCGATGACTTGCGATGACTTGCGATGACTTGCGATGACTTGCGATGACTTGCGATGACT
>JAIXTE010000140.1 GCA_027484315.1 Burkholderiales bacterium | reverse complement strand
CGATGTTACTAAGAGCGGCATTGTCTTCAAAAGTTTCATTGTCATCATCATTTGCCTCCTTCAAGGTAGAAGGTCTTCTTCCTTGAGTAACCAGGAGGTTTTTGGCGGTATTGATCGCTATTCGATAAATCCAGGTATAGAAGGCGCTGTCACCCCTGAAATTTCCAATCGCTCGGTAGGCCTTGATGAAGGTTTCCTGAACAATGTCTTCAATGTCTTCCTGATTGCGCACCATACGAGTGAGCAAACGCCCTACCCTGCGGTGATATTTACTCACCAGCAAATTGAATGCCAACTTGTCGCCAGCCTGTACACGCTGAACGATCAGCAAATCATCGTCTTTATCGGAGGACATTCATCCTCCAAAAATAAGCGAGAAGTGACGGCTTATCCGGATTTTCGTCGGCAGAAAGTCGATTCAGGCAAACCCGCAATTGCAATGAAACAGGCGCGGAAGAAGGCACCATGACCCATCTCGGCAAACTATTTTGCGTTGTGGGAATGCGCAGAAAGACACCAAAGAGAGACACCCACGCGCGTTGCAGATTAACGGGCACAGCATGAGAACTCAGTCCCTGGGTGAGCATGAGAAAAAACCTTGGGTTGAACTTGGCTGTCCCATCGTGTCTGTCATGCATCGAGAAGCGAAACAAGACCCGGCGGGAATACTCAGAGAAGGAGACTACATGGGCAGCAAACACAAAGTCATCGAGTGTGCCGCCCAAGCGTGTGTTTGACAAAGATAGCCCCGTTACACACTCGCGATGGCCAAAGTACCGTTGGTACCGCCAAAGCCAAATGAATTGGACAACGCTAGCTTGATATTCAGGTCGCGGGCTGTATTTGCGCAGTAATCGAGATCACAGCCCTCACCCGCTTCAAGCAGGTTGATTGTAGGGGGCGACACTTGGTGATGAACAGCCAGCGCGGTGAACACTGCCTCAATGCCGCCTGCTGCGCCAAGTAGGTGCCCAGTCATGCTCTTGGTCGAATTCACCACGGTTTTGTATGCATGATCACCCAAGGCACGTTTTACGGCCATGGTTTCAGCCACGTCACCCAATGGGGTTGATGTTCCGTGAGCATTCACATAATTCACATCTTCCGGATTCATGCCGGCGTTTCTTAACGCAGCCTTCATGCAGCGGGCAGCGCCATCACCATCAGCACAAGGTGCAGTCATGTGATTAGCGTCTGCGCTCATGCCGTAACCGACCACTTCGCCGTAAATCTTGGCACCACGCTTTTTGGCATGTTCGTATTCTTCAAGCACTACCACGCCAGCCCCTTCGCCCAACACAAAGCCATCGCGGTCTTTGTCCCAGGGGCGACTTGCGGCAGTGGGGTCATCGTTGCGCGTGGACAGCGCACGCATCGCTGCGAAACCACCAATTCCCAGTGGGGAAACCGTAGACTCCGCACCGCCAGCAACCATGACATCTGCATCACCGTACTCGATAATACGGGCTGCTTCGCCAATAGAATGAGTACCGGTGGTGCATGCGGTGACCATTGCAATGTTTGGCCCTTTCAAGCCATACATGATGGACATGTGTCCGGAGATCATGTTGATGATGCTGCCCGGCACGAAGAATGGGGAAATTCGGCGATAGCCTTTGTTGAGCAAATCGGAGTGCGTGTCTTCGATCATTGGCAATCCGCCAATGCCGGAACCAATGCTGACACCAATTCGTTCGGAATTTTGTTCGGTGACTTCAAGTCCCGAGTCTTTGAATGCCTGAATACCCGCAGCAAGGCCGTAATGGATAAATGTATCCATCCGCGCGGCTTCTTTGCCCGGAATGTATTCTGCAACGTCAAATGCTTTGACTTCTCCGGCAATTTTTGCGGACAAGGCTTCTGTTTCAAAGCGGGTAATGCTTGAAATACCGGATTTGCCTTGAGTCAGGCTTGTCCACGCTTCGCTTACAGAATTACCCACGGGGCTGATGATGCCCAAACCGGTAATAACAACACGTCTACGGCTCACAAGCCCTCCTTTATCCATTTTTGCCTGAAATGACCAAGGCCAAGGCGATATTGATCACCTGTGGCCCTGGTTAGTCAGCCATTAAGACTTAGAGTTTGTCTTAACGTAATCAATCGCTTGTTGCACAGTGGTGATTTTCTCGGCATCTTCATCAGGAATTTCTGTTTCAAATTCTTCTTCCAAAGCCATGACCAATTCCACTGTGTCCAAGGAATCAGCGCCCAGATCATCTACGAAGGAAGATTCGTTCTTGATTTCTTCTTCCTTAACGCCGAGCTGTTCGGCCACAATCTTCTTAACGCGCTGTTCAATGTTGTCCATTACGGAGCCTCCGTGGGTTTTTATTAAAAATCAAAAGAGTTTAGCAAGGTGATATGACAAATCATATTCCAAATGTCTTGCCATTATCCCATCCACATTCCACCGTTTACGTGTAATGTGGTTCCAGTTACATACCCCGCTTGATCGCTGGCCAGGTACAGCACTGCCGCAGCAATGTCGGTCACCTGCCCCATGCGCCCCAGCGGGATTTGTTGCTTCAACTGATACACCTGCGTTTCAGACAGGGCATCAGTCATATCAGTTTGAATGAATCCGGGCGCCACACAGTTTACAGTGATATTGCGGCTTCCCAGCTCGCGAGCCAACGCTTTTGTCATTCCAGTCACACCCGCCTTCGCGGCCGCATAATTTGCCTGACCGGCGTTGCCACTGGTGCCTACCACCGAAGTAATGCTGATGATTCGCCCTGTTCTGGCCTTCATCATTGGTTTCATCGCCAGCTTGGACAATTTGAATACTGAAGACAGGTTAGTGGAAATGACTGCATCCCAGTCTTCGTCCTTCATGCGCATGGACAGCTGATCACGGGTAATACCCGCGTTGTTGACCAGAATAGTCAGTTGGCCCAACTCATCTGCAATTCGGGTAAACAATGGTTCAAGTGTCGCAGTTTCCGTGACGTTCAACACGGCACCGAATCCTTTGATTCCAGCGGCTTTCAAACCTTCCGTGATGTCTGCTGCACCGCCTTCCGAGGTGGCTGTACCAACCACGGTTGCGCCGGCCTTGCCAAGTGCCAATGCAATTTCCCGGCCAATGCCCCGGCTTGCGCCAGTAACCAATGCAATTTTCCCAGTCAAATCAAAGAATGTCATGCAGGCAATTCCTTATTGTTCAGCGGTCAAAGCCGCCTGAATACTGTCAGGGTCAAAAATATTGACGACAGGAACATCGCTGATTCGCTTCACCAGTCCGGCAAGCACCTTGCCTGGACCGCATTCAACGAAAAGTGTCGTTCCCGCTGCAGTCATCTCTTGAATGGTTTCAACCCAACGCACCGGCCCATAGGCCTGACGCACCAGTGCATCCTGGATTCGTGCGGGGTCGGATTCTACAGTCACATCAATGTTGTTGTACACAGGGAATGCCGGTGTGGAGAATTTTTTCTGACCCAAGGCGGCTGCCAGCTTCACGGAAGCCGGCTTCATCAGGCTGGAGTGAAACGGTGCGGACACGGGCAATTCAAGTGCACGTTTGGCCCCCAAGGCTTTGGCAGCCTCGCAGGCTGATTTCACGCCCTGTGCGCTTCCGGCAATAACAACCTGGTTGGGCGCATTGAAATTGACTGCTTCGGCCACTTCACCATTGACACTTGCCTGCTGGCAGGCTTGTTTGACCTGCTCATCACTTAGACCCAGGATAGCGGCCATGCCACCTTGCCCCACAGGTACTGCTTCCTGCATGGCTTGGGCGCGGATACGAACCAGGGAAATCCCTTCAGACAAACTGAATACCCCTGCTGCCACCAATGCAGCATATTCACCCAAAGAATGACCAGCAGCCAAATCAGGTTTGAGGCCACCGGCAGCAATCCATGCGCGCAACACGAGTATGTCAGCCAACAACATGGCGGGTTGAGTATTGACAGTAAGGTTCAACGATTCGGCAGGGCCATTTTCGATGAGATCACCCAGGTTTTGACCCAGAGACTGCTCAGCTTCCAGAACAGCAGACGCATACAGGCCCGCCGTGGAAGGGGCAGACTTGAATGCGTTCAACATTCCGACTGACTGAGAGCCTTGTCCTGGAAACAGAAATGCGATCTTTTGGGTCATATTGGAGGAATTCATCTAATTTTCAATTTGCGTTATTTTACATGCGAACGAGCACGCTGCCCCAAGTAAAACCACCCCCAACGCCTTGTAACAGCACGTTATGGCCTTTTTTGATCTGTTTCTGCACAATTGCATGGTTCAGTGCCAACGGCACAGAGGCTGCAGACGTGTTTCCGTGCATCCCTACTGTGACAATGACCCGGTCTTCGGGTAATTTCAATTTTTTGGCAACTGAATTCAAAATACGGACGTTGGCTTGGTGAGGCACCAGAAAATCCAGATCCTCAAGCTTGAAGTTCAGGCTTTCGAACAACTCAAGTGCGCTGTTTCCGAGAACTGATACGGCCTGTCGAAATACGGCCTGGCCGTCCATGCGCAGGAACGGATCACCCACAATGCGTCCACCGTCAATGCGACCGGTGGTGTTCAAGATACTGCCCAAATTGCCATCTGAATGTAGCTTGCAGCCCAATATTCCAGGCTCGCTACTGGCTTTCAGGTATACGGCACCTGCTCCATCACCAAACAACACACAGGTGGTGCGGTCATTCCAGTCCATCAGACGGCTGAACACCTCGGAGCCGATGACCAGGGCGTTGCTGACTTGCCCGGAACGAATCATGGAATCTGCCACAGTCAGGGCGTAAACGAAGCCGCTGCAAACGGCCTGAATATCAAAGGCGATGGCTTTGTTCGCGCCCACCCTGGCCTGAACGGCACAGGCAGTAGATGGAAATACCTGGTCAGGTGTGGAGGTGGCCAGAACAATCAAGTCCACATCCGTAGGTAAAGCACCAGCGGCCTTCAAAGCTTGCAAGGCAGCTTGGCTGGCCATTTCACAATTGGTTTCGTCTGACTCGCAAAGATACCGTTGCTTTATACCGGTGCGCGTTTCAATCCATTCAGCGCTTGTTTCGACACCCTTTTCGGCGAGAAACTGCGT
>JAIXTE010000084.1 GCA_027484315.1 Burkholderiales bacterium | reverse complement strand
TTCTTCAGAGCACCCGGGCCCACTTGACCCCGTCGTTGAGTTCTATGGCAAACTCAAAGAGGTGGAGTACGGAATGCTGAAAACCGTCATTTCGGAGATTCCTGGGGTTTACAAACCAGCCTCATTTGGTGAAAAGACTCGACAATATGACCTGGAGAATCGCGATCTTCTGATTCGCAAGGGTAAGCCCGGGATCACTCCGGAAACTGTCATAGACAGGCTTCAATCACTTGGCACCGGTGATCACCCATATGACTTCCTGAACCGTAACTGCGCTTTCTATATGGAGATGCTTGTAACCGGCGCGCCGGAGCAATTCGCCAACACGTGGAAAATCAGACAGCCATTTGACGTCCTGGTGGAATACGGAGACACCTCAACCGAAAAAGCAATTCGATCCACCTCTAGATATTTAGCGGAATTCAAACGGCTAGAAGTCCTTTCTAGGCAAGGCGATCATGTAGATGCGCAATCGGTTTATGAGGGCGTGACTTATCACGAAGCAAGGAATTCCGTACTCAGAGGTAAGGCCGGCCCACTGCTGGATTCCTATGCCCGAATCCTAATGTCTCGGCCTATGCCAGAATCCGGTCTTGCAGCGCCCTTATCAAACCAGAAGCGAGAGAAATTAAGCCTGTCGATCTCAAGCAATCACGCCGAGATTTCTTTTGCTGGATTTGACACGGGCCCAGGTTATACCGGCGACCCATTGGCTTCACCGAATAAGCTCGAAGTTGGGAAAACCCGACTTTTCTGCAGGAAAGAAAAGGAATGCATCAGCGACGTCACCCTATTCAGCACCCTAACGTCTCCAAGCGATGGATTCGGCCTGGCCAGAAATATCGGATCTTCGGTCAGACTTGATAATGGTGCAAGAGCAAATATTCAAGCCGGCATTGGAATCGGTTATGGCAAATCAGGCTTATCAATAGGACTGATACCGGTTGTCGTGCTTGACACCAAAGGCAAGGGTCAGGATCCTGACCAGAAAATAGAACTTAGCTTTAAATTCTCGGCAACATACCGTCCATTGGATTCCGGTGTGATGATATACGCCCAGATCAACGGCAGCAGCAATCTGTCGCCAGTGGATCAAAGAGAATACACAATTCAATTGGATCACCCAAAAACAGGACTGCACCTCTCCATATCTGATCAGGAGTCAGTCACAGTAGGATGGTCTAGACGATTCTGATAGCTGCGAAATGTTCGTACCAAATTCGGATATAGGTAATCGCCAATGAACAGGAATAACTCGGGTTCAGACCTGATTAAGCTAGCAGATTCCCCGATGACTATGTAAAAAGCGTTCCGTGTGGGCATTTCTATTCTTTACAAGACATGGAAGCCCCAATGAAGGATTGCCACCGAACATATCTTAAGTTCAAACACGGAACTACTCACGCGAGGGGAACACCTCTCAGTAACGGATTACATCGCTAAGACAATATTATTTCATGGTAATAACCGAAATAATTGACATTATTTTTGTTAACACATATGATTGATTTACTCCTGAAATTCACTCATAAGGCATAAAATGACCAAAGACTCTCTTTTTGCTTTGATATTTGCAGCAACAGCACTTATTTCCTCTGGAACTGCTAACGCATTCTTTGAAAAGAAACTTGATCTCCATGCAATCGATAACTCGGAAAGCATGGGTAAAACAGAAAGATATGCCGCAATCGACAGGGAATTCAAAACCCCCATTACCGTTAAGGCCGGGGAAACAATTGTTAAATCAAAAATAATGGAAAGAAAGACGGTCAACACCGCAAAATTCGACTCAGAAATAACAGTAAAAGACCTCGATGGGAATGAGGTCGCAACTATTGTTAAGACTGACTACGAATACGAGATCGCGGGCGAAATTACAAAGGGCGACAAAAAATTCAAACTCATTTGTATCCTTAACTGTACCCGCAGCGCATGGCAAGAGTTGTACATATTGGCGGATGAAAGCGGCGCGATCGATCCAAAGGTACACTGGCACAGCCAGAACAAACGGGGCTTCGTTGTGGATGCGGTGAAGTCACAATTCGAGTTGTCTGCGACTCCCAATGTTAAATTCGGATCTAAAACAAACGAGAGACAGGTAGATGCTCATACTTATGTTTTTGAGAAAATGAACAATCAAGGGAGACCAGTAGTGTCAACAGGCGGCGGCTCCAATGTGGGATTTACCGAGGGCTTTCGTATGAATATGTTTGCCAGCAATGCCTTCCTGACAGTCAAAGAAGTTGTAAGTGACGATACTGCTATTTTTGAAGTTCTGGGGCGTAAGCGTTAACTAACGTCGACAAATAATAGTGCCGGGGGGCAAAAGTGACGGAGAGGAATCACGAAAAGAATCATTTGCCCCTCCAAGGAATCGGAACCACGATCAAGCAATCATGTTATCGCCAACGTTGGCTCCAAATGACATTTCACCATGGCTCGGATCAACAGTTCAAATTTGCGTGGATTGCAACGATCGTATCTCGTTCAAATTTTCGTATGAAGAAACTTATGCAAAGGCTGTGCAGGATTACGACAGCACGACCCCTCATTGAATATGGCTAAATATTTTTCGTTATTATTGAAATAATATTTTAAGTCGGATAGCATTGACTCATTGGAGAAAATATGCTGCCGCGTCTAGTAAAAAACACAACCCCATTGATAATTATTTTGTGCTTGTTTGCTGCACACCTGCTTGTGTGGCGCGAAGCAAAACAGTATTACAACCCCCTTACGGCATCAATTTTCATTCTGCTCTGGAGCGGCTTTCTGGCCTTCTCTTTGTATAAATTGGAGCGAAATCCAATCAACGCTGAGATGTTTCTGGTGAAGAATCTCACCCCCTATTTGGTCGCAGCCATTCCATTTTTTACAGGCTTGTTGAATCAGTCGACACGCCTGTCGCTATTTCCATGGGACCCGCCATCCGGCCCCTTCGACATGCCCTACATTCCACCTCAGCCATATTTCGGTTTCGAGCCATTTATGATCTACGGTGCACTTGTTGTATTGGCTGCAGTCAGGACGATACCGGACTCCCTGGCGGATGACGAAACAAGTATCTTGAGAGGGACACTACATCAATGAATGATAACGACCTCATCAACTACTGCGAGGGCCACTGCAAAACGGAGCGCGCCTTATTTAGCGGCACTGATGTGAACCGAATGATTGAATTGGCAGGCTATCCGGAGGATTACGTTCGATCCGTAGACTCCAATCAGTTTTTTTCACTCCACTTTGAGATGGAGAATCTGGTGAAACTCGCGAGAACTCGCTTATACCCAACCGGATCGCCCGTCGAGGGCAAGAACCAAGGCCCTCTTCCAACAGCCAAGATCATCCAGTTTCCAACAAAGACCAAAAGCCCAGCGCCCTGAAAAGTCAGGTTAGTTACTTTGAATTGACAACGCGCCGGATTTGGTGTATTATTTTCCATAACAAGTGGAGATAATATGCGCCTAGAAATTGATAACTCATTCCTACAAGATTTCTCAGAACTTTTTTCCAATGTCAGCGAGAAGTTCTGGGCTCAGCAGCTTGAGAAGTCCTCCGGGTGGGGGCGGGAAAGTACAGTCAATTTCGAACTGGCACACCTTGATGACGAAGAAATTGACAAGATGTACAAGCTTGCCAAAGCACAAGGCAAGCGTTCCGTAATGGTCAACCTAACCGGCGTCATTAGCGCCAGGCAGTCAAAGGGAAAAGCAAGAATTACAAAATTTCGAGTCCTTGATGAAGCGATCCGTTCATTTGTTGACGATGGCTTCATTGATGGCTGGCTGTATTTTAAGGACTCCGACGACATGATTCAGCCATGGGCCGTTGAATCGATCAAGTACAACCCCCCGTCACGCAACGAGAGCGAATCGGTCTTCGTAAATGTGTTTTGCTGTGCCCCGATGGAGAAGAATTCGAGAGCAACAGGCTCCAGTGGTTTCACCAGAAGATGTATCTCCATCAGTCCTGACTACCTGTCACTGGGTTCAGTCGCGGAGATTCTCTATAAAAAAGGATACGCTCACGAGACCGAAGACCTCAAAAAAGCATATCTTGAGTCCCGCAAAAAACTCGTAGAAGTTGTGGCCCATCCCTACAAACAGCATTGGCTCCAGGGCAATGTATTGACCACCGAGACTGGATGGTCTAAGAAGCGAGTGGAGATTCCCTTCCCTACCCGTTGTGTCTTTGATGAATACGAAGTTACCCGTATTATTACCGAAGAACTCATTCTTAATAACACCGACAAAAACGATGACTCTTTGCCGGTTAAGAAGAAGGTGAGCGTACCACTTAGCATGCACGCCATGGTGTTCGACATGGAACGCCATAAGTATTTCTGGGCCCACGTGGATTTGCTAACAGAATACAAATTTGACCCCGAAATGGTCAACAAGATCGTATTGCCAGAGACCCACCGGGACCTGATCGAGGTGCTGACCCAAGACCTGGATATCCAGTATGAGGACATCGTGAAAGGCAAGTCTGGCGGTACCACAATCTTGTGCAAAGGAAGTCCAGGGCTGGGGAAAACACTAACGGCCGAGGTATTCTCCGAATCGGTCAAAACACCCCTGTACCGCGTGCATTCAGGCCAGATTGGCTACGATCCTGAACAGGTTGAGAGCAACCTGCGTGAGATACTCCAACGTGGTCAACGATGGGGCGCTGCAGTCCTGATTGATGAAGCGGATGTATTCATTCGTGAGCGTGGAAATGATGTGGTGCACAACGCAATCGTATCCGCCTTTTTGAGGACCCTTGAATACTATTCGGGCCTTCTTTTCCTCACCACAAACAGATCTGATGACATCGATGATGCGATCCTGTCACGCTGTACTGCAATTGTGAAGTACGAGTACCCGGACAGAGATCAGTCGATCCGACTCTGGAAGGTACTCTCAAAACAGGGAGGAGTACAACTGTCTGACGACCTCTGTGCGAAGTTGGCCGATTTGTTTAACAATGAAGTGGCTGGCCGGGACATCAAAAAGCTGATCGATCTGACTGCCAGGTACGCGGCCAAGAAGAAACTCGAAATGGATGTTGACCTGTTTCGCCGCTGCGCGCTATTTAAGGGAATGATCTGATGGACACCAAAACTCAAGGACAGCCATGCGACCACCACGTGGCGCAGTTCGGCAGCGTGATCACAACACAGGAAAACCTCCATAGAGTTGCTTCAGAGTTTTATTTCAAGGTTGCCGACTTCAATATTCGTGGTGGGTTTGATCAGGTTGCTCACCCTGGTTTTCTGACTGAGTTTAGCTTTTGCCCCAAATGTGGCGGACGACTTGAATCGAGAATCAACCGCGATGAAATGTTGCTTGAAGCAGTGGAAAACTACGATTGCAAGGGACGAACAGGTCTTGAACGTCTCAAGGATAAAGAAATCGGGATCCTGAAAAAATCAATGCAGGTCGACCCAATTTCAAATCCAGGCGAAATCAACGACTCCCTTCGCCTGTATTTTGTAATTACAAGGGAGATCACCTTTTATAAAGATCACCCCAACTACAAACCCTTTGCGATCTGCTACACGAGTAACAACGGGGAGAGGGTCACTGTGGTCGGTGAAAACGCATATGACTGCATCGACAAAGCGATGTTGCAATCACATCGCGATCACCACTCGTCAAAATCTACCGCATGAGGATCGCCCTTCCAGTCACCACCCCTCACTTAAAATGAGGGATAACTCTTGCCTGGAAGTAAGCTGATTGAGGAGTTCCCAGCGATTCAAATCGAGTCGAACTGAATCTTCACCTGGTAACGCAATTCAAAGGCGTTCTTTGCTTTTTCCTTGCGCTCCATATAATTCTCAAGCTCCTCTTCCAAAACCTGAACGTCTTCTATCCATACATGTCTCTCTCGGCATTTGAGCAATGTATTCACCATTGAATCGTGCTCGTCTCATTTCGTCAATCAATGCGTTTGGAGGGCACCGTTGTTTGGTAACGCCAGATAGAAAGAATCAGGTACAGGTCAGATCAACCTTGCACCTTAAGTGAAGCAAGATACTCATTAACAAAAGGCTGCAGATTTGCCAGCAGATTCCTGACATGATCCGGATGGGGTATCCGCTTATGTGCCAATTCGTTCCTAACATTTTTCATCGTATCAACCAAGCCGGCGGCCCGGAATTTCAAAGTTCCGACAGCAGGAGCTGCGATCTGTCCACTTCGAATAAGGCCAGCCAGATGGTTTATTTCCAAATTAAACAACTCTCTCCTTTCTTCAAACACCTCTGGGTTGCCAACGAGAACCTGCCCATTGCTATCTACCAGTTTGGCCAAGTCCTCATTAAAAACTGCAAGTATGTCGATCCTATGAAAATCCATCCAGGGAAGAAGCGAGGTAAGAAGTGCTTTCCAAATCAGGCCGGTAATGGCGTGAGTAGACCCTAGTTTTTCTAACTCTTGACCATTCTCAGACAAATAAAAATCATGCAGGATATGACGCTCTTTAGCATCTATGGTGGATAACATCCCCATATGAAAATTGGCCCGTTGGCATTTATAGCTATCAACCGAGGAGATCTTTTTAAGAACACCCCGAGTATTACACAGTAGTTCTTTTGAATCATACTGAAGTAGGAGCTCTACAAAGCCTGGATCAAATCGTGCCAATTCCACGATCATCTCCTTATACGCCCCAGATGGATCGTGGATCTCCACCTCACTTGACCGCATTAGAAGGTAGGCCCTCACCTCCTGGCTTTTCAGGGAGCAATTGAATGGAAACTCTCTGTAGCGATGGTCTACAACGTGGTGCTCCTGGCCAGCATTGATGATCACGACACGCAAAGGGCAATGGTCCTGAAGCGTCCCATAAAGAACATTGCAGAAGCTAACCGCCTGCAAAAGAGTGGCCTGAGACCGGGCAACAAAAAATACCACCACGTCCTTAAGCTCGTTGGCTGAATTGAAGTGACTGATGCTTAAGTGAGCGATTCCATAGTATGCCGACAGGCAACTAAGAGGTGAGTTCTGCCCGTCAAGCTCAAAAAATGCAGAATTACCCAACTTGACCTGTTCACATCGTTCAGCCACTGCCGTGGTCACAAAGTTAACCGGGACCATGGCGGCAAGATCAATGACACAGGCAGACCTTGATCCAAGTTCAGTGGCAACCTGATCGAGGAAGGACTTCGCCGACGGCATGTTCCAATAAAATCGCGGGTCTACCTGAAACATTTAGGCGCACTCCTGCTGCTGATTGAGCGTGTAGAACTCAAGCAAGGGGTCTTCAAATGCCCCTGGGATAATCCACTTTCCATCTGATGATTCGACCAGGAAGCCCAGTGCAACAAGGTAGAAGAGAGAACCGTACCCGAAGTCGGCCCATTTGATAACGGTGTCATCTGCAAAATTGCTACCAACCTCCACGCCCGCTATCTCGCAAGCCAGAGATGCCAACCGAACGCGTTCTTCGGAAGTTACGCCTGCTGGTACTCCAAAGCGCTCAAAGAGATCAGCCGAGCCGGCGAGGTTGCTGATATCAAAACTCTCGATATAGCGAGCCAAACTCGCCTCATCCCTTGATGCAGAGATAATCTCAATCACTAGGTCGTGCATACCATGGGTCTTATCCAATATGTCCTGCACCACTGAGCTCTGCGCGCTGATCTCCATGCCGTCCTCAAGCGCAAAATACAAGGCATCCTCAGTCCATATTGGCATCGTTTCAATCCGAATCGGGTCGGCTGTGGATACCCCAAGTGATTTAGACAGTTCAAGCGGTCGACCGTGACCAAACTGCTTGCGAACAAGCGTTGCTGTTTGATTAGAATCCGCAATCAGGACCACCTGCACATTTCTCATGTGATCCTTTTGTGTCTCGGCCACAATCTTGCGAAGGTGATCGACCGACCACTGATTGCTCCTCAGGAACAACACGACAGGAAGACCTACCTCCTTGTTGGCCGGCAGCTTAAGACCCTCTGCGAAGGATCGAATCCCTGCAGGGGCATTTGCCGTCAAGGTAGCCATTGTGGCCAGGCCTTTGCCTAAAGTGTAGTTGCCAAGCTTTTTGTTTTTATCCGCAACAGTGGCCACCAAATTATCCAAGGCTCTAATACCACTCTGGGGGCCGCCACACAAAATGATGACATCGCGAGAGGCGGCTTTCGGTGAAGCCGGCTTTGGTACACCAGCGAATACATTCAATGCTGGAAGCCCGTAGACAACCTCCTTGATCCATCCAGTGGGCAACGGCATGAGATCAACCTGTTTGTCATCAACGAGCAGGTGAACACGTTTCTCAGACAAAGATCGACGCAAATTAGGCTTCTTGTTGTTCAAAGCCTCAAGCTCTTCGATAACAAAAAGGTGATCCCCAAGCATAAAGGCAACGTCCGGGTTACGAAGGCTGTACTTTCGAGACTTGCACTCCAAAATGTTCAGCTTAACCATTTCCTGCAAGAGTTCCCGGAAGGTTTCGTCGCTTACACCACTGAAATGAGCAAAGACGGCTTGCTTACAGCGAGAGCGTATTGCGCTTTCCTCCGAGCCATAGAAGACCTTGCTTGACTCCATAGCGTCGTAGTAGTCGATGGCCAAAACCAAGGCGATTGCTTTGTAGCGAACATCGAGGTTAAGGTTCAGCTTGAATTTCTCTTGCAGATCGCGAATGAACTCCTCCGAGCTGGACACCGAACTCAGGTCTTGGGGTGTAATTGCAAATGGCGGTGGAGTACTCTGACGCTTCTCACGCAGACGCTTGAGAAGGGCTTCACAGTAAATCTGAACGAAAGCGGGATAGAAGTTACAAATACTCAGGATCTCGTAAGGCAAATTTTTGTCTTCGAAATAATAGCCAAGCGCGTGTAATGGCTTTTCAATAAGATCGACACCATAGCGAAGGTCATCTCCATCAAGGTAGGTACCCAAACCGATTGAGCGGGATTGGCCAAACACCGAGTTGCTTTCTGTACTCATTCTGGAAACGTTGTGCAAGCCTGCGTAGACCGTGTTGATTTGCAACCCCTGGGTCTGCAGGTTCACGCACATGCGATTCAGCGTTTTCACAAACGAGTTTTTTTCCTCAGGATCCAGTTCGCGCTCCATGATTCCCTCCGCTTCATCCAACAGTAGAGTCAGAGACTTGATGGGGCCACACATCTTGGGAAGGTTTGTCTCCATTGAGTTACGGTACTCTTCCCACGGGAGGTTATTCTCCAATGGCGGAACGAGATTGAAAGCCGCCAATCTGCGATACAACGTTTGCCAAGACTCGTCTGGGAACTTCGAAGTTTCATCAGTCTTCATGTCGGCAAAAACTGCCTTTGTACTCTCTGATGGGGAGTTTTCAATCGCACGAAACGCCTCATTGAGCAAAGACGACTTACCGAGGCGACGGCCGCCGTACAGCAGCGTCAACCCCTTGCCATTGACGAGTTCTTCACGCTGGGTCTCACGTCCAAAGAACATCTCTGGAGGCACAGGCAGATTCAGGTGGTCCTTGTAAGGGTTTGAGTTGTAGGTCAGAACTCCAATACGAAGGATCGCTTTTGTTGGGTCTGCCGCATGCATCGCTGCATAAACAATCAGGTTCTCATCAATCAGCAAAGTCGGGCTCTTGTGACAGGCCTTGGCTCGCTCTTCAATGTTAAGCCGGCTAGTGCAGAACAAGACGCGCTCTTCGCTGGAGTTGAAGCCTGTAATCTTGCTGATATCGTTTACCGACACCAGACCAGTCAAAACAGTTGCAGTGGCGCCATGGCTTTGAGAACCGAGAGAAGGTGGAACGAAAAAAGCGCTATCTGCATCAGATGGAATAAGAAATGCATCTTTCGGCAACATAAAGTCGACCCGGTTGCCGCTTGCACCCGTGCGGATAACGGGCCGGTAATCAGAGGAGGCCAGATCAAGTGATAGGATCAAGTCCTTCAAAATGCCGACGTCTGTTTTGAGGGCGGAGACCGAGCTCGCCTGTGAAACTCGTTGCCATGCCTTTAAAATCGTCAAGGCGCTTGCCCGCCCTTCTGCATCAAGTGAGACGAAGAGTTTATGGTCTTCGCCAGACTCCAACGCCTTGACGATATTTTTCAGCGCCGCGCGCGAACCGAAAGACTCCTGCCAGTTAACACAAAACGCATTGTAGTCATCCACCAACTCAGAGCAGCTTTTTCGTGGTTCAGGGAACGAGGCGCCACGCTTGACAATGGTGATAGCATCACTGACCGAACGGAACGCGGCCGAGCTCGCATCGGTGATGCTTTCGAACATCTTGCGAATTCTAGCCACGTCATTCTGATTGAAACCCTGGTCTTGCTCCAAGTTTTCGATTTCTGCGAGCAGCGCGCGCTTGGCACCAGAAAGATGTTCCTCCAGCGGATTTACAACATGTTCACGCAAGGATGCCTTGGCGTGGTTGAAATCAGGGAATGGACCAGTAAATTCCGGGTGTCCGATACCGGGCCTGCCATCCACCTGGTCAGATCGATTTGATTTGATCAAATTAACAATGAAGGAGCGCATCATCTCCGCCTCCTCGCTTGGAATCGCATTGAGAGCGAGAGCATGAACCACGCGTTGATGTTCCTTGTTCAGCCGCATACCAAAATCTGAGCGCTCTTGCATGTACTTCTTCCAAAGCCCTTCTTTACTAACAACCGGCCGATCAGAACCATTCAGGCGCTCCATGATCTCAAAAGCAGGCAAGAAGCGTTTCTTCTCCAAATGAGAAGCCAGGGCCTGGTTGAGCATCTCGCTGACACTGTCACACTGACCCTCGCTATCAAAATACGAATCCTCGGCGATCAATGCCATGGTCGCCTCAAGAACTGCCCTTGGGGTCTCAACCGCAGGCACCGGATAGTTTGTACGAATTGATGGGAGGAACTCGCGATCCATTGAAACAGGAAGTGCCAGACGTTGAATCTTTTCATCAAAACAAGATGAGGGCTCACCAAGCATGAACATGTTTTTGAACACGTCAATTGCGGACAGCGCGCATGACTTGTAAAACTGCTCAAGGGAGGTGTCAATCTTCAAAGATTCAATGCCTTCATAAAGAGCGCTAAAACACGAGTTAAGGCCCTTATAGAACTCGCTGTCAAAGGCACCGCCCTTGTCGCCATTTTCTTTGGCCCACAACGAGTCGATATAAGAGGTGAAGAATTTATCGGCAGCCACGAGGTTGGCCACCAGCTTGATCCGAATTCCACCAACAGCTTTCTTGAACTCCTTTCCAGCAATGCGCGCTTCTTCAAGAGTTGCATCATGGTTTCTCTCTTGAAGTTTCTTTGAGACCATGTCGTAGGCCGCCTTCACTTCGTTTGAAGGGGCGCCATTTGCTATCGCCTCAATTACCTCTTCGAAAGGCCCGCGTTTTCCGAACAGGAATTCATGAACGTTACGAGTCCCTTTGTGATGCAGGTAACCGGTGTACAAAACATCGCTCCGGCTGAAATTAGACGCGTACTCACGTGACTGCTTGATGTGCTTATTCAACGCCTGTTCTTCACCAACGTTGGCTCGGAAAAAGCTTGTTGTCGACACCTGGACTCCACGCTGCACGATGAGTTTGAGATGCTCCCACAGATTATAGCTACCGCTTACGCCCTGCATCCTGTCCGAGACAACTTGCAAGATGTCCAAATTGTCGACATAAGAAAAGATGAACTGGTTCAAGTAGGCCGCAAATACACCAAGCCCCAAAGACTGGCTTGAGCAGTAGTCACCGCTTTCCAAATGTTCGGCGCTCAAAAGGGTTCGAAGTGCCGCCGAGGGCTTAACGGAGAAGTTGTGGTGGCACTTCCCATTCTTCAAGGCGATGATTATCTCTGGTAAGAGAGCTGCATGCAGCTCGATCCCCTCATTGGGGGAGCCGGATACCAAAACAGAAACGGAATCCGCATGCGCATGGGCCAATCCGAATAGGTTGCGAGAAACCATTGTATTGAGCGAGGGCAGGTATTTATCTAGAACTTCTTTGGCATCAGTTTGGTCAACAACCTCATTGAGATCTACCTCAACTTCCAACGCTTCACTTTGAGAATCGCTCTCGAACTGTGTCTTCCCATTCGAGTGGGTCTCAGAATTAGAAATCGTTGCGTCAATGTTCGGAACAACGACAAGGCGAGGTACACTGCGAGCCTGCTCGATTACTGGAGCCTCGATTGGACTAACTTCCACAGCAATAGGCTCAGCTTGGCTAACTGCAACAGCGGGCTGATCGACAACTGGATCCTCAGCCAAAATAGCTTCGTCAACTTGCGAAACATCAACTACCGGATCAGCACATTCAGTAAAGGTGTTTTCCTCAAGGCGTGTCTCTTCTTCTGCTGAATCTTCTTGTAAACATGATTCATCGACATCTCCGTCTCCAGGTGTCAGTGGGCCGCCGGCGCGCACGAAAAGGGGAGTCTCAGTGGCTTTGTGGAAAATTTCCATGCATGACTCAGCCAGCTCAGCATTTGCCAACTCAAACTCAAGGTGTGCCTTCTTAATCGCGACCAAACCTTTGGGGGTTGGCCTAGATACCAGTTCAGAAAGACCATCAAGTTGCGCAAGCGCACCTTCAACCCTTTCAGCCAACTCACCGAGCGTACCTTCAGTCTTCTCATCCAGAATCGACTCTGAATTTTCTACGGTTACAACGACAGATTCCAAGCCCGGAAGCGCTGATCCGTCTTCTAATGCGACCTCTGATGCGCAGGTTGAGTACCCGTCAGTCACTACCTTCTGTTTTGCAGCAATCTCAGTGAGACGCGCTTTCATTTTGTTCTCTATTGCCGCTTTAGAGCGAATTGCCTCAAGATGATCCGCTCGACTCTTTTTTACATCGGCGACCGTCGCGCGCATACCGGTCAGCTTCTCAGAAAGGGATTCGATCTCCGACTCAACCTGCGAGACAACATCATCAAAATCTTCCGAATCGGAAGCCAGGCTCAACAGCAACGCCTCAAGACTTTTTACTTTTTCCATAATTTCTTCTTCCGTATTTTGTTTATTATGTCCATCCCTTGGGACATCTGCGACGGTGCCTGCCTCTCGCTTCTTCTTGATGTCTGATTCCACCCCTTGCTCGGGAATTGCGCAAGCTACTGTTTGAGTTTCAGCCCGGCGATCATGTTGACCTGATGAAACCAAGGAAACAGATTCAAGACCGGTATCCATGCCGCTCACTTCATCGGTTCGAGCCCTAAACTGAGCAAGGAACCCTCCAACCTTTCGGTACATTGAGGTGTTGCTTATAAAATCACGATCGCGGTTAAACGGCTGTATATACATCGAACCGTTTGGACAAATGAAATGACCAAACGAGATCAAGCTCAGCAATGCATTACCCATACCCAAGTAGTAAAACATCTCCTTGGTTTTAGGGCCTTTTAAATCACTCAGCCCTGACAGCAAACAACGGGCAGCATTTGGGTCCATTACCGATGAGCAATACCACATGAGCAAAGCCAACGAAGTATCGTCATTTTCATTGGCCCAAACGCCGTACTTTTCAAGGCTTTCATCTTTAATCGAAAAGATTCCCTTGATTGCGTCTATCGGCTCGACTGTGCAGTTGAAGGCTTCAAAGGATTTGCTCAACCTTCCATGAATTAAGGCTGTGCACTGCGGATCAAGTATGCAAAAAAGAGAAAAAGACCTGGGTAAATCCAGGTGGTCTAGAAGCCAGTCAGTAACCTCCTCGTGTGTACGTCCAATACCCTTGAAGTTCTTGTCAAAAAACCGCTCACGACTGGCGTGTTTGATCTGCTCCTTCCACCCGCGGCGAACACCTCTTGGAATCTGGTCAAATTCCAGTGCATCTACAAGCCACGACGGCGGCTGTAATCTTAAATTGAAGCCACCTTTTCTGGTGACTACAGAGATGAGCTTTAGGTCGGTTGCTCTGCTTCCGCTTGTCTTGAAAAAGAAGGGGCACACATATTCGGCTAGGGGTTCTTCCCCCGCAAACCTTTTGTAGAAGTCGTAAAGAGCATCACTTCCAGACTCCGAATACACAACGTCAAAGGGATGCTGCATGTCCTCATGGCAAGCAAATGTGCTCCATATGAGATACGCGGTATGAACAGAGGCATGTGGGACGAATTGCTTACCGGCCTTTCCATCGGGTGACTTTGTGGCGGCAAAGACTGTATTCAGATTGTTCACAAGCTGATCGAGATCATCCTCAAGTGAGGTCGGCGGTTGCCTAGCTGCATCGTAGGCCGACGAGAACATCAGCTCTGCAATCAGCCAGGCTTTCAATTGACCCGCCTTACCTAATGAGGTCGACTCAGTAATTGCACCCAAATTCGCCACGGCATTCTGCTCTTGTGACTCTGATTCCTCAGACCCCTCTGCGTCTTTCTTACCGTCCGAATCAGTAGCCGCTTCTTCTTCAATCAATTCGACCAACTCGTCCGGCGTGACCTCTTGCTCCTCCACATCCGTGTCGTCGTAGCCGCTCGCTCCCTCAACAGTAAGCTCCGTCTCATGAGGGATGATGTAATCCTTGAACTTGTTCCCAAAATACAGAGGGACGGGTAAAAACGTCCAATCCTCGTAGTGTGCATAAGCCGAGCGGAGCTTAGAGACCAACAGAGGCAAGAATTCTGGGCAATTAACGTTGATCGGACGCTGAATAACGGTCACATCCATTACCCGGGGAATTCCGGCCTCCTTGGACGGGGTCACGGCAGCGAGCCGATACAATTTATCTTCCCCCTCAGCTCTTGGAATGTCGGCCGCAACCTTCATCCTCAGCCGCGGCCTATATGCCGAAAGGCCGCGCATCGTTTGAGAAGTGGCCTTGTAACCAATACAGGTCAGGAAGTGCTCGCTGACCAGCCCGTTTTGTGGGAGTTTTCTTGCCTGGCCATCCAGACTGAGAATCCGTTGGCCGGCGGCATAATATGTTTCAACGTAGGTCTCAGATCCTGTCTCTGTACGGGATTCATAAGAGGGGTCGCTACCGAGGCCCAAATCAAGCTGGCCTGACTGTGGTTGTACGGCAACCGAGTCAAATCGCTGTGTTTTCTCATCCCTGAAGCTGACGATTCCATCGCCCATTACTCGGACAAAGGAAATCCGAGAAAACTGCGATAGCAGGACCCCACCAATTTTAGCCTCGCCGTTGCTTATGGCCCTATTGCTGATTGTGCCCACAAACAGAGTTGCTAATGTCTCGTGGTCAAATATAACTACGGGTGACTTGATTGTACTTGAATCGATTTCTTCGAAGACCGACTTTAGGGAATTGCCAAAAAGAGACCTAACATTGGAGTCCGATTTGTTAAATGGCTCGCCAACGGAACCGGAATTTGTTCCAATCCACATCAACGCGTTGCGCATCGGCATCCACTCCGTTGACACCACTGAATTTTTGTCAACGCTTAAATAGGAGATCCGCATGTACATCTGACCCGTGGGGACGTCCAAATAGCTCAGCAGCAAGTAGGAACGCGCCCGAGTCTGGGAATAACGGTCAGATGCGGTGCTAGTGAGCTGTACGCCATAGATGCGCTCAGGGCTCTCTTCGGGAGGAAGAGACTCCTCTGCAATAGAGGAGTTCTTTCGGCTTATGGTTACGCAATTTTCAACCAGCTCATTGACATTCACCAGTGCACCGGCGTGGGCGAAAACCACATCCAGCATAGCCGCCTGAGCCCTGAAGCAGAAGTCGGTAACAGATTGACGTAAGTTGTGCTTACGATTTCCATTCGCTTCCTTGAACACTCGCAGCGGTAGAACGTGATGCGAGCAAATGCCGTGCTTAGAAAACGCATGAATACCCGCGGGATAATTCACAGGATCTTCGTGGACTTGGCGGGGATTTCCGTTTTTATCAACACTTGAATAATGGTCATCCGCACAAATCAGGGCAAAAACGGCTCGCTCCCCGCGTGCCCGGAGCACTTCACCAATGCCGGTATCCCATGCCGAAATGCGATGTGCCAACCGTACTGAGGCTTTTGGCTTTTTCACTCCCTCGATCGCTGGAGGAAGGTTTTCCAGCAGGCCGTGGGTGTTGGGCGGAACAACGCTTGACCTAACCTCGACACAGTCACCAAACAGAACATTTGCGACGCTCAGAAGAAGATCTCTATCCAAGTCACGCTGATAGAAAACCCATAGCAGAGGCCTCTTGCTCCCATACAGTGACTTGACCAGCGAGGCATTCCGCTTCTGGAACGCTTCAGTTTTTTTCTGACGCTCTAGGCTGGCAGAGTCCGGAATATCTGCTGACTCGTCATGCCCAAACAAAGACTTAGCACGGTCGATTGCGTAGCGTCCAGCGGAAGCGACTGCCAGGTCTGAAGGACTGACTCGCTCAAACTGATCTCCCATATTGAAGCCGCCTGCCTTGATCTCCCGCACCGAAAGAACTCTGGGCTCTAAATACCCACCTAAAAACTTGCGGACCTGCTCGAACAGGGACACCTCATCACCTTCGTAGACTGTTCGGTTTTCCAAGCTCTTGTAGAAAACCCCCTGCTGCGGATAGCCCGACCACCACTGCGACCAGGCCCCCTCAGGGGCTGGGTTGTTCCCTGTCAATTCTTCAAATGAACCTGGAATAGACATTCCAGCGCGCAATCGTAGGGCAAAATAAGGAGAGTCCAGCTCGTATTTGTTGGATTTGAAGTTCTTTGTTGCCCACACACGGAAGATTGCACCTGTTGGAGCGAACACCATTGCACTAGTCCGATTCGGCGTCTGGTAGGTGCTTGGTGGTTTCGTGGCCCAGTTGCGCTTGGACGGGCGTACAGACAAATAAAGCCCCGACTGGTTGGCCACAGTGATCACAGAGACCCGGGCTTCCATAGAGAAAAACGTCTTGCCTTCCTGCTTTGGATAGGTCATCAACTGAAAGTTGTTTGAAGCAGCGCCGTAAGGCGACCCGTCCTTTTGCGTATAGAACAGGTGGCAAGGTCCGAGTCCCTCAAAGAGCTCTCGCCCCTCAAGTTCTGAAGCAAAGAAGTGGGCAATCAAGGCAAAGTCTGGTTCACCTGAATCACTTAATACCGGTTTATTGACTCTGCAGCAGGACCAGACCTCTGCGGCTGTACGGCGCGGAATGTCACCGAGCTGCGCAGACATGCCGGGAAGGCCTAGTTTGTCGAGCCAATCAACGCCTACGGTGAGAACCCAGGTACAAAAAAGCTCGTGCACCTTCTCAAGAAGAACATCAATGTCATCGCCGTCATCGCGAATGTCGAAGGACAGCCCTCGATGGTTAAACCGTATGTCCATGACGGGCAGCCCGTCGGCCCTCATTGAAAAGAAAAAACCTGTTACCGGTAAGCTGAGGTCCTTGCCTCTTAAAGCCTCTTTGATGTTCAGGTACAAATCAGCGAGTTCACCCGTGGGTTCATACGAGAAAATGCTGAAACTTGAGGGAATCTCTTCAAGACGAATCTGTCGAGATAGAACTACCGCCTTGGTTTCTGTTGAACCGGCTTTCTCGAAAAGCTTCCCTAAGTTTTTTTCTGTCTTTTTCATAATATTTCGTGAGTCTTTTCCTGAGCCTTCAATTGATCAACCATCTCAGAAAGCGGTTTGAAAAAAGGCCTGTAAAGGCTCTCATAACAAGTTTGAGTAAACCCATCGGGGTGTGAAAGGCATTCCGAGAGAATCTCGCCCATGCCAACAAGCATGGAAGTGTCCGCCGTATCGACCCCACCCCCTGCGCTCTTCGGTGCCCAGGCACTATCTACAAAGTACACAAAGGCAGGCTGATCACCTCGCATCGCTCGGCCAATTGTCTGCAAAATCATGATCATCTGGTCAGCAACGAAGGCTTTGCGAAACTTACCAAGCCGCGAAGAGACCAGGGGCAGCCTAAGCAGGGACTTGATCTCCTGAACCACACTCCTCCGATGTTCCTTAAAGGCTGCGATCGCCATTTCCCGGGTAGCGAATGTCTTGTTGTCGAAATCTTCCGAACGCCTGGCTACGATCCCCTGAGCCAATTGCAGTGAGTCGCCCCTCGGGTGAGGGCGGGTAAGGAAAAACAACGATCCAATTTTCGCCTGTCCTTGTCTTTTACCAGAGGGGAAAACGATATTGACTCCACGTCCGATGGCGCTCATCGGGAAAATGACCACGTCCCAAGAGTCGTCTGAGTTGAGGGTTTCAATCTCCGAGGTCGTGATTGCTTGCGTATTGCCATTCTTTTTGCCACCCGGACGAGTCAAGTAACGAACCTTTGATGTCCAGGCTGGCAAGTTCTTGCTGATGAAATTAAAGATTTCCTCGCACTGATCATACGAGTTCACTACAAAGCCAACTTTGCGCTCGATACCGTGCTCTTTGCCGTTCTGGCTCATCGCTGAATAAACCTTCGAGTACTTTGGCTCCAGCCCGAGCAGGTGCTTGACCATTTCCTTTAAGTTGGAGAGTTTCTTATTGATTGGCGCCCCACTGAACCGGAGTGCGGTGCCGC
This sequence comes from Burkholderiales bacterium, assembly GCA_027484315.1. Taxonomy (GTDB): domain Bacteria; phylum Pseudomonadota; class Gammaproteobacteria; order Burkholderiales; family Burkholderiaceae_B; genus Limnobacter. The sequence goes on along the minus strand of JAIXTE010000084.1, from coordinate 12,436 downwards.
TTGAACCGGTAATCGGAAAGAACTCATAGTGACTGTTTTCCCAGCCAGAGCTGGAATTCGGCCTGGACAATACGTAGTCTGGAGACTTTACGTTGTGGAAAGAAGGGCTAGCCTCAAGAAGCGAGGTCGCGCTGGTAAAGAGCAAGGACATGCTGCCTCGCTCATTGATGCTTTCACGATGCATACGCTTTGGTAAAAGCCGAGCAACGTTTCTAAAATCCACGAGGTAAAGACTCACATCGTGGCTTGTTGAACCGTCGATTGGCTCCTGAATTGTGTAGCGCACTCCAGAAAGCGAGCCTGCCAAAGATGCTGGGACCCAGAGATCCTCCTCTTGGCCTTTGCCCGATAAAGTCAGGTCGTCGCGGACCAAATCGATGGAGTGTAAGTAACGCAGGTGCGGGCTCAGGGCGAAATGTCGAAGCAGCATCTCGGAAACACACAACAACAAGCCGCAAAATTGCACCAGCTCTGCCTTCGGAATACTCAAAGGCATGTGCGGGGTGTTCTCAAAAACCGAGAGCAGAGCAGAATAAGACGTGGGGCTACCCAATCTAAGCCACAGCGAAAAGACCTCAACATAGGACTGGTAGATTTGTACGGCCTGATCTTCAGTAATGCCCAGGGCGACCGCACATCTTTCAATCTGAACCTGAATAGCAGGCGTGATAACACCGTCATACCTCAGACTGTAGCGATCCCCATCATCGTCATCATCATCTGAAAAGGGAACACCAAAAATCTGGACTTTAATGGCGGTGTCCCACAATGTCTCGATGGCATCCAGGCGATGCATAAAGGCCTCGTGCAGCTCGTCATCAAGTGATTCTACAGGCGAGAAAATATCGCTCAAAAGCGTCTGTGAGGTATGCAGCTTGTTGGCGTTTGCGTCACGAAATGACTCTTGCGAGTGAAGCACCATGGAGGTCAGCCTATCTGACGCCTGTGTGAAGCTTGCTGTCGACGATAGCGCCTCTGGAATGCGCGGCTGAGACAAGAAACTGTTACTACCTCCGGCCGCCCTAACGTGAACATCTTCGATTAGAAGGCTCGCCACGCTTTCCTTCTCGCCATACAGAACGTGAGAAGGGCTTGCTTCATCATCGTAGGCAGACTGAGCCATGTCACACTCATCAATGACCATCAAATCAAAGTATTTGGAGACATATTCGAAGAATGTGATCTTCTCTTTACTGAAAATCAAAGGCACTTTTCGTTTCAAACTCAAGACATGACCAGCCCAGACATTCATTGTGGCCAGTGCCCTGTCACCATGCAATCTTCCGCATTCAGAGCTCAGCGCGCATGCCCGCGGTGACTCCCGCTTACTGTCGTTGCTCTTACCCTGGCGAATTGAGATACACGGTGGCCTGTCGTGGGGAAAGCGTTCTTGCTCATCAGAAGCAAAGCCAGCCAAGGCGCAGTTGGTCGCATAAAACTTGGATGAGGGACGTACCTGCCCCAAACCGCGCATTTTTTGTCCCAAGGCTGACGCGTGGTTTGACACGTGCTTAAACCGAGAGGAACCACCTTGCCCATAAAGCAACGCCACATCCACGTCGTACTGAGCCAGGGTATCTAAAAAAATCGTTGCCACGGCGATCGATGGAAACGCAAAAAATACACGTTTCTTGTTTTCAAATGCCCAAGAAGCAATAAGGTACAAAAGGGTGCTTTTACCCGCCCCGGGAAGTCCAATTAGGTGTTTCACGCCAGACAGGTTCAGCACATTGGTGGGCACGGCGCCACCAGGGCCCGGCATCAAAAGCTGCGCGCTCAGAGATCCATCCGGGTTTGTCAATCGTCTGCGCCATGAGTGATCGTCTTTTTTCTGCCGACCATGCTTTACGTCAATCTTGTCAAACTTATCGGCTTGAGCCAACAAATCCAGTATCGGAATGTCTTGAACACCAACGGATCGAGGCTGTTCACCAAAAATCGGCCTTGGCACCGGTGAATATCCGAGCGGCGATATCCGGAATCTTCCCTCAGAAGGCTTGCTTGGCTCGGTAAAAGCTGACCGGGACGGATCGAAAGTCTCCAATAGGTCCTCTTGCCGAACCTCCAGAGGCGATTGAAAAAACGCAAGCGCCTCTTCGATGCTTGAAGGAACCCTGCCGGACCATGCCAGTTCAAATGAAAAATCCGAGTTAACGACAAAGGGGTGAGTTTCTTCGTTTCGAGAAGGCGTATTAGCCCATGCGTATTGGTAATTTTCAATGTCTTTTCGAAGCGCCCGAAGCGTACGAGGGTGCGCGCCAGCCAATCGAAGATTACGAATTGCGATGGCCTGATCTGCAGACAGCGAGTTTTCGATTGAATCAAACCCCGAGCACAGCGCCGGCATGTCGGCAAGACTGCTCTTGCCTAAGAAAAAGTGAGCCACCAGACAGCTATAAATTACGGTTGCATAACGCTTTGGGAAGGGTGTCAGAACTACTCGCATCAGCACCCCCCGCCAGCGCGAAGCTCTAACAGATGGTGTTTTGTTTGACTCACGCTCATCACCAGGATATCCCTGCGGCCAGAGATCTCCTTGACCGTCTGCAAATAGCCCTCATTTCGACGAACCAGCCTGTCCGGAATACAAATAATCTTGGACTTGAAGCCCGATAGCCCTTTAATGGAATCCTTTAGCGCATGCCCCAGAACCTCCGGGCTGCCATGGGACTTCAAATCTATCCCGATTTCATAACCCCCCACAGAGATATCGGTCATATCCCGCTCCGGGAAAAGCTCAAGTTGGTCTACTCCGGCTTCTTTAAGTGCATCAAAAAGCCGGACTTCATCGAAGCCAGGGTTGATCCAGAAGCGTTGAATGCCCAGAGAAGCGCGGCGAAGCCCATCCTTCACATCCGTCTCGTTGTAGCTTTCTGACTGGCTCTCCGCGCATGCGCGTAACGAGCAGGCCAATCCATAAGGCCCTGACTTCACTTCGGAGCCGCAGTGATTGCAAATTTTGATCGTTTGGCTCCCAACATGATCTGAACAGTACGGCTCATAAAAGTGATCATGAATGAAATTGGCTACCTTAGGCGCAAAAGACAGCTTATTGAGATCAATTGGGGTGACCATTGGGTGCCTGATTACAAACTCGCGCACCTTGGTGTAGATCATGTGAGATTTTTTCCGAGGAAACTCTTCCAATATTCCAAGAAATTCCCTAAAGAGCGCTTCCTCATAAAGCGTTGAGGCATCCTTGCAATTTGAAGCCAATGCTGAGCAAGCCTCTGTGGGCGTCATGGTTTGCGGATCAATGAGTGGTAGATCCCCCAGGCCGAGAGAGTTGATGTCCATGAAGTCAAGCCATTGACCACATGGCGTTGTGGCCAGATAGACCACTTGGTGAATCTCAGCAAATACGTCCGGTCGACCTGACCTCAGCGCCAGCCTTGAGAGCTCGGAAAGAGTCCTACGTTCTTCGCCAAGTAATCCAAGATTGGAACCAGCAAAATTGCTTATCCCAGAGACGACCGTATCAGCCTCAAGAGTGAAAGCGCAGTGTCGAACTAGCAAGCCGGCCAGGCGGAAAAGAAGCAGTTGATCGCCGTTGAAAGACAAGGGAGCATTCGCTTCTTTGCCCCCACTCGGGTGCGAGCTCAGTTGACCGTCGTGCTGCTTGGGCGAAGTGCTCTGCGAGGCTGCTGACTGAATCTCAACTCGAAGCTCAATTAATCCTCGAATTGTTTTTGAAAGAGTGCGATGATTAGAAGATGACTCTGGTAGCCGGTAATTCTTAAGAGCTCTGGGCTCTATATCAATATGCCGAGCAAAATCATCCCAAGTCACAGGCTTTCCCAGTGCCGCAGACAGCTCTGCTTTCTTCCGTACTAACCAGGAATATTGATCCATAAGCGCGCTAGATTTCCTCGGAGTGCATGGTGGTACTCCCTGAGTACGTCACCGGAAGGTGCTCAATGAGTAACTATAACACGGAATAAAAAAATGTAAAGTCGATCCCGAGTTAGAGATTGACGCTTCGCGATCACATACTGCGAGCAACTTGGGAAGGCAGCAGAGGCTCGCAGGCCAGAGAGAACCAACGCATCGAATCCATCCTGACAAGTTAAGTTTTATTGCCATCTGTAATCGACAAAAGCCTATACAGACGTTTATTCATTGCCGCGGTCGAGCGATTGCCAAATCCGGCATCGGCAACCTTACCGGCATATTTCTCAAGGAAGTACTGGGCCACCGCCGCTGATCTCGATTGGCCAGCAAAACAGTGAATATACAAAGTCTGAACCCTGGGATCATTCGATACCCGCTCAACAAACTCGTGGATAAGTCTTGCGTCGCGCAAGGTACAGAAGCGCTCCTCAACGTTGTGAGGGCATCGATCTTGTCCGACGGGGGCATCGTCGGGCAGTGTTTTCCCAAACAACACAGGGGATCCATCGCTGACGTCTTCAAACTCCAGCATGAGAACTGCGGCAAAATCGGTAAGACTCGGCTGATACCCCCTTTCTGAGTAATCCAATATAGAAATCACAGCGGCCCTGCCCTTCGGGCGAAAGTGCCGCACTGAATCGACTCCAGTGAATACGATTTCTTTGAACATAGGCTCTTACTCGTTTGTCTTGTAGTTTTTATACACTTGTTTTGTGATTTTTTCTATGATAACCATGGGGCGCTGAATTCGAAAGAAAAAAACCGCGAGATCTCGCGGTTAGAGCAGGGGTAATCAATGCAGGAATGTTCGGCTTTATGCAATAAGTGGTTGGAAATATGTTTTTCATAGGTTTTCAAATCAGTCTGTATTGTGCAAAATTTGGTTGAACTCCCGGGGATTCCTTGGCAGTTCGCCAGAAAGTAATGTGTAAAAAATGCACAGTGCTTCAAGCCAAAAAATCGGAATTTCTGGATTTCCCTTCCCTTGATAAGCATGTGCAAACTTTGCACATACTGAGTCAGTTACTCGAATATAGGGGCGATCTTGGCAAGCACTTCATCCATGATTTCTTCCGGCAAAGTGTCTACTTTCCGAGCGTTTCGTGCGCCAAAATCAAGAACACGAGGTTGATCGCATCGAACAACACCTGTGGTCTTTATGCCTGTGATTGGAAACGCAAACCCGATTCGTCTAGCAAATTCACCACCACTCGTGATTGGGCAAATGACTGGCAGCTTGGTTACCTGGTTGAACTCTGTTGGAGAAACACAAGCAGCACGGGACGACTGCCTCGTTGCTCACCTCCTTCTGTTGGGTCTAAAGAAACAAGGAAAATATCGCCACGCTTCATATCAACTCACCACCTGTGCTGGGTGCGTCAACCCACTCACGCTCTTCAGATGGCTGTGGTTGCGAATAATCAGAGGCTGCTAACAACTCAGCGAGTGTGTATCGTGGTTTTGGTTTGGGGACAATAACGTGCTGACCATCTGAAACGCTCAGACCTACAGTGGCTCCTGCTTGTAAATGTAGTCGCTCAAGAAGTGCTGGTGGCACCGCAAGCATGACTGAACCTCCAACCTTTCTCAAAGTAGTTGTTTGCATTCTGGAACTCCAATAAATATTGTATTTAGATTCAACATTAAATTTCAAACCCACAACTTCGAACCAAGACTTCCAACCAAGAGCGTTATTGGCTCAGCCTCATGCAGGCTAAGTTTTCCAACCACTTATTGCATATAGCCGAATGTTCTTGAATATTTAAGGTTGAGGCCGTGGCCTCATCAGGAGTTCCAAATTGGACTTCACCAGGTTCTCCGCCATAGCCCTTGCCTCTTGCGGCCCATTTGTCAACACGGGTAGTAAAGCAACTTTCTCCATAAGATAAACTTTTGCAAAACCAGGGGCATACTTAACGATGGTTTTAGTATTGCTTATCAAGTCGCAAAGTTTTACCGTATGAACTCTGGCGCAACCCCCTGAAAGCCTTTTAACGGACAGCGCCTTCCTTGTCACTCTGGTGCCCTGCTCAAGATCCGAGAGCATCATCACGCAGGAAGCCACCTCAGCACCAAAGCGCTCCAACAACTCGACCTCAGTAACCCCCTGATCTTCCACCACGTCATGAAGCCATGCCGAGGCCACCGCCACATCATCTCCACCAAACGCATAAGTCATTGCAGCAACTTCTGCGAGATGCTCTGCGTAGGGGGCTCCAGTGTAATTTCGCTTTTGATTGGCGTGTTTTTCCATTGCGAAAAGCATCGCATCAAGAACAAGATTTACATTACCCATCAGATTCCCCGAACATAAAACACCCAATCATCATACATTATTGCTGTAATATTTACCACTATTTGAGATGGCATTTCTGAGCTAAATTCATAAGTTACATTTTGTGGGAGCAGATAGAACAATTGGCTCTGTTAGCGTTTCGTATTGATGACCTGCAAACCGATAGCAGAACGAATGTAATCCTCGGGCAGTAAACCCTCTTTCTCCCACTTTAATAGTCTTTTCCAAGCTAAATAGTGGGGAAGATTCTTAGTTGCAACCCCTTTTAGGTCTCCATTGATGAATTTCTTCAGTTCTGAGTGGTAACTGTTGACGCTCTGAACATGATACGTGGGGCACTTATCAGGTGATTTGTAGCTTGCTACAGCAACTTTAATAGGCACTTTCAGTTTTGTGGGAATATTCTCAAATGATGTGCTTCCGTCGCAGCATACAATTGTCTGGTTAGGGTCCAGGTGTCTGGCCAAAGCTCGCTCAACTTCGACTCGGTTCATCGAGGGCATGACTGCATCCAAGGTAAGAGGTGTACCTCTTGCCCGCCCAACTAACACGGGCTGCCAGTGCTTGCGTGAACGACCACTACCTAAGCCTTTTGTACTGCCATTTGACCGTGGCTCTTCAAGTCCACGCTGGCCTTTATGGGAGATACGGAAGTAAGTCTCATCAACCTCCAGAATCCCCTCAATGACCGCAGGCTGATGAGCAACAACAGATTCAAGGAACCGATGCCTCCAGCGAAAGGCTGTGGATAGCGCAATACCCACAATCTGAGCGGTTTCGCGCAAAGGTAGTCCTGCTGCCATGCACTTCGCATACGCGTGAAATTTCTCCTTATTGTGGAGGCGAGCAATGGGGCTGTGGCTAATTGGGTTGGTGGTGCAGTTACAGTCCTTACAAACGTAGCGTTGCATACCCCTGGACGTTCCATTTTTAACCAAATTCACTGAGCCGCAGGCGATACAGGCTGAAGGCTTTAGCCCCTGAACTATTTCCTGAACCTTATTTTTCCCACCGATTTGGAGTAGTCGCTCTTCGACTTGCTCACGTTGGTTGCTTGTGAGAGAGTTTAAAGACTCAAGTAAGGTAGCAAAAGCATCTGATTTCATGGATGATTCGGGTAATTCGATGCCTAAACTATAACGCTAATCAACACGAATTGCTAACACAGCTGAACAATTACTATTGACCAATAACAACTGAGTGCTATTAAATAGTACACTATCCATTGCATTAAATCCACTTCTGTGATACAACGTATTCCATCGATAGCATTTCACAGGGGAAAACAATGAATACAACAATGCCGGCCGTGATCAACTCTTACCTTGAAAAAGCGATTGCAGCCCTTGCAAGGCTGGGAATCAACTTTGCCCAAACCGAGGCACCGGTGGTTGCCCTGATTGAAAAGATTGCAAAGTACGACAACGCAAAAGCGATTGCAGTAGCCCAAACACTTCAAAAATCCAGCGCCTTTAACGATGTCGTGCGAAAGGAGATTCAGGGGATGGATATCTCCACTCGCTATGCCGACATTGCAGAGAGCTTTAACTCCATCCGCGACGATGCAGCAAAGATGGCCACATGGATGGATGATGGCAAACTTGATTTCGTTGAGTCGATTCAGAACATGTGGATCAAGGCTCGACGCGGATCAATCCCAAAACGCTTTGAGAAAATCAAAACCGATTATCTGGAAGTTGCCAAATCAAACAAGGATCAACTCAATCGCGAGTCGATCATCCTGCAGTCATACATCGACTTCCGCATGGCTCTAAAGACCTCTGAGGTGCTGGCCCAGGAAATTCTTGAGGTCGCCACTGCGCACCTCGAATCACGCAAGGCGGAACTCATCCGCGTGAGCGCAGACCTTGAAAATATCAAAACTGGGGGTTCCGCCTCTGAAGTGTCGGCCGCCGAACTGAAGCGTGACGAGGCGATGCGCGCCGTGCAGGAAGAAACAAAATCACACCAGATCGCCAAGGACATCGCTGACGACTTGCGAGTCGGCTACAACACGACTGAACTCGTATTTGCCCGCCTGAACCAAACGCACGAAGTGAAGGAACGCCTTTATCAGCGATCAATCACCTTTTTTGCAACAAACGAAACGGTATTTACAGGCTTGGCCGCCTCATTCACGTCTATGGCTGGCCTGTCGGAAGCAACCAATACGATGAACGCAATGAAGGACGGGATGAACAAGGGTCTAGAGGACCTCGCCAGCATTGGGGGAGCACAACTTGAAGCAGGTCTTCGTGCCGGTTATGGCAGCACGCTGAAACCCTCCTCCGTCAGAACACTTGCTGATGCCATCCTCGAATACCAAAGCAGCAGCATTGAGCTAATCAAGACCCTCCAGGTTGAATCAACACAGGGAGCCGCCGAGATTGCGGCGATTAACGAAGACACCAAGAAGAAATTCGCAGCACTTCTACAGCGAGTCTAATAAATGGCAACAGTTTCAGACCAGGTTGGCGCAATCGCCATTATCGACGGCCTCCGCTACGAGCAAATGAGGATTCAGGAAAATCTGGACCTCCCCGCTCGAAGACAGGCAGTCGCTGCAAAAATCCGGGAGTACTACAGCGCCAACGGCATTGTAGTCGACGAGGAACTCGTTGAGGCTGGCGTTAGGAAGTACTTCGACTCCCGTTTGAGGTTTTCGATGCCCCGGGTATCAAGACCGCGCAAGATCCTCACTGACTCAATGATTCTCATTGAGAAAACGCTAAGAGAAAAAAGTAAAGAGATCGTTTTTGCGACATCTGTTCTCATGATCGGCGCAATGTTTACGGGTGCTGCGGTTTACGGGTTTTTCGCTTTCAGAGACGCTTCGTTTATCAATCACGTGGTTGAGCCTGCACAACGGCTCCAAAATGATGTGGCCAGGAATGTAAGCAATGTCGAAAACCTGCTCGCCACCGAAGCAGTTAAGGGATCCCCACTACTAACGGCCAGTGGCAATGAAATAAGGAAGGATTACGAAGCCATCCGTCAAGGCCTGCAGACCGAAGTAATCGAAAAAGCCAATGAAGCCGGCGTTCAACCTGAAGCCGTGAACAAGTACAAATTAAGGGAGGATCGGTTTAAGTTCTACGAAGAGCGGTATGTGCAGACTGCCTATAAAGCGCAATCCTTCGAAAACCTATCGATACAGCTTTCATCCTACCAGTGGCTCAAGGGCGACGATATCAAAGAGGACTTCGCCTTTATAAAATCGAAGATTCCCGCATTGACGAGGATGGAAGCCCTGGTTGACGATGGTATCTACCGATCCGACAGCTTGAGCCCCGCTAAAATTGAAGATGTGACCGGTGCTCTGTTCTACATGGGATCATTTGCAAATACCGTTCCTCTCCTTGCAAAACATCTGCGAGGCTTTGAAGAAATAGGTTCATGGACATTCGATGAAAAGTTGTTGAAGTCCATTCTGTTTCAGATTAACAAGTCCGTGGATAACCGTCATAACCAAGAAACTGCAGCTCTGAACTCACAACTTGAGACCCTGCTCGCGTTTGTCAAGGAGCCCCTAACGATATCAATTGTCTCTCGGCCGGGGGAAAAGACAGGGCTGATAAGAACGCCAAATGATTTTGCGGACTCAAAAGGTGTTGCATACATCGTAGTAGAGGCGCTTGATGCGGCTGGGAACCCTTTCCGAATTTCAATTTTCGACGCGGAAGATTCAAAGACCTACACTGTTGATATGTTTGCGGTTCGAGTGAGCCACGAGGAGTTTGAGAGGGTTAAAGAGGACAAGATGCTCGATGGACTTGTTGACAATCCGGTAATCGGTGGAAAGCCTTCAAACAGCTTCACCCTCAAATTCGACAAGCGCGTTGGCGACAACCCTTCAATGATCAGTAAGGTGTACTGAAAGGAAACCAGACTGATACACGGGGAAATCACACCTCGCACAGCAAAGGATAAAAGCAATGAACCACAGAAAGATCACAGATAGTGCCCAAAAAACTGTTCGAAAGCTGAAAGAAGAATATCTGGCTCTCAATGAAGAACAAAAGAACACTGAAACACGACTGTCGGAGACCAAAATCCAGCTAGGGAAGCTCTTCTCCAGGCTGGCTGTTGTGAACATTGAATCAAATCTGGGAGCCTTTGAGGAAGCCGAGCGCTCCATGAAGGAACGGCAGCGAAATCTGGTTCAAATGAAAAATCGATTGGCATCCGTCGAAGAGAGAATCAAAGAAGCCCTTGAAAAATCCAGCTTAAAGAATGTCGCCCTTGAGGAAATCGGGGCTCAAGTTGAGCATGCAATCGTCAGTAGTACAGAAATCACAGTTTGGAGAAAGGCACTCGCCGATAACGAACTCGCAAGGAATTCTTACGAGGAGATCGGCAAAGAGGCCGAGCATAAACTAACAGAATTCAGAAATAACAAATACTTCGGTTACCTTTTAGAGGCCGGGTACGGATCATCCGACTACAGGGCAGGTCCGATTAAGAAGGTTGCCCACCGCCTGGCTGCCATGGCATGTGATTTTCCTCGGAACGTGAAGTCTTATGAGCTCCTGATTGCGCTGCAGAAAGCCAGTGCGGAGCGATACAGCAACTTTTCGACTTATATGGCATCGCTTGAATCTGCAGCACAGAAAACGACGCAGAAGATGCGGGAGAAGCTGGGATACTACGAAGTTGAGGATGAGGCCATTCAAGCTGAGAAGACCCTCAACGCCCTTAAAGCTCAAGCATCAAGCATACTTTCTGAGCTAAAAAGTGCTTCTAACAACAACGACTCGGCTTATAAGTCTGTCATTAAGAATATCGAGACGAATCTTCTCAACATGACCCCGGGAGAATTGACTGCATTGGCAGAGAGTACCGAATGCGCGAAAGATGACGCACTTATCTTACAAATCGGGACGTTGATTGAAGACGTAGAAGTGCTAAAGAAAAACTATGTGAATCAAAAGGAGCAATCGGACAAAGCAAAGCGAGTCTATGAATTAGCTCATGATGCGGAAAAAAGAATTGCTCGTGCAGTGAGAACCAGCTCTGATTACAGCTACCGTGACTTTGATGTAGGTGCCCTGGTTACTGGTTATGCGCTCGGAACAATTACGAACAATGACATAACTAGAACCCTGGATCGCGCTGAAAGGTACGACCCGCTACCATCGTACAGCAGTTCAAGCAGTTCAAGCAGTTCAAGCAGTTCATCTGACTCAGGCGGATTTGGTGGAAGTAGCGGCGGCGGATTCACCAGTTCAAGCTCTATCGGTGGCGGAGGTTTTAGCACCAGCGATTCCTTTTGATAAACCTTTCGGTTATCGCCTAATCGAAGGGTGGCCTGTTGAGAAAGTCTGGCACGACGAAGAAACACGGATCTTTGACATAAACGGTTAATCAGGAATAAAGCGGGAGTGAAGGGATGACCTGTACCAGTTTGTACCCAAGTAAAATGCCGGCTGGGCAACGAAGCGCAGCGCTTTACTCACTAGCCCTGCGAGCCAGGATGCTGGGGAAGTCAAAACGCAATCTAAACCTATATGACTCTTGTCCTTGGCACCAACGTGGGCCATTTTTCCACCATCCTGTCCACAAAGAAGTCATAGCGCTTCTATCCGAAAGGCTGGTCATCACCGGTGAATTTGACGGTAAAAAGGCTCTACATCTCTTGGATTCAGATCCACAGATCTTCAGCGAGCAGGACTTCAATCTAGCCGTTCGAGCCTTATGGAAGAGTGATCGCGTTGGTTTCTATAAGGGTGGCAATGAAGCTTTCCGCGATGGTTTTATAAGCGCCCTTATTGAACACTGGGATACGCCTCTCATGCGAGATTCCCGTTAAAATCCAACCAACCTCCTCGAAACGCAAAAGGTCATTACCGCCCCGCTGGAACCCCTGATTCGACTTCCTAAGAAAAAAAACCAACTGGGTGTACGCCGAATGGTATCCGGATAGACGCTCAGACGGCGCTAGCGCGCAAGCCGTAGAAATGAAAAATATTGAAACAAAAATGAAACAAATACGTTTTCATTGTTTTTGTTAGTGTTATATTGATAGATCAATTTAGCGTGTTGCTGAATTAAATAATTTTGCTTTTCTGAGGGAAATATGAAAAAAGTAGTTGCTGTTCTCATGTTGGCTTTGTCTTCAACTTTCGCATTCGCTTCCACACATGAAGGCGACCCCACTACCCACGTTGAGATGACTGCGAAGTCCGGCTCAGCCTCGAAGTCCGGTGCGCCTGTTTGGGACTCCTGTATGGGCGACGCTACCTGCATGAC
>JAIXTE010000010.1 GCA_027484315.1 Burkholderiales bacterium | reverse complement strand
GCAGAAGCCGAGGCCGACATTCGCGCCCGTGTTGAACGCAAGGAAGTGGTCATCGGTTTTGGTCACCCTGTGTACACCGTGAGCGACCCCCGCAACGTGGTCATCAAGAAAGTGGCAGAAGACCTGTCCAAAGAACAGAACAACATGAAGATGTACGACATCGCCGAACGCCTTGAAAGCGTGATGTGGGAAATCAAGAAAATGTTCCCCAACCTGGACTGGTTCAGCGCCGTGAGCTACCACATGATGGGCGTGCCCACCGCCATGTTCACACCCCTGTTCGTGATTGCTCGCACTTCCGGCTGGAGCGCCCACGTGATTGAGCAACGCATTGATGGCAAGATCATTCGCCCAAGCGCCAACTACACAGGCCCTGAAGACCAGAAATTCGTGCCCATCAACGAGCGCAAGTAATACGGAACCAACATGAGCATGAACAAAGAATTTCGCAAACAACTGCCCGGCACTGCGCTTGATTTCTTCGACACCCAAGCGGCTGTGGATGCGATCGAGCCCGGCGCCTGGGACAAGCTGCCTTACACCAGCAAAGTGTTGGCCGAGCAACTGGTGCGCCGCTGCGAGCCGTCTGCATTGACAGACAGTCTGAAGCAACTGGTGTACCGCAAGCGCGACCTGGACTTTCCCTGGTACCCCGCACGCGTGGTGTGCCACGACATTCTGGGCCAAACTGCCCTGGTGGATTTGGCAGGCCTGCGCAACGCCATTGCAGACCAGGGCGGTGACCCGTCACTGGTGAACCCCGTGGTGCCCACGCAATTGATCGTGGATCATTCACTGGCCGTGGAATGTGGCGGCTTTGACCCCGATGCATTCCAGAAAAACCGCGACATTGAAGAACGCCGCAACGAAGACCGTTTCCACTTCATCAACTGGACCAAGACTGCATTCAAGAATGTGGACGTGATTCCAGCGGGCAACGGCATCATGCACCAGATCAACCTGGAAAAAATGTCGCCCGTGGTTCAGGTTCGTGAAGGCGTGGCTTTCCCCGACACCTGCGTGGGTACAGACAGCCACACACCGCACGTGGACGCGCTTGGCGTGATTTCCATTGGTGTAGGTGGTCTGGAAGCTGAAACAGTGATGCTGGGCCGTGCATCCATGATGCGACTGCCCGATATCGTTGGCGTGGAACTGACTGGCAAGCGCCAGCCCGGCATTACGGCCACCGACATCGTGCTGGAACTGACCGCATTCCTGCGCAAGGAACGTGTTGTCGGTGCCTACATCGAATTCTTCGGTGAAGGTGCAAACAGCCTGAGCATTGGCGACCGCGCCACCATTTCCAATATGACACCTGAATACGGTGCCACCGCCGCGATGTTCTACATCGACGAGCAAACCATTGACTACCTCAAGCTGACTGGCCGTGAAGACGAACAGGTCAAGCTGGTTGAGCAGTACGCCAAGCACACTGGCCTGTGGGGCAGCAAGATGGTGGGTGCTGAATACGAGCGCGTGTTGAGCTTCGATTTGAGCAAGGTTGTGCGCAGCATGGCCGGTCCTTCCAACCCGCACGCCCGCGTGGCCACCAGCGACTTGGCAGCCAAAGGCATTGCCGGCAACCTGGACGCAGCACGCGCACAGGAAGCCGAAGGCCTGATGCCCGATGGCGCAGTGATCATCGCCGCCATTACAAGCTGCACCAACACCAGCAACCCGCGTAATGTGGTGGCTGCTGCCCTGCTGGCCCGCAAGGCCAATGAACTGGGCCTGGTGCGCAAGCCCTGGGTGAAGTCTTCTTTCGCGCCAGGTTCGAAAGTGGCCGAGCTGTACTTGAAAGATTCAGGCCTGTTGCCTGAACTTGAAAAGCTGGGCTTCGGTATTGTGGCGTTTGCCTGCACCACCTGCAACGGCATGAGCGGTGCGCTTGACCCTGTTATTCAGCAGGAAATCATTGACCGCGACTTGTACGCAACAGCCGTATTGAGCGGCAACCGCAACTTCGATGGTCGTATTCACCCCTATGCGAAGCAGGCCTTTTTGGCCTCGCCCCCGCTGGTGGTGGCTTATGCCATTGCAGGCACAATCCGCTTTGACATCGAACAGGATGTGCTGGGTGTAGTCAACGGCAAGGAAATTCGCCTGAAAGACCTGTGGCCTTCAGACGAAGAAATCGACGCGATTGTGAAGCAGTTCGTCAAGCCTTCGCAGTTCCGCGAAATCTACATTCCGATGTTTGATTTGGGTGCAATTGAAGAAGCGAAAAGCCCGCTGTACGACTGGCGCCCGCAAAGCACCTACATTCGTCGCCCACCCTACTGGGACACGGAAGGTCAAGGCGCTTTGGCAGCACGTCCACGCACGCTGAAAAACATGCGCCCATTGGCGGTGCTGGGTGACAACATCACGACCGATCACCTCAGCCCATCGAATGCGATCATGATGAAAAGCGCGGCTGGTGAATACCTGCACAAAATGGGCTTGCCGGAAGAAGACTTCAACAGCTATGCCACACACCGCGGTGACCACCTGACTGCGCAGCGCGCCACATTTGCCAACCCCACATTGCTGAACGAAATGGTTCGCGATGAAAGCGGCAATGTGAAAAAAGGCTCACTGGCCCGCATTGAACCGGAAGGCAAAGTGACACGCATGTGGGAAGCCATTGAAACCTACATGGACCGTGGCCAACCGCTGATCATTATTGCGGGTGCTGACTACGGCCAGGGTTCTTCACGTGACTGGGCAGCCAAGGGCGTTCGCCTTGCAGGCGTTGAGGCCATTGTTGCTGAAGGCTTTGAGCGCATTCACCGCACCAACCTGATTGGCATGGGCACCCTGCCCCTGGAATTCAAGGCGGGCGACACGCGCAATACCTACAACATCGACGGCACGGAAGTGTTTGAGGTGGTGGGTGAGCGCAGCCCACGTGCAACCCTTACTGTGGTGATGACCCGCACAAATGGCGAGCGCGTGGAATTCCCCGTGACTTGCCGTTTGGACACAGCCGAAGAGGTTTCAATTTACGAAGCCGGCGGCGTGTTGCAGCGTTTCGCGCAAGACTTCCTGGAAGGGAAAGCAGCATGAGCAGCAACAATACGCAGCAAATAAAAGTGCCTGCCACCTACATGCGTGGTGGCACCAGCAAGGGCGTGTTTTTCAGGTTGCAGGATTTGCCACAAGCCTGCCAGCAACCCGGTGAAGCGCGCGACAAATTGCTGTTGCGCGTGATCGGCAGCCCCGACCCCTACGGCAAGCAAATTGACGGCATGGGTGGTGCAACATCCAGTACCAGCAAAACCGTAATTTTGAGCAAAAGCAGCAAGGCTGACCACGATGTGGACTACCTGTTCGGTCAGGTATCAATCGACAAGGCTTTTGTGGACTGGAGCGGCAACTGCGGCAATTTGTCTTCCGCGGTCGGTTCATTCGCAGTGGCCAGTGGTTTGGTTGATTCTTCACGTGTGCCGCACAACGGCGTGTGTGTGGTGCGCATTTGGCAAGCCAACATTGGCAAAACCATCATCGCGCACGTGCCAATCACCGATGGCCAAGTGCAGGAAACTGGCGACTTCGAACTGGATGGGGTGACATTCCCCGCCGCCGAAGTGGTGCTTGAATTCCTGGACCCGGCTGATGAGGGTGAGGACGGTGCTGGAGGTTCCATGTTCCCCACCGGCAATTTGGTGGATGACCTGGAAGTGCCCGGCATCGGCACACTGAAAGCCACGTTGATCAATGCAGGCATTCCTACGATTTTCGTGAATGCCGACAGTATTGGTTACACCGGTTGCGAGCTGCAAGACCACATCAACAGCGACGCTGAAGCCTTGAAAAAATTCGAAACCATTCGCGCCCACGGTGCGGTGAAAATGGGTTTGATCAAGCACATTGATGAGGCTGCAAAACGCCAGCACACACCCAAGGTGGCTTTTGTGGCACCACCACAAACCTACACCAGTTCAAGCGGAAAAGTGGTTCAGGCCGAGGGTGTAGATTTGCTGGTGCGCGCCATGAGCATGGGCAAACTGCACCACGCCATGATGGGCACGGCTGCGGTGGCCATTGGCACGGCTGCAGCTGTACCAGGCACCTTGGTGAACCTGGCGGCAGGTGGAACAGAACGTGAAGCTGTTCGCTTTGGCCACCCCAGTGGCACCTTGCGTGTAGGCGCGCAGGCCGTGATGGAAAACGGCCAGTGGGCTGTGAAAAAAGCCATTATGAGCCGCAGTGCAAGGGTATTGATGGAAGGCTGGGTACGCGTTCCAGGCGACCTCATCTAAAGCGCAGAGGCAGTAAAAGAGGCAACAAGGAAAGGCAGCAAAATCAGGCAGGCACTTGGGTTATCCAAGCGCCTGCCCAGCCCCACATTTCAGGGAACCCCCCAACCCCTTATGGTTTTCTGGGGTTCAAGGCGTTAATGGCATCTGCGTTAACTTCTTTGCTGATATCACGTCCGATCGCGTTCAATTGGGCGGCCGCTACTGCTAAGTTGGGTGGATTGGATGATGTATTCAACTTGGCGATTGCGTCTTTGATGTACTTGGCCTGATTCGGTCCGATTAAACCTTTTTCCTCGGCAGAGTCCACTGCGTTCTTCATCGCCGCACTGGAAACACTGTTGATATTCGTGGCTTCACGTGCAATCAGATTTTCCCACTTGGGTTCTTGAACGCCACCCATGTCCAAAAACGAAACAACAGGTGCAGCCCCTGTGTTCGTGGTGACTTCAACAGTCTTTTTCACATCAAGCCCAATGTCATTCAAAAGTTTGGCGCCCGATGCAACTGTCATATCTCCTGAAGCAGGCAGGGACGCAACAGCTTCCTTGAGAAAGGTTTGTTGATCACTGGTGATGACTCCAGCGGCTCGCGCTGCATCAATGGCCTTGTCAAGGTTGGAGCGACCCAATCCGGAACTGCTGGTGGTTGGTGCCGCGCTTTTCAGAAGGTTCTCCCAGCTTGGTGTCCCTCGCGTGCCCGCGGTCGGGTCTGTCACTGCCAAACTACCGGGAATGGCATTGATGGTTTCGATGGTTTTAGCATCCATTTTCTTGTTGATATCAAGTCCAATTGCGTTCAATTGGGCTTCCGCTTCTTTTAAATTGGGCGGGTTGGATGATGTATCCAACATGTCAATTGCGTCTTTGATGTAGTTAACCTGATTCGGTCCGATCAAACCACTTTCCTGGGCAGTGTCTACTGCGCACTTCATTGCCACACTGGAAATGCGGTCGGTGTACGAAGTTTCATTTGCAATCAGGTTTTGCCAGTTGGGCGCTTGATCACCACCCATGTTCACAAACGACACAACAGGCGCACCCGCTGAGTTCGTGGTGATTTCAACAGTCTTTTTCACATCAAGTCCGATGTCATTCAAAAGTTTGGCGCCCGATGCGACTGTCATACCTCCTGAAGCAGGCAGGGACGCAACAGCTTCCTTGAGAAAGGTTTGTTGATCACTGGTGATGACCCCAGCGACTCGCGCTGCATCAATGGCCTCGTCAAGGTTTGAG
>JAIXTE010000064.1 GCA_027484315.1 Burkholderiales bacterium | reverse complement strand
TGTACCGTTTTACGATGCAAGATGAACTGGACACGGCCATCAAGTTCAACCCGAAACTTTTTCGCGTGGAAATTCAGGACGCAGAACAGCACTTGATTCCGGTCAAGCTGCACCGCGCCTGGTCTACACCTTTCGGTACTTTTTTGTGTCTGCAGTCAGGTGACTCCAACACTCCCTTGCATTGGATGTTCTTGCCCTTCTCAAACTCTCAATCTGTATTGCTTCGTGTTTGTCTGAATCGCTTGCGGTTTGATGAGCATTCCGAAAAGCCTTCCCTTCTGGCCTATTTCTGGAGGATGAATGTCCTCCGATAAAGACGACGATTACCTGATTGTCCAGCGCGTTCAGGCTGGCGACAAACTGGCATTCAACCTGCTTGTGACCAAGTACCACCGACGGGTAGGGCGCTTGCTGACCCGCATGGTCAGAAATCAGGAAGACATTGAAGACGTGGTTCAGGAAACCTTCATCAAGGCTTACCGCGCCATAGGCAATTTCAGGGGCGACAGCGCGTTTTACACTTGGATTTACCGGATTGCCATCAACACAGCCAAGAACCTGTTGGTGACTCAAGGGCGAAGACCTTCAACCTTGAAAGAGGCAAATGATGATGACAATGAAACTTTTGAAGACAATGCCGCTCTTAGTAACATCGATACGCCGGAGTCGTTGTACCAGACCAAGCAAATCGGTGAAGCTGTCAATGAAGCCATGGCTGCGCTGCCTGAAGAACTAAGGTCAGCCATTGTGATGCGCGAAATTGACGGTTTGAGTTATGAAGAGATTGCAATAGCAATGGACTGCCCAATCGGCACTGTTCGTTCGCGAATTTTTCGCGCCAGAGAATCGATTGCGGCAAAAATCAAACCTTTGTTAGAACCAAAGGGTAGCAAGCGTTGGTGAACTGGTGATTAAAGAGATGAGCAAAGACGAACAAATTTCCGCAATGCTGGATGGCGAACTAAACGACGCCGAGTTGAACGCGTTGTTGTCCGACATGGACGCTGACAACGCCCAGACCTGGTCAGATTATTGCGCCGTGGGTGATCTTGTCCGTTCCAGTGAAATGGCGATTTTTCATTCCTCGCCTTTACTCGACAAGATCGCCGCAAGCTTGCAGGATGAGCCAACGGTCGTGGCGCCGGTGATTTCCACTCAAATTTCTCGAAAATCCGCGTTGCAAATAAACCTGGGTGCGGGCCGTGCACGCCGCCTGTTTGCCTCGGTTGCGGCGATTGGGTTCTTCAGTTTTGCATTAAACCAGGCCATCCCTCCTTCAGACAGCCAGGTCCAGATGGTTAGAACCCAGGCGGTGCAAAACCCCGTATCTGACGCAGATTTGGCCTTGTGGCAAGAATATTTCATGGCGCATCAGCAGAACAGCGTTCGAAGCGGGCTTGCTGGTGTTTCACCCATTGCGCGGGTTGAGGCAGATAGGCCTTCCATGGACAACACGGAGCGTGTCATCGTCAACAACACAGACAATGTGGAATGGATGAATGTTTGGGAGCCATCCGCTTACGCCACAGACCCGACTGTGAAATTCACTTACGTCTCGTCCAGTCGCTAAATGATGAAGATGTACTCATTGGTTCAGGCCACCAAACAAATCCTATGTGGCCTTCTTCTCTCTATAACTGCTTTGTCTGCCCAAGCAGATCCAGCCTTGTGGAATCTAGTGTGGGCCAGCCATGATCAGGCCAAGACGCTAAGCTATTCGGGTCTGTTGATCACCGAGTCAGGCAAACACTCTCAAACCAGCAAGCTGCTACACCAATCCACCGAAAAAGGAGAGTTTGAGGTGCTTGAGCGCCTCGACGGTCAGCCAGCAAAATGGATTCGCCACAACGATGAAATTCAGTGTGTCATTCCCGATCGGAAAATGATCCTGACTGAACGCCGACACACTTCAGTGGCTTTTCCGCGAGTATTTGCCAGCAAGGATGGCGTGAACACTTTGTCGAAGCTTTATGACATTGCTGAACTGCCGGGAAAGCGTGTTGCGGGGCGCTCAGTTCGCGTGTTGAAACTGAGTCCGAAAGACGAGCTGCGTTACGAGTATCGACTTTACCTGGACAGGGACAGCAAGCTGTTGATGCGTTCGGAGGTGTATTCGCCAAAAGGCGAGGTACTTGAGAATGTCGGGTTTAAAGAGATTTCATTTGAACCAACCCTGCTGGATAATCCAACACTTGTAAAGGCTGGACCTGGCTGGATCAGCAGCAGCACCGAAGTGCGTGTTATGGGGAAAGACGAATTAAGTTACGATTTACCTGACCTGGCGTTCGGCTTTAAAAAGGCAGATACAGTTTGCCGAATCAAAGGAAAAGACGAGCAAATTCATCAAACGGTGTATTCGGATGGATTGTCTACGCTGTCAGTTTTTATACAGAAGAACCAGGCAGGGCAGTCAATGCCACAGGTCCCCATGAGCCATGGCGCAGTGATGTCCATGTCAGCCACGCAAGGTAAACACATGGTGACGGTGTTGGGCGAAGTGCCCGAAAAAACTTTAGAACTATTTTTGAAATCTGTACGTTGGAAGTCTCAATAACAAGGAAATTTTTAGATGAGATCTGAAGTGTTGAATTCCCGCAGTGGGTTGGGTTTGGCCTCTTTTTTTCTGGCTTTGGTCTTGATGTTCGGTATGGGAATCAACAAGGCGGAAGCCCAGAGCAATTCCCGTGGTTTGCCCGATTTCTCGGACTTGGTTGATCGGGTAGGACCGGCGGTTGTGAATATTCGCACAACCCAAAAAGTGACTCAAAATCCCCAAGGCCAGCCCGGTTTTCCCGGTATGGACCCCAACGATCCTTTTTTCGAATTTTTTCGCCGATTCATGCCACCTGGCACACCGATGCCAGGCCAGCAGGCCCCCAGGGGCGGTCAGCAGGCCCCCGACCGTGAGGTTCCGAGCGGGGTGGGTTCTGGTTTCGTGATTGACTCAGATGGCTACTTGTTGACCAACCACCATGTGGTTGATGGCGCAGAATCCATCATAGTGACCTTTCCCGACAAACGGGAATTCAAGGGCAAGGTGATTGGTTCAGATCAGCGCACCGATGTGGCCTTGGTCAAGATTGAAGGCAAAAGCCTGCCTTTCCTGAAAATTGGCAATGTGAACAACACCAAGGTAGGGCAGTGGGTGGTTGCGATTGGTTCTCCATTCGGCCTTGAAAACTCGGTGACTGCCGGTATTGTCAGCGCAAAGGGCCGTGACACTGGCGAATACCTGCCGTTCATCCAGACTGACGTGGCAGTTAACCCTGGCAATTCAGGCGGCCCATTGCTTAACCTGGATGGTGAAGTGATTGGCATCAACTCCCAGATTTACAGCCGCACTGGCGGTTTCATGGGTATTTCCTTTGCCATTCCAATTGACGAAGCCATGAGAGTGGCCAAGCAGTTGCGCGAAAGCGGCAAAGTAAGCCGCGGCCGCATCGGTGTGGGCATCGGCGAAGTGGACAAGGATGTGGCGAAGGCCTTGGGTCTTGATTCTGCAGTTGGCGCCTTGGTCGGGTCAGTTGGAAAAGACAGCCCGGCGGACAAAGCTGGCGTGATTGCAGGCGATATCATCTTGCGCTTTGACGGCAAGAAAGTGGTCAAAGCATCCGATTTGCCGCGAATCGTGGGTGAAACAAAACCCGGTAGCAAAGTCAATATGGTGCTTTGGCGCAAAGGCGCGGAAAAAACGGTGCCGATCATTGTGGCTGAATTCGAGAGCGAAGCAGCCAAACCAAGCGCTGCACCTGCCGAGAAACCGAAGCCTGTTGAGGCGGACAAACTTGGCCTGACTGTGACTGACCCCACGGCCCAGGAAAAGACCGCTTTGAACCTGACCGGCGGTGTGGTAGTTCGCAATGCAACCGGCGTTGCCGCTGGCTCGGGCATTGCTGCCGGGGATGTAATTTTGCGCGTCGGGCGCACCGATATCACATCCGCCAAGCAATTCGCTGATCTGGTAAAGGCCATTCCGAAAGGACAGGCGGCACCCATGCTGGTTCGTCGTGGCGAGAACTCCTTCTTCGTGGTGATCACTCCTTGAGCCGTTTAATTCCGGATGCTGGTCAGGCCTTGCGAAATATGCTGTAAAGCAAGGCCTGATCAGGTAAAATACAACGTTACCGAAATTTTCAGGGGGCCGAGCAGCCCCCTTTTTAATGATGCAAATGCAGCACATACGTAATTTTTCCATCATCGCCCACATTGATCACGGCAAATCAACTCTTGCTGACCGCCTGATTCAAAATTGCGGTGGCTTGAGCGATCGAGAAATGGACTCTCAAGTTCTTGATTCAATGGACATTGAGCGCGAGCGCGGCATCACCATCAAGGCGCAAACAGCGGCACTGACCTACAAGGCCAAAGATGGCCAGACTTATTTGCTCAACTTGATCGATACGCCCGGGCACGTGGACTTTTCCTATGAAGTCAGCCGTTCCCTGTCTGCATGTGAAGGCGCCTTGCTGGTAGTTGATGCGTCACAGGGTGTGGAAGCTCAAACCGTGGCGAACTGCTATACGGCCCTGGATTTGGGAGTTGAAGTGCTCCCCGTACTCAACAAAATCGACTTGCCGCAGGCTGACCCTGAGAACGCGAAGTCGGAAATCGAAGATGTGATCGGTATTGATGCCTCAGAGGCGATTGCCATTTCCGCGAAAACAGGCCTGGGCATCGAAGATGTTCTGGAACTGATTGTTCGTAAAATCCCGCCTGCTCGCGGCAGCCGCGAAGCGCCATTGCAAGCGCTGATCATCGACAGCTGGTTCGACAACTATGTCGGCGTGGTCATGCTGGTTCGGGTAATCAACGGTGTGTTGAACCGCAAGGACAAAATCAAGTTGATGGCCACGGGTGACACCTACATTGCAGACGATGTCGGTGTGTTCACCCCCAAGTCGATCGCGCGTGATTCTCTTTCTGCAGGTGAAGTAGGCTACATCAATGCCGGTATCAAATTGCTGGAAAGTGCCAAAGTAGGTGACACGGTGACGCTGGCCGGCAAACCTGCTGACAAGCCACTGCCTGGTTTCAAGGAAGTGCAGTCGCAAGTGTTCGCGGGCCTTTTTCCAGTGGAAGCCAACCAATACGAAGCGCTTCGTGAAGCGCTTGATAAATTGCGCTTGAATGACGCAGCGCTGAACTATGAACCGGAAGTGTCCCAGGCCCTTGGTTTTGGCTTCCGTTGTGGTTTCTTGGGTATGCTGCACATGGACATTGTTCAGGAACGCCTGGAGCGCGAGTTTGACATGGACCTGATCACCACGGCCCCAACCGTGGTGTATGAAATCAAGCAGCGCGATGGCACCATTCTGCGTGTGGACAACCCATCAAAAATGCCGGATCTGAGCAAGATCGATGAAATTCGTGAACCGATTGTGACGGTGAACCTGTTGATGCCCCAAGAGTATGTCGGGTCCGTGATGACCCTGTGTACCGGGCGGCGCGGTAACCAAACCAATATGGTGTATCACGGCCGTCAGGTTCGCATCACATTTGAAATGCCCATGGCTGAAATCGTGCTGGACTTCTTTGACAAGCTGAAGTCGACATCCCGCGGCTACGCCTCGATGGATTACGCATTCAAAGAATACCGTCAAGCCGATATTGTCAAAGTGGATATGTTGATCAACGGTGAAAAGGTGGATGCCTTGTCCATCATGGTTCACCGTGGTAACTCAGTGTACCGCGGCCGTGCCGTGGCCGGAAAAATGCGTGAAATCATTTCCCGCCAGATGTTTGATGTGGCCATTCAGGCGGCAATTGGCGCCAATATCATTGCGCGCGAAACGGTGAAGGCGTTGCGCAAAAACGTATTGGCCAAATGTTACGGTGGTGACATTTCGAGAAAGAAAAAGCTGTTGGAAAAGCAGAAAGCGGGCAAGAAACGAATGAAACAAGTGGGTAACGTTGAAATTCCGCAGGAAGCATTTTTGGCCATTCTTCAGGTGGAAGACAAATAACAATGAATTTTTCCTTGATCCTTTTTTTGCTTGTACTTTTTACCGGTTTTTTCTACGCCCTGGATGTCTTGGTATTCAAACCCAAGCGGAGGATGGCTGCTCAGCAGGCTTTGGTGGGTAGTGCAACCAATCCTAATATGACGGATGAAGCTGTACGGCGCATTCGTCACCAGCACATGAAGCAACCGCTGTGGCTTGAATACAGCGCCAGTTTTTTCCCGGTGATCCTGTTTGTATTCCTGTTGCGCTCATTCGTGGTGGAGCCCTTCAAGATCCCTTCCGGCTCGATGATTCCAACCTTGCTGATTGGCGACCTGATTCTCGTGAATAAATTCACTTACGGAATTCGCTTGCCCATTATTGACAAGAAAATCATTCCGCTGTCTGACCCCCAGCCCGGTGATGTCATGGTGTTTCGATATCCTCAAGACCCCTCGCTGGACTACATCAAGCGCGTGGTGGGTGTGGGCGGCGACGTTGTCGAATACAGGAACAAGAAACTTTCCATCAACGGAAAGCCATTGCCTGTGAAGGAATTGGACAAATATTACGACCCCAACAATTTTTCATATTCACTGCAATATCGGGAAGAGCTTGGTGGCAGAAGTCACCTGGTGATCAATGACGAAGAAGCGCCACCTTTCGTTATTGGTGCACAGTCGTTTCGCTACCGCGACAATTGCAAATATGACGTCAATGGTTTTCGTTGCGAAGTACCACAAGGCCATTATTTCATGATGGGCGACAACCGCGACAATTCAAGCGACAGCCGCATTTGGGGCTTTGTGTCGGACGAACAGGTTGTTGGCAAAGCGTTCCTGGTCTGGATGAACTTCAATGACTTCTCCCGAATCGGCCTGTTTCACTAGGACAGGGCAGGAGATTGTTCATGGACCGTTCCAGGTATTCCCGCCTTGAAGCCGAGCTGGGATATGAATTCAGCAATCCCGATTTGCTTCGGGTTGCATTGACGCACCGCAGTTTTTCAAGCCAGCACAATGAGCGTCTTGAATTTCTCGGTGACAGTGTCTTGAATTGTGCGGCGTCCATTCTCTTGTACCAGGCACACCCCGACATGGACGAAGGGAAAATGTCCCGAGTGCGCTCGCACCTTGTCAAGCAGGATTGTTTGGCCATGGTCGGCCGCAGCCTTTCCCTTGAAAAATATTTGGCCTTGGGGGCTGGTGAATTGCGCAGCGCAGCCACCATCAAGGACAGCATTGTTGCCGATGGGTTGGAAGCCTTATTCGGGGCCATTCTTCTTGATTCAGGTTTTGAAGCGGCACGGGATTGTGTCATTCGCCTGTTAAAACCCGTGATGCTTGAAACACCCATCGAGTCCATGGGCAAAGATCCAAAAACCCGCCTGCAGGAATTGCTGCAAGGTAAAAAAATGAAGTTGCCTGTCTATACGGTATTGGTAGAAGGTGGCACTTCAGCAAGTCCTGAATTCAGCGTGGAATGTGCTGTTCAGGACCTGGAGATAATCAAGTTGGGCCAGGGCCATTCCCGGCGTATTGCCGAACAACATGCCGCGCAAGCGGTACTTATTCAATTGCTTGAAAGGGAGTATTCAGAACCCAATCAGGCCAGCA
This sequence comes from Burkholderiales bacterium, assembly GCA_027484315.1. Lineage (GTDB taxonomy): Bacteria > Pseudomonadota > Gammaproteobacteria > Burkholderiales > Burkholderiaceae_B > Limnobacter. The sequence continues at coordinate 18,600 of JAIXTE010000064.1, read as the reverse complement.
GGAGGCAATGAAGATGGCCGAATCAAAATGTGGCGTCATTGCAGTAGTTGGGCGGCCGAACGTGGGCAAATCGACCTTGATGAACGGGATGATCGGCGAGCATTTGTCGATCACCTCCAGCAAACCCCAGACAACTCGCCACCGGGTTTTGGGTGTGATGACTGAAACGGTGAAAGAAGTGCCCACGCAGTTCATTTTTGTGGACACCCCCGGTTTCCAGACCAAGCACTCGAATGCGCTGAACAAAACCATGAACCGCGCCGTGCTGACCGCACTGGCTGATGTGAATGTCATCTTGTGGGTGATTGAGCAGGGCAAGTTGACACCGGCCGACATGAAAGTCCTTGAGTTGTGTCCCAAAGGTGTGCCGCTTGTGGCCGTGGTGAACAAGGTCGATTTGCTTGAGAAGAAAAACGAGGTGTTGCCATTCCTTCAGAAGGTGAGTGGGCAACGCAATTTCGATGCGATTGTGCCCCTGAGCGCACAAACCAACAAGAACCTGGACAGCCTGAAAGAGGCCGTGTCGGGATTGTTGCCCGAGCAACCTTTTTTCTATGATGAAGACACGTTGACTGACCGGCCAGAAAAATTTCTGGCGGCTGAACGCATTCGCGAAAAACTGTTTCGCTTGGTCGGCGATGAATTGCCTTACACCTGCACGGTGGTGATCGACAAGTTTGAAATTGAAGAAGGGCGGCGCGTGATATTTGCTTCCATCCTCGTTGATCGGTCTTCGCACAAGGCGATGATCATCGGGAAGGGCGGTGAAAAACTCAAGCGGATTGGTTCTGAAGCAAGGCAGGACATGGAGCGCCTGTTTGGCGGCAGTGTTCACCTTGAAACCTGGGTGAAGGTGCGCAGTGGATGGGCTGACAATGCCAGTTTGCTGCAAAGCCTGGGGTATGAATAACCCGCGTTCCAGCTCCGACCTGGCCTATGTGTTGCACAGTGTGCCATACAAGGAAACCAGCCTTATTGTCGAGTTGTTTTGCAAGGAACATGGGCGCATGCCAGTGGTGGCCAAGGGTGCGAAACGCCCGCATTCGGCCCTGCGTGCCGTGCTTGTGAGCTTTCAACCGCTGTCCGTTCGTTTTTCCGGCAAATCTGATGTCAAGACACTGACACAGGCTGAGTGGCTGGGCGGCTTGATGTCGCCTGACGGGAAAGCCCTGTTCGCGGCCTATTATCTCAATGAACTATTGATGCGGGGTTTGACCCGCGAAGATGCACATCCTGAACTCTTCGATTTGTATCAGCAAACTCTGCTTGGTTTGACTGAAGGAGAGGATATGAATGTGTGCATTCGGCGTTTTGAAGTGGGCCTGTTACAGGCCTTCGGATATGGCCTGGATTGGGCCTATGATGCAAAGGGGGAGGTCATTGATCCATCCCTTGAGTATGTGTGGTTGGACCAACATGGATGGATTCCCTCAGTCGGGGGAAATGTAAACAATTTGCAGAACGGTAACGTTGAGCAGGTAGTCCAAGGTCAATGGATTGCTGAAATTCAGGAAGGTATTTGGTCCAAGGCCGCTTCCAGCGCGCTGAAACCAATCACCCGCAAATTGTTGATGACCCATGTTGCGCCCAACGGTTTAATGTCAAGAGTCTGGATGGAGCATTTGTTAAGAACATGATTGAACTCGGAGTAAACATTGATCACGTGGCTACCATTCGGCAGGCAAGGCGAGGCCATGAGCCTGACCCCTTAAGGGCTGCATTGCTGGCTGAAGAATATGGCGCAGATGCCATCACCGTGCACGTGCGCGAAGACCGCCGACACATGCAGGATGATGATGTCCGACGAATTCGGCCTTTAATCAGCACAAGAATGAATTTTGAGTGTGCCGTAGTCGAAGAAATGATTCGTCTTGTTGAGGAAGTGAAACCCCAAGACGTCTGTTTTGTGCCTGAACGGCGTGAGGAAGTGACCACTGAGGGTGGCTTGGATGTGATTGGCGGATTTCATTTGATTGCGCCTGCTGTTGCGCGCTTGAAAGACCAGGGCATGCGGATTTCCCTGTTCATTGACCCAGACATGAATCAGATAGAAGCCGCCCTGAAATGCGGTGCAGACGCAATCGAGTTGCACACTGGAAGTTACGCCCATGCAAATTCTGCCGCATTCGACTATGAACTGGCCAGAATACGCAAGGCAGCAAATTTTGGGGCTGCAGAGGGTTTGCGTGTGAATGCCGGGCACGGGTTGAATTACGACAATGTGAAGCCGATTGCAGCCATTGAAACCATTGCTGAGCTGAACATTGGGCACAGTATTGTGGCCAATTCAGTTTTCATGGGCTGGGAAGTGGCGATCAAGAAGATGAAAGAGTTGATGGTGACGGCAAAGCTGGAAGCAATAAGGCCGAGATAATGCTTGGGTGAATCCGATTTAATGCCAGTTAGGGTGGTTTTATCAGCGAGATAGGCGATGATTGAAGATGTTTTCGGCCTTGGTTGCGATATTCTGGAGCTTGCGCGACTGGATAGTTTGCTGAACAAAGACGGGGACCGGTTTGTCAAGCGAGTGCTGACTGCGCAAGAACAGGTGGAATTTGAAAATCGTTCTTCCAAATCGGATAACCGAGGCCGGTTGTTTGTTGCAACGCGATTTTGTGCCAAGGAAGCGTTTTCAAAGGCCATGGGCACAGGGATTGGGGCTGAATTCTCATTTCAGGATTTGTCGGTGTTGAATGATGATCTTGGAAGACCTGTTTTGAGGTATTCAGAACGTCTGACAAGCTGGTTGCAATCCCGACGGGCTTTTGCCCAGGTGTCCATTAGTGATGAGCAGCATTACGTGATGTCAACGGTAATTATATATTCAAAAACAATAATTTAAGAAAAGGAATTCATTCGCCATGTTAGGTCCATTCATCATCGGTTTAACCGGTTTGACTTTGTCAGAGGATGACATCGCTCGTATTCAAAGCCCAGCCGTGGGTGGCCTTATTCTGTTCACGCGGAACTTTGAAAGCAAGGCGCAACTTATTGATCTGGTTCAATCCATTCGCGCAAACGGCGGTCAAAACAAACCGGTATTTGTCGACCACGAAGGCGGGCGGGTGCAGCGGTTTCGCGATGGCTTCACAGCAATTCCGTCCATGCGTGAAATCGGTAAACGCGCCGAAGTGGACTTTGACGATGCCATGTCATTGGCGCGTGAGGCTGGTTTTGTGATGGCTGCCGAGTTGCGGGCCTGTGGCATCGACATGAGTTTTGCACCTGTGCTGGATCTGGATTGGGGCAACAGCGAGATTATTGGTGACCGTTCTTTCAGCAGGGACGCCCGCATGGTGGCACGACTGTCGTCGGCTTTGATGAATGGTATGGCGTTGGCCGGCATGCAGGCCTGTGGCAAGCATTTTCCTGGCCATGGTTGGGTCAAGCTGGACAGCCACCTGGCATTGCCACAAGACAGTCGCCCGTTGAGCGAAATTTTGAAGGTGGATGCCTTGCCTTATCAACTGAATTCCACATTGAACATGGCCAGCATCATGCCGGCCCATGTTGTTTACTCGGAGGTGGACAGTAAACCAGCCTGCTTCTCCAGTTTCTGGATTCAGGACGTTCTGCGTGTTCAATTCAGCTTTGACGGTGCCGTTATCAGCGATGACCTGGACATGGTGGGTGCGCACGGGGAGGGGAATATTCATGCCCGCGCAAGTGCTGCGTTGCACGCAGGTTGTGATGCTGTGCTGGTGTGCAACAATTTCGAAGACATTGCCAGCTTGGTCGAGAACCCCGTGCCTGAAGCCTTTGAAAACAGGGAAGTTCGTGATCGCCGCTTGAGCCGTTTGTTGTCAGGGCCGTTGCTGGACTGGGCAAGCCTGCGGCAAACCTATATGTACCAAGCGGCAATTGACCGCATCACGAACATCTGACTGCTTGCAGAAAGTAAACCAGAATAAAAAAGCCGCCTGAGTCTTGAAATTCAGGCGGCTTTTTAACGTTGCCGCTTTGGAAAACTGCGGCGGGTATTCACAAATCGATTACTTGATTTTGGCGCTGGTCAGCAGTTTGCCTTGATATTCTTCCCACTTGTCGTTGATCATTTTTTGTTCAAGTTGTGGGCGAATTTCTTCCAGTTTCGGGGCTGTGGCCTGACGTGTGTCAGCCAACAGAATCACGTGATAACCAAATTGGCTTTTCACGGGAGCTTTCGTGTACTCGCCTTTCTTCAAGCCAACCATGGCCTGTGAAAACTCGGGCACGAAGCTGTTTGGGTTGGCCCAATCCAGGTCGCCACCGTTTTGGGCTGAACCTGGGTCCTTGGACTTGCTTTTGGCCAGTTCTTCAAATTTGCCACCTTTGCCCAACTGGTCAATGATGGATTTCGCTTCTTCTTCCTTTTCAACCAGAATATGGCTGGCGCGGAATTCACTGCCGCCCATCATTTTTGCGATTTCGGCATAGGCCTTTTTCACTTCTGCGTCGGTCAGTTTGGTGTTTTTGTAGAAATCTTCACGCAGGGCATTGGCCAAAATGGCCTGGTTCATCATTTGAACCTGGTACTTCACTTCAGGGTTGCTGCCCAAGCCTTTTTTGACGGCTTCCTGCTTCATCACTTCCTGATTGATCAGTTCCTGACGAATGGTTGCACGCATTTCCGGTGATGCCGCCTGTCCGCGCTTTTCCTGCTCGGCCATGATGAAATCAACGAGGGCGCTTGGAATGGACTGACCATTCACCATGGCTGCGTTTTGTGCATGCACGGGGTTGCCCAGAACCAATACGGCGGCCAGACAAGTTGCTTTCAATGTGGTTTTAAACATAACAAAATAACCTTGTGTCTCAGAGTTAATACGATATTTCTGGCTGCTGTCCCGAGATGCGTCTCAAGAGTTCTCTTCAAGGGAGTCCTCTGTGGAGTCAATGGCCAAAGCATGGATTTCTTTTTTCATCCATTCTGCCAAAGCATCATACACGAGACGATGACGCGCCAAGGTTCTCAGCCCATTGAACCGGGCAGACTTCAGCTTGACCCTGTAATGTCGCCCGCCTGATTTCGCACCTTCGTGACCTGCATGCAGGTGCGATTCGTCGGTTACTTCAACCACCGCGTCCAGAGCGGCTTCAAGCCGTTTTCTAATGTCTTCACTGGTGACCATGTTTTTACTTGGCCTCGCTGCTTTGTTTCATGTGTTTTGACATGTAAAACCCTTGGCCGAATACAAACACCAATGTGGCGCCCAATGAGCCAAACAATTTGAAGTCGACCCAAACATCGGTCGAAAAGGTGTAAGCGACAACAATGTTCAGAACGGCCATCACTACAAAAAAGCTGACCCAAGCCCACAATAAATTAACCCAGGCATGCGGTGGCAGTTCAACCTGGCCTTTCATCATCAGTTCAATCGGATTTCTCTTGAAAGCATAGGCAATCATGAAACCGGTTGCCATGGCGAGATACAACACAGTGGGTTTCCATTTGATGAAGGTTTCGTTTTGAAGAATCAGGGTGGCACCGCCAAAAACCGTGATCAGAATCAAGCCAATCCACTGCATGTTCTCCACTTTTTTGCCGGTGGACTTTTGATACACAATTTGCAGCACCGTGGCCAGTATGGCAACCACAGTGGCCAGCAGAATGGGCAACTGAGCTGTTTGCACTTCGGCGTTGGAAATGCTGCTTAAAACGGGTTCCAGTAGCGATTGCGCCTGTTCCGGGTTACTGCCCGCCCATTTGAAGCTGACAAAGAATAGAACAATCGGTAAAAAGTCGAGTAACAGTTTCATGTGGTGGTTTTATTGGTTATGCCGAAGAGTCGGACGCAAAGGGTTCGAACGCCAGACTGACTGAGTTGATGCAATAGCGCAGGCCCGTTGGCGCTGGTCCGTCCTCAAACACGTGACCCAAATGCGAATCACATATTTTACAGGTCACTTCAGTGCGCGTCATGCCATAGCTGCGGTCCACGTGTTCCTCCACGTTGTCCGGGTTCAAGGGGGCAAAATAACTGGGCCACCCACAACCTGAGTCGAATTTGGTGTCCGATGCGAACAGCGGAGTACTGCAGCAAATACAGCGGTAAATCCCGGGCTCGTGGTGATCCCAGTACTGCCCGGTGAAAGCGCGCTCGGTGCCTTTCTTGCGGGTTACTTCGAAACTGGTCGGGGTGAGTTCCTCGCGCCATTGGGATTCTGTTTTTATCACTTTTTCAACCACTTGGTGTCTCCTTAAGACGAACAGCTGAGTACCAGCGATCTGGCCCAATCAGGCGGTTCTGCCGTGTATTCTGCCGGCAGTTGATCGTTGGTGTAGGGGTCAGACAAAGCCCGGAACAATCGGTTCACTTCTGCAAAGTTGCCTTTCTCTGCCTGTTCAATGGCTTTCTGCAGCAAATGGTTGCGCAATACAAAGGCCGGGTTGGTGCAGTCCAGCTGATTGCGCCATTCGGCAAGTGCCACGGTGGATGTACCTGAGACTGCAAGCCAATGACCCAGCCACGATTTTGCACCATCGACCTGTGTTTCGTCGCCCAGACTTACTGCAAAGAAAGGGCTTTGCTGCCAGGCTGCGAAATTCTGCTCAACGCTGGCGGATGGGTTCAATGCGGAAATCGATCTGAAGAAACGGGTGAAGTCGAGGGTGTGTTCATGCATGAACTTCAAGGTGTTTTCAATCAAGATGTCCACAGGCTCGCCTTGCTGAACGGGCAAACCCAGTTTGCGCGCGAACAGGCTGCTGTGCTGCTCGTGGAAAACATCTGCGAAACCATCCAGCAGGCTTTGCAGGGTTTCCTTGCTGTCGGGCAACAAGGTGCTGACGGCCTGCGCCAAGGCATACAGATTCCAATGCGCAATTCGGGGCTGGTTGCGGTAGCTGTAACGGCCCTGGTGATCGGAATGGTTGCAAATGTGGTCAATGTCGAACCCATCCACAAAGCCATAAGGGCCGTAATCGATGGTCAAGCCCAGAAGGCTCATGTTGTCGGTATTCATCACACCATGACAAAACCCCACCGCTTGCCATTGCGCCACCATTTGGGCTGTGCGCGCCACGACGATTTTCAACCATTCAAGCAATCCGCTTTGAAAACTTGCATCGGTGTCGCCCAGATCGATTTCCGCGTGATGTTGCTCGATGTGCCAGGCCAGCATGTTGCGCAAGGCGTCCAACTGGTTGGTGTAGGCAAAAAATTCGGTGTGTCCGAAGCGCATGAAGCTTTCGCTTAGGCGGCACACAATCGCGGCAGTTTCTGTAGTTTCCCGAAAAACAGGGTCGGTACTTGCAGTCAGGCTGAGGGCGCGCGTGGTGGGAATGCCCAATGCGTGCATCGCTTCAGATGCCAAGTATTCACGAATTGAAGATCGCAGCACGGCACGGCCGTCGGCATGGCGGGAGTAGGGCGTTGGACCTGCACCTTTCAACTGCAGTTGACGATACTGGCTGCCTTTGCGCACTTCTGCGATCAACAAAGCCCTTCCATCGCCCAGTTGCGGCACGAAAACGCCAAACTGGTGGCCACAGTACACGCTGGCCTTGCTGGTGTATCCAGGCCAGGGTGCGTTGCCAGAAAGCACCTCAATGCCTTGCGTTGCAGCAAGCTGTTCGACATTCAAGCCGACTTCAAGCGCCAGGGCTTCGTTCAAATGAAGCAATGCGGGCGGGGTTCGCAACGGGGTAGCGGGCACTTCTGCCAGGTAAGGCTTGCCCAAACTTGCGTATTCTTGAACCAAAATAGAATCGTGATTATGAAACAAGGCTTGGTCCTGAAGTATAGTTTCGATAAATAACCCCACCATTGTAGTCGGGGAATTCAAGAGAACAGACAATTGACCCGGAGGAGAGTAGGCAAATGCAAGGTTTGATGATGAATATGCCCCTGTTGATTTCATCGGTGATGGAACATGCAGAGCGGCACCACCCGCATGGTGAAATTGTGTCGCGTCGCACTGAAGGCGATATTCATCGAACTACTTACGGGCAGGTTGCCAAGCGCGCGAAAAAGCTGGCCAATACGCTGGAGTCATTTGGTGTTCAGCGGGGCGAAAACATCGCTACCCTGGCCTGGAATGGATACAGGCACGTTGAAATTTACTACGCCGTATCTGGCATGGGTGCCGTGGTGCACACCTTGAACCCGCGCCTGTTTCCTGAACAACTGATTTACATCATCAACCACGCCAAAGACACCATGGTGTTTTTTGACAGCACGTTCGCTCCTTTGGTGAAAGCCATTGCAGCATCGTGCCCGACGGTGAAGCGCTGGGTGCAACTGTGTGATGAACATGTCATGCCCATGGAACCGGCTGTGGCAGGTTGCCTGAATTATGAAGCCTTGATCAAAGACGCCTCAGACCAATATGTGTGGCCTGTACTGGATGAAAACTCGGCTTCCGGCCTGTGCTATACCTCGGGCACAACAGGTAACCCCAAGGGTGCCTTGTATTCTCACCGTTCAACCGTATTGCATGCCTTGGCGGCCTGTACACCCGATGCCTTGGGCCTGAGCAGCCGCGACACCATTCTGCCGGTGGTGCCCATGTTCCATGTGAACGCCTGGGGTATCCCTTACATTGCCCTGATGACGGGCGCGAAAATGGTGATGCCGGGTGGAGCACTGGACGGTGCATCCATTTACGAACTACTGGAAACCGAAAAGGTGAATTTCTCTGCGGGCGTGCCCACGGTGTGGCTGGGCCTGTTGAACCACGTACAACAAAACGGCTTGAAGTTCAGCCATTTCAACCGAACGGTGATTGGTGGTTCAGCCGCCCCCGAAGCCATGATCAAGACCCTGAACAATTTGGGTGTGGAGGTGATTCACGCCTGGGGCATGACCGAACTTTCTCCACTTGGAACGGTGTGCCGCCTGAAGGCCCAACATGCAGATCTGTCACTGGAAGAAAAGCAGAAGATCATGCAGAAGCAGGGTACAGCCATTTTTGGCGTGGACATGAAAATTGTCAGCGACGATGGCGACGAGCTGCCCTGGGATGGCGAAGCCTTTGGCGATTTGTTGGTGCGTGGTCACTGGGTGATCGACAGTTACTATGGCGGAGAAGGTGCCAAGGCCTTTACGACCGACAAGGACGGCAAGAAGTGGTTTGCCACCGGTGACGTGTCGAAAATCAACGGTGAAGGCTTTATGCAGATCACTGACCGCAGCAAGGATGTGATCAAGTCGGGCGGCGAGTGGATCAGTTCAATCGAGCTGGAAAATGTGGCAATGGCTCACCCGGCAGTGCATGAAGCTGCTGTCATTTCTGTGTATCACCCCAAATGGGACGAACGCCCCCTGTTGGTGGTGGTGCGCAAACCCGGAGCGGAAGTCAGCCGCGAAGACTTGCTGAATTTTTATGAAGGCAAAGTGGCCAAGTATTGTTTACCCAATGATGTGGCCTTTGTGGACGAGTTGCCGCACACTGCAACTGGTAAAATCCAGAAACTGAAGTTGCGCGAGCAATTCAAAGACTACAAGTTGCCCAACTGAGTTACCTAATAAATTTTTTGAGAAGTTCAATGATCAAGCACATCGTATTCTGGCAATTGAAAGACGAAGCCCTTGGCAACAACAAGGCCCGCAACATGGAACTGGTGAAGGAAAAGCTCATGGCTTGCGCCGACATCGTGCCCGGCATTGTGGACTTTGAAGTGGGTTTGGGTGGCACCAGCCTGGAGTGTACTTATGACGTGGTGTTGTATTCCACCTTCGAGAACAAGGCCGCGTTGGACGCCTACCAGGTTCACCCCCAGCATGAAGCCATCAAGAGCTTCATTGGTGAAGTGCGCAGTGCCCGCCAGTGCATGGATTACGAAGTGATCTGAATTTGAAGTGTTTTCCGGCCGGTTTCATCACCGGCCGGATTGTATGTAATCTCGGTAAAGTGCACGGTTTTCTGCCTGTCCATCACAATGACTGCGCTTGAACGTGTGCCGTAGAGCGGCGACACGATTTTTACTGCCGACAGCATTTTCTCCCACTCGTGCGGCACGCCTGTATTTGGCAGTTCCGTGTCGTCAGCCAGCCCCGTGTGACCGAGCAATCCAAGCAAGGTCTTCTCGACATGAAGGCGATCAGCGTTGCTGTCGTTTAAGTGTTCCAATTGATGCCGCAAGCCAGTTTCAAGCAGCCGGGTTTTCGGCCAGGGCGCACCCAGGTGCCCATTCGACACGCTGTAAATCCCAGGTTCCAGCGAAACTGAAAAAGGCAGCCCGTTGCGCAGTTTAAGCCCTTGGTTGCTGGTGCAACTCAACTCCATCGACTTTAAATTGCCATGAATCAGATTGAACCCGGCGTACTTCAGCGCGGTTTCTTCTGTAGGACCCTGACCGTTCTCAATGGTATTCAATACCAGCTCACCTCTCGAAGGTGCCGTTGCGGGAAGGTTTAGCGCTGCGTTTCTCACATTGGTCAACAAGGCGAAACTACCCTTGCCATTGATGCCCAGCCAGCTTCCGCCGGATTGTAAATCCTTGCCAGAATACAGCGCGCCCGTGGCAGCTGGCCAAGCTTGCAAGGGTGCAGTGGGGCGGTTGTGAAATTCGTCCCGATTGGCCACGCAAATGAATGGAAAATCCGGGTGAACGCCCAAGGCCAAGGCGGCTATGCACATGGTTTGAATGCAGAGGTCGGAACTTCCGCAAACACTTCAGTATGCCGGGCAGGCGGGTTTTCAAAGGCTGAAAAGCAATGCCGGGCCAGTTCCTGAACTTTCTCGCATAAATCTTGAATCTGCTGCAATTGGCCTTGCTCAGGCTCAATCACTTCCATCAGCGTGAAATACGGTTTGTCCGCTTCTTCACGCTGATACAGCTTTGCGGTGCCGAGATTCTCGCCCTCAAGCGCCTTGATCAATTCACCTGCGCACGATAATCCAAGACCAATGTCGGCTTTGGGGATGCGGTAATACACGAACAGTTGCGTTGCCATGGGTTTCAAGCGGTTTCAAACACATTGCCTTTCTGGTGCACATCGTAAGGTGGGGGTGTAACTTGCAACACGGCTTCACCCGCTTCATTTCTGACCCGAAAAACAGCATTGGGTTGTTCTGCATCGTCAACCGGCAGTTCGATCAGCAAATGCTGCTGGCCTTTCAATTTCACTGATGTGGCCACCACACCGGCAGGTTCGTTGTCTTTGCCCGCCAACCAAACATCCTGACCGGCAGCCACCACCACGTCACCGCTTGCTGTGGCCTGAAACACGCGCCTTTTGACCTTGCCCAGGTAATGACTTCTTGCCACGATTTCCTGACCCGGGTAACAACCCTTGCTGAAACTCACACCACCCACCAGGTCAAAGTTAATAGCTTGGGGAACAAACATTTCCACTGTTGGCTGCGACACATACGCAATGCCCAGTTGTTGCAGGGCATATTCAAATTCATCATCTGCGTTGGTATCCACAGCGCCTGGTTCATCGGCAATCAAGCTGAAACCGGGTGTTACACCGCCCAAAGCCCGCAGACTGGCCGTGGCGTTGCCGTTCTCGTCCCATTCCACCTGCATGGGTCGCGCCAAACCAGAGTCGGCAACGTACGCCACTTGAAACTCGCCGGAGCTGTCTCGAACCTTGCACTTGCTACGCAATACAAACATGCTCAGCCGTTTGACCAGAGCCGCGACAATTTCCTTGCGGCACACCATGAAAACTTGTTTGCCTTGGCGCAAAACAAAAAAACTGCCCAATAATCGACCTTTTGCGGTGCAAAGGCCTGCCAGGCGAAGCTGGCTTTCAGTCATGCCCGCCACATCATTGCTGAGTTGCGATTGCAGAAAGGCAACGGCGTCTTCTCCGTCCACGCCAATGACGCCCCAACGTGATAAAAACTGTGCAGACATGCTTAAACCCTTTGTATTGATCAAAACAAACAACGCCCAAAACATGCGGAAAAAGTTTACCGCTATCATGAAGGCCAATTCCCACATTGTAGTGGCTTCTGGTAAGGTCTCGCCATCCAGCAACCCAAGGTAAAGCAATCACGTGCGCAAAGCGAAAAAATCCCGAAAAGTACCCGGTAAAGCGAATTTTAAGTGGCGCTGGTTAACGCGAATTGCCTTAACAGGCATGGTTCTGTTGGTGGCAGGACTGGCGATTTTGTTCACTTTGTTGTTTGCACCCATTGATCGAAGCCAGTTGCGTGTCGACGCGCATGTCAGCAGTGGGCAGGGTGCCCGTGGCATTGCCAATGAGTTGAATCAACAAGGTTTGAAAGTTAATCCGACCCTGTTTGTGCTGGCTGCGCGCCTGACAGGCAGTGCGAACCAATTGAAGGCAGGCCGTTATGAACTGCCGGAAAGCATCAGCGTTGTTGGGTTGGTGGAGTATTTGAGCAAAGGGCAGGGGGTTCTCAGCAGTGTGGCCCTCATCGAAGGTCAGACTGCGCGATCACTGTTGATCAAGTTGCGTGCCCAGCCAGACTTGGTAGACGATTATGCTGGGATGGATCACCACGCCATAGCCCGTAAGATGCAGTTGGAAGGCGCCAGCCTGGAAGGCTGGATTTACCCCGACACCTACAAGTATTCACCCGGATCCAGCCTTTCAGAATTGCTGAGCCGGGCCGTTCGTCTGCAAAAGCTGGAACTTGAAAAGGCTTGGCAGCAGCGTGATCCACAATCGCCTTTGAAAACGCCTTACGAGGCACTGAAAATGGCCTCCATTGTGGAAAAAGAAACCGGTTTGGGTAGCGACCGCGGCAAGGTGGCCAGCGTGTTCGTGAACCGCCTGCGCGTGGGCATGCTGCTGCAAACCGACCCCACGGTGATTTACGGTGTTGGTGAGGCGTTTGACGGCAACCTGACTCGCAAGCACCTGCAAACTGACACGCCCTACAACAGCTACACCCGCGCAGGCTTGCCCCCCACACCCATTGCTACACCGGGTAAAGCCGCCCTGTATGCGGCTTTGAATCCTGAAAAAACACCTTATTTTTATTTTGTGGCCAAGGGTGACGGCAGCAGCTATTTCAGCAAGAATCTGAATGAGCATAACAACGCTGTTCGCAAATATCAACTTGGACAATGAGTCAGTCATGAACAAACGAAAGCAGGGATATTTGATCAGCTTCGAAGGCGTTGATGGTGCGGGAAAATCTTCGCACATTGCCCGTGTCAAGACACAACTCGAGGAACTTGGGTACGAATGCATTCAAACCCGAGAACCGGGCGGCACACCCGTGGGCGAAGCGATCAGGGATCTGGTGTTGCACCACGACATGGACATCAACACCGAGTTGTTGCTGATGTATGCAGCCCGGAGACAACACATGGTGCAGACCATTCAACCCGCGCTGGATCGCGGGGTGTGGGTAATCACTGACCGTTTCGAGGACAGCAGTTTTGCCTACCAGGCCGGTGCCGGTGGCGCCAGTTGGGAAGCCTGCCAGCAGTTGAGCAAATGGGCTTTGAACGGGTTCGAGCCCACACTGACCTTTTTGTTTGACCTGCCCATTGCCGTGTCTCAAGCCCGAATTCAGGGCAGGGCAGGTGACGGGGACAAATTTGAAGCCAAGCCTGGTAACTACTTTGAAGCGGTTCGGGCAGGGTTCATCAAAAGGGCCCAGTTGAACCCCAGAAGAATCCGGGTGATTGATGCACAGGCTTCCGAAGCTGAAGTGGGTGAGGCCGTTTTGCTTGAACTGGACAAATTCATGCGTACCCATCTTAATCTGGGCCTGTCATGAGCACGGCAAGCTGGCTGCTTCGCGCCCAGTCACAATTGGGCAATTTGATGCAGGCAACCACTGCGCCCATTCTGGTTCACGGCCATCAGCCCAAGGGGCTGTATGAACTGGTCACCCAGCATTTGGCCGGCGAACTGTGCGAATCCGTTTCTGCAGTAAAGCCGTGTCTGCAATGCCCTGGATGTCACATGCGGTTGGCCGGAAATCACCCAGATCTGCGCCACCTGATGCCCCAAGCCGTGGCGCTGGAACTGGGCTTCAATGTGGAAGTGAAAAGCGGCGTAAAGCCCAGCCAGGACATTCGAATTGACGATGTTCGAGACTTGCAGAATTACTTCAACACGGCATCAAGCCGAGGTGCATCACGTTATGTAGTGGTCTACCCGTTTGACCAAATGAACGCCAACACGGCCAATGCCTTGCTGAAAACCCTGGAAGAGCCAGCAAACGGCTTGCGCTTTGTACTGGTGGGAAGCCGCATCGACAAATTGCTACCCACCATCCGTTCGCGCTGTCAGGAACTCACCATGCCCATGCCCGGAATTGTTGAGTGCCTGAAGTGGCTGGAGGGGCAGGGCGTGGCCCAACCCGAGATCGCCTTGGGTGTGGCCATGAATGATCCCTTCGAAGCTTTAAGCCTTGCGCAGCAGGCGGCAGACCAACTGGATTTGCGCAAGAAATTTCTGGATTGGCTGGCCAACCCGGACCAACATGCCAACCCGCCCGCAGGCCTTGAAAAAGTGGGCTTGCCCGTTGTTCTGGAGCTGGCCATGCGCCTGTGCAGCGATTGTGTCGCCCAGGCCCATGGCCTGAAAGGCAACAATTTTCCCTGGCTTCAACCCAAGCTGATGTGGGTTAAATCGGTGGGTGTGAACCGGTTCAGCACCCTTTACCAAAACCTGCAAAAAGAATTCAGATTGGCAAATCATCCGATTAACCCCCGTTTGGCGCTGGAGTATGTGGGCCAACAGTGGCAAACTTTGACCAGGTAGTTGTTTAAACTGGTTTCAACCTTGAGCAGGTCTTCAGAAGCATGAACAGTCCAACGATCAACAATGCCCGTAACACGAAAGAGGCCACACGCCCCTGGATGTTGTCATTGACGCTCGGCGACAAGAATACTGCCGCCAGTTTGTACATGCCCTTCATCAAGGGGGGTGGGGTTTTCATTGAATCGGACAAGGAATACCACCTTGGAGACCCTGTTTTCGTATTGCTCACCGTGGGCGATGACGCCAAGAAATTCCCGATCAATGGCAAGGTGGTGTGGATCTGTGGCGCAAATGCCCGGGGAGACAAAGCCCGCGGGATTGGCGTTCAGTTCCCGAAAGACGACAGTGGCGACGGCGCGCGCGTGGCAATTGAGCAAATGATAGGTAAAATGCAAAATTCCATGAAAAAAACAGCAACCTTGTAGTGTTTACCGATTCGCATTGTCATCTTGATTTTCCAGGCCTGGTCGAGCAACTCCCAGACATCCTAAGCCGAATGAAAGCAGCGCAGGTCAGCCGCGCCTTGTGCATTTCAGTTCAGCTTGAAGACTTTCCCAATGTGCTGGCCCTGGCCGAAAACCACGACAACCTGTGGGCCACAGCGGGTGTTCACCCTGATTATGAGGACATCACCGAACCCAGCGTTGAAAAACTGCTGGAGCTGGCTGACCACCCTCGGGTAATTGGTATCGGTGAAACCGGGCTGGATTATTTCCGCTTGAAAGGCGATCTGGAATGGCAGCGGGAACGTTTTCGCGTGCACCTGCGTGCAGCAAACTCCTGCAAAAAACCCGTAATTGTTCATACCCGCGCCGCAGGGGATGACACGCTACGAATTCTTCAGGAAGAAAATGTGCAGGGTTGTGGTGGAGTCATTCATTGCTTCACGGAAAGCCTCGACTTCGCGCGCAAGGCGCTTGATCTGGGCATGTATTTGTCATTCTCGGGCATAGTCAGTTTCAAAAATGCAGCCGATTTGCGTGAAGTGGCCCGATTCGCGCCACTGGACAGAATTCTGATTGAAACAGATTCCCCCTACCTGGCGCCCGTGCCGCATCGCGGAAAAACCAATGAGCCCAGCTTTGTACCCCATGTAGCAAAAGTGATTGCGAACGAAAAATCACTTTCAGTTGAAGAAGTTGGAATGCAAACTTCAAGTAACTTCGACAAGTTGTTTGGCCTGAAACAAGCCGAGGGCATTCCAGTTTGAACAGACGACGGTTCTCCGCCTGCTTTGCGGCTGTTCTGCTGTTACCTGCGCTGTTACCAGGCATGGCACATGCAGGTGCCTTCGAAGACTTTTTTCTCGCGATCAAGTTTGATGATGAAAATCGGCTTAGAGCCTTGCTGCTTCGGGGCATGGATCCCAATACCCTGAATGAACAAGGCTTTCCTGCACTTGTTTTTGCGATGATGCAGGAATCGCCCAATGCGGTTCGCGTGCTTTTGTCATCGAACAAACTGAACCCCGATCAGCCTGACCCCCGAGGTGAAACACCATTGATGGTAGCGTGTACCTTGAACAAACCGGAATGGGTATCCGCTTTGCTGAGCAAAGGTGCGAAGCAGGGTACTGATGGCCAGTGGACTGCCTTGCACAATGCGGCTGCCGTGGGTTCATCCGCAGCCATTGAGCTTCTGGTGCAGGCTGGTGGAAACATTAATGTGCTTTCGCCCAACGACACCACCCCCCTGATGATGGCAGCCAGGCAGGGTCGTGAGGCTGCTGTGCGTACACTGCTGAATCTTGGTGCAAACCCTGCGCTCAAAAACCAGGCCGGCTACAACGCTGCTGGGTATGCCATGAAAGCCCAGCGCAATGAATTGGCCCTTGAAATCATGAAAAAAGAAAAGGCGCTTCGAAAAACGCCTTTGAAGCCAGGCAGCGCCAATTAGGTGCAATTGGGGCCATTGGCGGGTGAGGGGTAAATGAAGGGCAGGGAGCTTGTTTACAAGCTCGCCTCAAAGTGCTTGACCAGATTGCGCAGGTCACCAGAGGTAGAGGCCAGTTTTTTGGCAGCACCATCCAGGTCGTGAATTGCAGCCACGTTGCTTTCAGTCAAAGCACTCATTCTTTCCATGCTGTTGGCCACTTCCAGTGAGGCCTGGGACTGCTGTTCCAGCATGGCGGAGATGTCTTTTGCAGATTGGGCCACACCCCGACTCGCCACCTTGATGGCCTGCAGGCTTTCGCCAGCCTCCAGAATCAGGGTTGTACCAACATTGACTTCGTCAACTGCCCGGCCCATGGTGTCCAGGCCCTTTTGAGTGCCCGTTTGAACTTCCTGAACGGTGGCTGAAATTTCCGTGGTCGACTGGCGTGTCATTTCTGCCAACTTGCGTACCTCGTCGGCCACCACCGCAAAGCCTCGTCCAGACTCACCTGCACGCGCCGCCTCAATGGCCGCATTCAGTGCAAGCAGGTTGGTTTTTTCGGCAATTTCGGTGATAGTTCTTGTCACCGTGCTGATTTTTACAACGGCCCGATTCAGTTCCTCGATGTTCTGCTTGGCGTCCTGGACTACTTCGGCCACTTTTTGGGTGGCTTGCGTCGATTTGTCCATGCTTTCTGTGCCGGTATCCACGACATCCATGGCATTTTTGGCATGGGAAGA
Source organism: Burkholderiales bacterium (assembly GCA_027484315.1). Taxonomy (GTDB): domain Bacteria; phylum Pseudomonadota; class Gammaproteobacteria; order Burkholderiales; family Burkholderiaceae_B; genus Limnobacter. Next base: position 1,358 of record JAIXTE010000064.1, on the reverse strand, counting down.
GCTTGCACCTGTTGCTTCTGATATTTCTGAAACAGACACTGAGAGTTCTTCAAGCGCTGATGCAACGCCGTTAATGCCGTCTGACTGCTGCTGGGTCCGTGTCATCAGGTTTATCGCCAACTGGCTAAGTGCCTCGGCGTTGTTTTTCACCTCGGAAGAACTGGACACCACATCCGCCACAATGGCACGCAAATTCACCTGCATACTTTTGAAAGCGGTATGAACCTGGTTGAATTCACGGGTTCCGGATGGTGGAATTTCATGCTTGAAATTGCCTTCAGACAAGGCGCAAAGGGCATCCATCATCGCCTGGTTGGTGTGTCCAACACGGCCTTTGATCCACATCAAACCAAGGCCTGCAGCCACGAAAGAAGCCACTGCGCTGGCAAATGTAACTGCAGGAATCCCCGTGATTGAAAGTAGGGCGATGATCGCGGGCAGGAAGCACACAATACTGAGGTCAACGACAAAAGGTCGACCTTTGGCGGGCTTGGTAAACGGGAAAGTGGCGTTGCCGGCATTGATAGCCCGGTAAAGTGCATCGGCCTCGGCTTTCTGGGTATCTGAGGGTTTCGAGCGAACTGACATGTAACCAATTTTTTGGCCATTCTGTGTCAACGGCGTAACGTAGGCATCGACCCAGTAATAGCCGCCATCCTTGCAACGATTCTTGACCAGGCCTTTCCATGGCTCATTGCGGTGCCCGGTGTCCCAAAGGTCCTTAAATGCATCGCGTGGCATGTCCGGGTGGCGCACCACGTTGTGTGGTTGACCAAGCAATTCATCCAGTGTGAATCCCGAGATTTCGACAAAAGCCGGGTTTGCGTAGGTGATCTTGCCTTTCAGGTCGGTCTTGGTGACGATCGGAACACGGGGATCGAGCAGGCGTTCAGGGCCGTTGCTTGGCGCGGCCATTCGCGCACTGCGACCTTTGAGTTCCGTTGTGGCGGCTTTTGACATTGAGTTTTTTCCATACCATGAGGGTCAGTACACCCAAATATGGTACGAACAAGACGGCACCTGGCAGACTCGCAATAGAGGCCCATATCGACCTCAGTTTCCGGTATGGGCATCTTGTTCTGGTAAGTCCATCCCAACCAAGAAGGTTTGCGGGCGAAAGTCTGCAATCATTCTTTGACTGCCTGTGATTGCATCGTTTGGCCAGCTTGGATAAACGGCGCTCAAAACGAATGCAAAGAACATGAATTTGTACATGAATGCCTCAGGCAAAGTTGAGAAGTCCCATTCATGTTTTCGGGTAGAAATGTCGCTGAAATCATCGCCACCCTTGGTGGGATTCACTCTGGCTAACCCGATTAAGATGACCTGTACTGATTACGCATAATTTGTATTATGTA
>JAIXTE010000119.1 GCA_027484315.1 Burkholderiales bacterium | reverse complement strand
CGCGGATCTCGGAAGCCTTGCCTGACACCTCTTGATTGATTTGTTTGACCGATTGAACCTGCCGCGTCACGTCATTGATCTGGGTGCTCATTTCTTCAAAACTATGCACCATGCCGGAAAACTTGCTCGATGACGTGGTGATTGTTTTCTGGCCTCTCAGTATGCTCTGGTTGATTTCGCGGGTTTCGCTCTGGGTTTCATCAACCAGGCTGAGCATGGAAGTGATGTTGCTGCGAATCTCGCCGGTCGCAGCCTTTACCCGTTCAGCCAGTCCGCGCACTTCATCGGCCACCACCGCAAAACCCCGCCCCTGCTCACCCGCACGCGCTGCTTCAATGGCTGCATTCAGGGCCAGCAGGTTGGTTTGGTCTGAAATGTCATTGATCAGTTTGACGATGCTTTCAATGCCCTTGCCCGTATCGGCCAACTTTTCAACGGTTTGACCAAAGCTGTTCAAACTGCCTGAAGCCAGGTTCATTTCTTCGGCCACGGTCAACAGCTCACCGTAGGAAGAATTCACGGTGTTCAGATGCTCAGCCGTGGCACGTGACAGATAGTCTGCGCTGTTGGCGACATTCTCCATGGCATTGGACGCCAGGTCAGCCGCCTGAAAGATTTCTGAGGTGATGTTACCCTGCTTGTCAGCGGTGCGGCTTGCGTCTTTCAAGCTGCCGGAAACACGAACCGATTCCATCGACACCTGCGCAGTCATCCTGCGAATTTCATGGATCAGATCACGCAGCCGAACCATGAACCCATTGTAGTTTTCTGCCAGCTCGCTGAGTTCGTCCTGAGTCACTGTGGGCAGATTCACCGAGAGGTCGCCTTCTCCGTTGGCCAGTTGATCCATGCGATCGCTAAGCAAATGCACGGGGCGCACGATCAAGTGACGAAGGTAAACAAATACACCCGCACAGGCCAACAGGGTTGTCCCAAGGGCCAGGCTCAACATCCAGCGAAACTCACCCGCTTGTTCAGGTGTGAGCTTGCCAGTGACCCAGCTGTAAATTGCCACATAACCCAGCAACACCACGACGGCAATCGCGGCCATGTTGCCCAGTAGTTTTCGAGTGAGCGTGTAGAAAAAACTTTTCTCAATCGATCTGTAAAGCGAACCCATCCTGCCTACTCCTCTGCCATGGTGGCTATTTTCGATGTCATTGGCATTAATTGCCTATGATTGAATTATCGAGCAGCTAACCCAAATGCATTAGGTTTAGGAAAAGAGTAAAAACACCCTTGTTCCAGAAGTAACAGTTAAAAATTGAAAATTCCCCGAACGGGGTAAAGGCTGCAAGTCCGCGAACGGACTTGCAAGGAGGGAGTGTTTACAGCTTGCCTTCGATCAGTTCACGAAGTTCGAGTACCAGAACCAGCAGGCCCTCGCCGGACAAGGTAGCACCCGCCACACCTTTGGGCTTGACACCGTCCAGTGGTTTGATCATGACTTCGTCCTGCCCGACCATGGAATCTACAGCCAGAATACAGGCCTTGTTACCGCTGATGGCCAGAACACCCACCTTTGGTGTCGGGCTGCTTTCACGACCAATCAGCACGGCTAGGTCCAGCAATGGAATGACTTCGCCGCGCACCACCATGGTGGGTTTGCTGCCGACGTACTGCACCTTGTCTTCCTCGATGGGAATGATTTCCCGCACGCAAGACAACGGCAAGGAATAAATCTGCTCTTCCAGCTTGAGCATCAGCACGGGCAAAATGGCCAGGGTCAATGGCAGCAAAATGGTAATCGTTGAACCTTGTCCGGGGTCGGATTGAATCTCGATCCGACCATTCAGGCGCTGAATGTTGGTTTTCACCACATCCATGCCCACACCGCGCCCCGAGATGTCCGAGATCTGGTCCTTGGTCGAAAAGCCAGGCAGGAAAATAAGCTGCAGGCTGTCCTGCACACTCAACTGCCCTGCTTCGTCGGCGCTGATCAAACCTTTCTCAACCGCTTTCTCGCGAATGATTTCAGGGCGCATGCCACGGCCGTCATCCTGAATTTCAATCACGATGTGGTCGCCGGTTTGGCGAGCCGACAGGTTCACTATGCCTTTCGGATTTTTACCGCAGGCGATGCGGTCTTCAATGGTTTCAATGCCATGGTCAACAGCATTGCGCACCAGGTGAATCAGGGGGTCGTTCAGTTCTTCAAGGATGGATTTGTCCACCTCGGTTTCTGCCCCTTCGATAACCAGTTCAACATCCTTGCCCAACTGGCGGGACACATCACGCGCCAGGCGGCTGTATTTCTGGAACACCCGGCCCACGGGCTGCATGCGGGCTTTCATCACAGCCGACTGCAAATCGGACACCAGCATGTCCAGCTGGCCCATCACCGTGTCCAGTGACTTGATGGCATCTTCACTGGAGCCACCGCCAGCAATGGTCTGGAACAGGCAATTCAATCGGTTCTTGGTCAAACCGATTTCACCACTCAGGTTCAGAATCTGGTCAAAACGCGCCGTGTCAACGCGAATGGTATTTTCTTTTTGCACAGCTGCAGCCGGGGCAGCGGCCTTGGCTTTGGGGGGCGCTGCTTTGGGGCGTACAGCCGCAGCAGCCTGACGCGAAATGGCAGCAGTGGCCATGTCAACACTCAATGCAGCCTGTTCCAGTTCACGGGGTGGAACACCCACGGCAGCCTCGTACAGAGCCGCCCAATCCAGCTCATCTCCAAAGAAATTATCGTGAGCCAATGCGGTTGAACCCAATGGGCTTGCAGGCTCATCAGCGATGAGTGTGGGCTGGAGTTGCTCAACGGGAGCGGCTGCAACTGCGGGGGCAGCGGTTCGCCCTTGAATCGCATCATCCAGTGCATCCAGCAAATCACCTGGAGCTGCTCCAGGCTGCTGGCCATTGCGCATTTCACCGAACATGCGGTGGACTTCCCCGGTGGCTGCCATGATGGAATCCATCATTTCTGCGTTCAGCACCAGTTTTTTGGCCCGAAGCAGGTCAAACAGGTTTTCTGTTTTGTGACACAGCTCGACCAAATGCGTGGCTTCCAGAAACCCGGCTCCACCCTTGATGGTGTGAAACCCGCGAAAAACAGTGGCCAGCAGTTCGGCATCTTCGGGGCGCTGCTCCAGTTCCACCAGCTTGCTGTCCACGTCTTCCAACAAGTCGCCTGCTTCGGTCAAGAAGTCCTGCAGCAGTTCGACATCACTGAATGCACTCATTTGTATTCTCCCACTTCAGCCTGGTTGTTTGTGTTGTTAGAAGCCGAGGCTTTCAAGCAGGTCATCGACCTGACTTTGATTGCTGCACACATCGGCCCGTCCTTCTGCATTGATGGCTGGGCCATTCAGGAATGTGTCTTCAACCTGTTTGCGTTGATCGGGCGGTGTGGTGTCAAGCAGCAACTGCACCAGTTGTTCTTCAAGGCCTTGTGCCATGTTGCCAATCCGGTTGACCACTTGTCCTGTCAGGTCATGGAAGTCCTGTGCCATCATGATGTCAGTCAGGTGACCACCCATCTGGCTGCTGTTACCGGCAATTTCCTTCATGAACTCGCGATTCTCGCGGGCATGTGACTTGAATTCTTCCAGGCTCATCTCATGGTTGTATAGCCGATCCCATTGCCTGTCCAGCTCTGCTGCACGGGCTGCCATGTCATCATTCAGTTTTTGGGAAGCCTCGACAGCACCCAGCACCTTGTCGGCGGCCTTGCCAGTCAACTCTGCAATGTAATTCAGACGTGCACGCGCATCAGGCAAGGAATTGACTGCGCTTTCCACGCTTTTGTCGTAGCCCAGTTCGCGCAGCGCATCGTGCAGCTTGCGGGTCAGTGAGCCGACGCGGCGGAAGACATCGTGAGGTTCTTCGTTCAAAGGCGTTTCATTGAAGGACATTGCATATTCCGGCTCGGCGGGTGCGGCAATTTCCTGTGTCACCACTGCGGATTCTTCAGCAGGGCTATCATCCCAGACGCGTTGTTCTGCGATTTCATCAAACAACGCTTCCAAGTCGTCGTTGTCACCACTTTTCAGATTTTCCGGATTCATCGTTACGACCTCTCCATTCCTGTTTTGTTGGTTTTAGACAGACATCTTGGCGACGATCTTGCCCAGCTTTTCTTCCAGAGTGGCCTTGGTGAAGGGCTTGACAATGTAACCATTGGCGCCCATCTGGGCTGCGGTCACAATGTCCTCTTTTTTGGCTTCTGCGGTTACCAGCAACACCGGAAGGTGTTTTAGTTCGGCATCGGCGCGAATGTTCTGCAACAACTCAAACCCATTCATGTTGGGCATGTTCAGGTCACTGACCACAAAATTGAAATTGCCATTCTTTAACTTGGCCAGTGCGATTGCGCCATCTTCCGCTTCATCCGCATTGTTGTAGCCAATTTCCTTGAGCAGGTTTCTAACAATCCGGCGCATGGTCGAAAAGTCGTCAACAATCAGGATTCTCAGGTCTTCGGGATTCATGCTTTCTCCTTAAGCTGGGTGAAGCATTGAGGTAACCATCTGCGCCAGCTCTTCTGGATGGAATTTGCCCACATAGGCATCCACACCGACTTGCTGGCCCAACTTCTTGTTTGCCACAGAGGACAGCGAAGAATGCATCACCACCGGAATGCCCTTGAAACGGGCGTCTTCCTTGATGTGGCGTGTCAACACATAGCCGTCCATCTCGGGCATTTCCGCATCGACGAGAATCAGTGAAACCACATCCCGCAAATCCCGGTTTTCCTGCTCGGCACGGGTCGCGATATTGCGCAGTTTTTCCCAGGCTTCGCGGCCATTGATGGCGCTTTGGTAAGGAAGATTCAACTTCTCGAGCACCTCCGTGATTTTCTTGCGGGCGATGTTGGAATCGTCTGCGAAAAACACCGGATAAGGATGATCGGGTCGCATCGCATCCATATTCGGAACGTCGCCTTCGCCGATCACTTCACCCAGAATCTGTTCTACATCCAGGATGGACACCAGCTTGCCGTCGGGCAGCTCGGTCAGGGCAGTGATCATGGCGCTTTGGGCTTGACCGATGCTTTGTGGGGACTTCACCTGTTCCCAGTCCACACGCACAATCCGATCCACGTCCTGCACCAGGAACGCCTGGGTGTGGGAAGAGAACTCGGTGATGATCAGCTTGGTTCGCTGCTCGCCATTGCCCATGTGCAGGCATTGCGCCAGGTCAATCACAGGCAAGATGCTGCCGCGCAGGGAGATAATGCCTTCCACGCCGGGCGGCATGTTCGGTGTGCGAGTGATCGGCAATGTTTCGCAAACCTCACGCACCTTGAACACGTTGATACCAAAAACTTCGGTTGAACCAAGGGAGAACAGAAGCAATTCCATTTTGTTGGAGCCTGCCAGCCGTGCCTTCTCATCGATCATGTTCATCAAGCGGTAATCGTTTTGCATTGTGTGTTACTCCTGACAGTTCATCTGTGTTCGGTTCTCAAATTCATCTTTTTACCTTTCCTTCGGGAACGGCAATCCTTCAATTCTCGGTACGGGTGGCAGCTCAATCTGGTTGGGGTCCTGCCCTTCATCCAGGTTGGCCAGCGCCCTGACTGCTTCTTCTGCGCGTTTGTTCATCACCACAATCGCGATGCGTCGATTTACTGCGGCGTAGGGGTCTTTCTCATCCAGAGACACCGAAGAGGCCAGACCAACAACCCGCAACATCTTCGAATCCGGCATTCCAGCCAAGGTCATCTCTCGACGACTTGCATTGGCACGGTCTGCCGACAATTCCCAGTTGCTGTACCCCTTGACACCCGCTGCATAAGGCGCTGCATCGGTGTGGCCTGACAAACTTAATTTGTTCGGGACCTTGTTCAGCAAAGTGGTCAAACTTCTCAGAATTCCTTTCATGTAATCGTTCAACACAGCACTGCCGGAATTGAACATGGGGCGGTTGCGTTCATCCACGATCTGAATTCTCAAACCCTCTGGCGTAATGTCCAGGATGATTTGATTCTCAAACTTTTTCATCAACTCTGATGCGTCGATTAGGCCCTCTATTTCCCCCTTTAATTCAAGCAAGCGACGGGCCTCTGCCCGCTCGAATGCCTCATTGGCGGCACCGTTGGCCGAGTTCTTCTCATTCCCACCACTCTTGATCTGTCCCACCGAGCGCGTGAGGTCCGTGCCCCCGGCATTAATAATGCTGGTGGCTGTTCCCGATCCGGGCCCCCCTACAAGGGCAACTTTCAAGGGGGAGTTGAAATAATCCGATATGCCTTTAAGATCATCTTCTGCTGTGGAACCCAGTAGCCACATCAACAGAAAGAAAGCCATCATCGCAGTCACAAAGTCGGCATACGCGATTTTCCAGGCGCCGCCATGGTGACCATGCCCGCCCTTCTTGATCTTCTTGATGACAATGATTGGACGTTCTTCGTCAGACTTCGCCATGGTGTTTGTTAGTCCTTACTTGCCTTTGGTGTTCTTCACATGCTCTTCAAGTTCAACAAAACTTGGTCGTTCTGTGGAATACAGAACCTTGCGGCCAAACTCAACGGCCAGGGCAGGCGAATAGCCGTTCAGGCTGGCCAGCAAAGTGGTTTTCACACACTCAAATGGCTTGGATGATTCTGCAATCTTGTGGTTGATGATGCTGGCCAATGGGCCGACAAATCCATACGCCAGCAAGATGCCCAGAAAGGTACCCACCAGCGCCGCAGCGATCATGACGCCCAGCTCGGCGTTACTGACCTGCCCCACTGAGCCCATTACGTGCACCACACCCATCACGGCGGCCACAATACCGAAAGCAGGTAAACCATCCGCCATTTGCTGGACTGCCGCCTGCGGTGTGTGCGCTTCCTGGTGGTGGGTTTCAAGTTCCCCGTCCATCAGGTTTTCGATTTCCATCGGGTTCAAATTGCCGCTCACCATCAAACGCAGGTAGTCGGTCAGAAATTCGACAATGTGGTGGTCGGCCAGCACTTCCGGGTATTTTTGAAACAGCGGGCTTTGCTCCGGCTCTTCAACGTCACCTTCAATCGACATCAGACCTTCTTTGCGAACCTTGGTCAGCACTTCATACATCAGGGCCATCAAGGACATATAAAACGCCTTTGTCGCCTTGCCGGGCTTGAACGCGCCAGCCATGGCCTTGCCGGTGGCTTTCAGAATGCTTGGGGTGTTGCTGACAACCATGGCGCCAATTGCACCGCCACCAATGATCAGAACTTCCACGGGTTGCCACAGGGTGATCAGGTGACCGCCCATGGCGGCAAAGCCACCTAGCACGCAGGCGATCACGATCACGAATCCGATTGCTACTAACATGGGTTTGGGTTCTCTGTCGAAAAATGGTTTTTGTGTATAGGTATTGTCGGCAAGATTTGTAAAATCTTTTACTGGAATAAAGTGGCTTTTCTATGCGATTTCGTGGCATGGGCATTAGGGCTGCAAAACTTCACAATCCTTGGTGTTAGCCGTTTCTGGGGGCATGAAATGAAAAAGGCCAGCGACAATGGCTGGCCTTTCAGCTTTGAGAAACCCCCACTGCAGACCCGGAAGAGACAGAGGGTGGGAGGATGCAACCGGACCTTTTGTTGCAGCGGGGGTAAACGGCAAGCCCTGCTCCCGCGGGCTTTGGCCGGACGTTTAACTCAGGCTTCTACGCTTGCTTCTTCATTGAAGAAACGGTCCGCGGCAGATTGCCTGGTCTTTCCGGCACGTGAGGGCATGTGGCACAGGCCACATACATAATCATTGACCAACTCATAGGTGTGAACGACAAAACGACCGTCACATTCCTTGCAGGCTGTGGTGGTCAACATGCCTGCATCAAAGAACTTGACCAGGCGCCACGCACGGGTCAGAGACAATACCTCGGGCAGGCCCAACTGGGTAATCTGCTCCAGGTACATGCGATACGCCTTGATGATGGCTTCGATGTCTTCAATTTCGGTACTCTTGATCAATGTCTGGTAGATATTGATGAACAGCGAAGAATGAATATTGGGCTGCCAGGTCATGAACCAGTCTGTTGAGAACGGCAACATGCCCTTGGGTGGAGACTTGTGCTTGAGCTCTTTGTAGAGCTTGAGCAAACGCTCACGGGACAACTGGGTTTCCGACTCCAACACCTGCAACCTTGCATCCAGACGAATCAGCTCAGTGGCCAAACGAATTTGCGCTGCTTCATCGATAATTGATTTGACCTTTGCCATGATTTTCTGACCCCTGTCTGATGTCAAATTTGGGTGACCGACTTTTTTTGTTACACCCTGGTTTCTATCTGATTACGCTGTAACACCCACGGCTTTGCCCGACATGATGATGGCAGCATGCATTCCCGATACGCTGCGATCCTTGGTGTGACTGGTCAACAGGTTCCAGACCACTTCGTCGTCAAATCGGAAGCGGCACATCAGCATGTTGTTGGAAGCGATTCGCAGAACCTGGGCAGTGGTCAACTGATCGATCAGTTCAGCCACCTCCTCGGAAATGCCCAAGCGGAAAGTCGCCTCGGCACGGTCTTCGCGAATCAACTGCTGGGCCAGCAGAAGATAGGACAGGTTGGTTTCACGAATTTCGTCGAGCAAACGGGTGGCTTTCATGTGTATTCTCCAATTCAATCTCTGTTTTACTGCATCCCAATTTTGCACTGTGGTGTCTAGGCACAGTTGCAATTCCCTGATACGAATCATCGTCTTGAAGCCAGTTTTCATGAATCATCCTGCTTCTATTGATTCAGTCACTTCTCTGGCAATCCGCATGTAGGAAAACGTCTTACACCCTCACTATCGGGTAAACGGCTTTGTCGAAGAATCACAGTTTGGGGGGATCCCCCCATCTGTTCGAGTCACAAAGTGTTGCCCCGTCTGAGGTCTTACGACAAACACACCCCGAACTTTAGGGGGTAAAAAGAATATTTTTTATTTCTCGCCGCAACCCTAAAGTTTTAATTCCGGCTCTCGATAACAGGACACAAGGCAGCGCACAACAGTGCATGACACTGAAGGCGACTGGCCTGTGAACTCAACTAAATTGCTTGGAGAAATATCATGCTAGGAATCAATACCAACGTTGCATCGCTGACCGCCCAGAAGAACCTGTCGGGTTCAGGCATCGGTTTGAACAACTCAATCGCCCGCCTGTCTTCAGGCCTTCGTGTGAACAGCGCCAAAGATGATGCAGCTGGCCTGGCCATTGCCGAGCGCATGCAAGCGCAGATCAAGGGCTTTGATGTGGCTGCCCGCAACGCCAACGATG
>JAIXTE010000069.1 GCA_027484315.1 Burkholderiales bacterium | reverse complement strand
TCGGGCATCTCTCCAAAAGAGAACCCCGGATTATGGATACTTTTTTAGACAACGTCAATACCTTATGCTCTCTTTCCGCTTTATTTGTTTATTAATTCTTGGTTTTTCCAGCGGTCTGCCGCTGGCCCTCACTGGAAGCACCCTTCAAGCGTGGCTTGCAGTCGAGAATGTGGACATAAAAACGATCGGTCTTTATGCGGTGGTAGGATTTCCGTACACCTACAAATTTCTTTGGTCGCCCTTTCTGGATTACTTGAAACCTGGCTTTTTTGATCAGCGACGTGGATGGATTGCGCTAATGCAACTGACCTGCGCGGCCCTGATTGCAACAATGGCCTTTGTGGATATCCACTCTGCATGGACGGTGGCGGCAGTTGCAGTGGCAATCGCCTTTTGCTCGTCGACCCAAGACATGGCAATTGATGCCTACAGAACAGACTTGCTGCCCGCACAGGAACGCGGTCTTGGCGCCGCATACTACGTCACAGGCTACAGGGTCGCGATGCTGGTATCGGGCGGCCTCGCCTTGATTCTCGCTGGTGAAGTGCTTGGGTGGGCAGGCACCTACCTGCTGATGGCTGCTTTGATTGCAGCCTGTGCGGTGATCACAGCATTAAGCCCCTCAGCCGATACGCCGGAAGATACATTGCGCCGAGAAAGCAAACAGCAACTATTTGACATCGTGAAAGAATCGGCACGCAATTTCCTGACCAAGGAGGCTGCAATCTGGATTCTCTTGCTAATTGTCCTATACAAGGTGGGAGATGCCTTTGCAGGCTCGTTGACCACTGCGTTTTTGCTGAAAGGGCTTGGATTCACACTAACCGAGGTGGGCGCGGTGAACAAGACTGTCAGCCTGATTGCAACCTTGATGGGAGCGTTTCTGGGTGGCGCACTCATGACACGCATGGGCTTGTATGGATCACTGATGCTGTTCGGCACCTTGCAAGCCATATCAAATTTGTCTTTTTGGTTGCTGTCTGTGATGGAACCCGATATCTGGGCCATGGGGGGCGCGGTGTTTGTCGAGAACTTGTGCGGAGGCATGGGTACAGCGGCTTTTGTGGGGCTGCTGACAAGCCTGTGCAGCAAGGAGTTTTCAGCCACACAATACGCGCTGCTTTCCTCGCTGGCTGCAATGGGTCGGGTTTATTTGGCCGCGCCAGCCGGATTTGTGGTGGATGCGTATGGATGGAGCAACTTTTTCATATTTTCCACTTTCGCGGCACTGCCAGGTTTAGTGGCCCTGTACTTGCTTCGGTCGAGCATCCAGAAACTGGCGAGGTGAGCAGCCATGCCACTTCTGAAATGCATGGATAAACGCTGAAGGCGAAGAATAACCGAGCCTTGCAGACACCTCGGACACACTCAAGCCAGTTGACGTTAACAGTTCTTCGGCCATGGTTTGACGCACTTCAGTGAGCAAATCGCGATAACTGGTGCCTTCCTCTGTCAGGCGCCTTCGCAGAGTTCGCTCGGTCATGAAATGATCTGTGGCAATTTGCTGCAGGCTGGGTGAGGACGAGATATCAGCAAGAAGCTTGTTGCGCAACCAAGCGGATACCCCCCCGCGCTGCATACGCCGGGACAAAAGATTTTCCAGCTGGGTTTCGCAGAACTTTGTGCTTGTCTCGTTGGATTTGGGCAAAGAAAGGCCCAACCACTGCTCATCGAAAACAGCCCGGTTTTGAATCGCATTGAATTGAGGCGTACAGCCAAACATCGCCTCGTATTGAGCCAAAGGCGCACCGGCCAGGTGCGTGAACTCCATGGCACGCAAGGGCAAGCTGACACCGAAAAGTTCGCGCTGCAGCACTTGGATAGCGGCACTGTCGCGCTCAGCGACAAAAGAACGCACAACAGGCGGTAAATGATCAACTGACAACACGATCGCTGCCGTGCCATCGGATTCTTTCAACTCGACCCTTGCAAATGCGAAGGTGAGATCCAGGTAACGCAGACCCAACTCCACCGCCTGCCGAAATGTCGGGCTGGTAATCAGGGCATAGCCCCAAATGCCATAGGTTGTCAGGTGGTATTCAGCGCCGGCCATAAGCGCCAGGCCGGGTACTTTGCCATGTAACCGGACCAGGTTATGGATGACCTGCAATTCCTGATCAGGATTGATTTCAAGATGGGGATCGTCCAACTGAGCAGGCAAAATAGAGGAGCCTGTCAACAAGGCATTGAGTGTAGAGCCAAGCCGGATGCCAAGCTCACAGAGAATTTTGACGCTGGCTACAGTTCGACGGGCAGGCATGGCAAAATGATTTGTCCGAAAATATCAACAATAGCGATTGTAATCAAGTTCCCGAAAACTTTGTGTACTCCTAAACTGTGGTGAAACAAAACATTGGAGACAAAGCTTGAATACTTTGCTGAAAGAGTTTGGTCTTGCAGGCCCTGACAGGCAGACTTTGCGTGACAAGTATTGCTTGAGCAGCTCGGTTTTTGTTCACTGCATGGGGATTGATGTGCATGTGAGCGTTGAGGGAAGCGGGCCAGATGTGGTGATGATTCATGGATTTGCAGCGAGCTTGCACACCTGGGAAGAAACGGCGAAACAATTGAGCAAACAGTTTCGAGTGATCCGGTTTGATTTGCCCCCGTTTGGACTCACCGGCCCGGCACTAGATGACCAAGGTTTTGCGCGGAAGATGGATATTGCTTTTTACCAGCAATTTGTGGATGCCTTGCTGGATGAACTGAGCATCAAGAAGTGCGTGATGATTGGCAACTCATTCGGCGGTTTTTTGAGCTGGGATCAGGCGCAGCGGCATCCTGAAAGGGTCAGGGGATTGGTGATTTCTGACTCAGTGGGCTATCAGCAACCCTTGCCGATTTATATCCGGCTGTTCACATTCAAACCGATTGCTTGGCTGACGCGCTACACAATTCCTGGTTTTTTACTGCGCATGGCAGTGCGGGATGTGTATGGAGACAGGTCGAAGATCAAGAAAGAGGTGATGAACCGTTACCTTGAATTGCTCATGCACAAACCCAACCGCAGTGCCATAGGCAATATGGTTGGCGTATTCACGGATGGGGAACTGGGTCCGGAAAGACTTCCCGGTATTCAATGCAAAACACTGATTGTGTGGGGCGACAAAGATCGCTGGGTTAGCATGGACATGGCGCCCCGCTTTCACCGGGACATACCCAACTCGGAATTGAAAATCTACAGGGGTGCCGGTCACATACCCATGGAAGAAATGCCAGACCGGTTCGCAGCCGATTGCATCACATTCATTGAAACACTCTGAACTACAGGATTGATAGAACATGAAAAACAAGGTTGTATTTGTGACAGGTGGCGCGCGCGGCCTGGGTGCAGGTTTGGCCGCACGGGTGGTCAGCAACGGCGGCAGAGCCTTTGTTGTTGACCTGAATGCGAAAGCTGTTTTTGAACAAGTTGAGTTATTGGGCGGCGACTCAATTGCTGGCTGCCAGGCCAATGTCTGCAAACCAGATGATCTTGAACTGGCGATGGCGGAATGCAAGGAGCGATTCGGCCGCATTGATGTGGTCGTGGCCAACGCAGGTATTTTAAAAATGGGCTCCATCGAGCACATGAACCCGGCAGACTTTGACGCAGTGATGCAGGTGAATGTGAATGGCGTTTTCAATACCATAAGGGCCGGCATTCCTTACCTTCGTGAAACCAAAGGCTATTTGCAGGTGATTTCATCCCTGGCTGCCGCGATTCACACACCGCTGATGGCCCACTATGCCGCCTCAAAGGCTGCGGTTGAGGCCCTAGCTGATGTGGCCAGACAGGAACTGGCACTGGACGGGATTGATGTGGGCTGTGTACACCCTACTTTCACCAACACAGCGATGATTCAGGAGGTGAATGCGGGCGTATTGTGGGGTGGACACAAGGGGGCGTTTGGCGCGGTGGAACCGGATCAAGTGATTACCGCGATGTACCGTGGCATCGAAAAGCGTCAGCGCAAGATCATCGCACCCAAAACAATTGCGCCACTGGTTCTAGCACCCGGTTTGTTTCACCGGGTGGCCGAAGGTTTAAGCAAATTGCAAGGATCCGAAAAGGCCCTGAAAAAATTCAAGGCCGATGAACAAGCGTCAATTATTCGACCGTGACCGATTTGGCCAGGTTACGCGGCTTGTCTACGTCCGTTCCCTTGACCAATGCGACGTGATAGGACAGCAACTGTAGAGGCAAGGTGTGCAGAATGGGTGACAGGTGCCCGGCGTGATCGAGCAAATTGATCACGTGCACGCCATCGGCTTCTTCAATTTTGGTGTCGCGGTCGGCGAAGATGTATAACTCCCCACCGCGCGCACGCACTTCCTGAAGGTTCGACTTCAACTTTTCAATCAGGGTGTCTTTGGGTGCGACGGCCACAACCGGCATGTCCGCATCCACCAAGGCCAGCGGACCGTGCTTGAGTTCGCCTGCGGCATACGCTTCGGCGTGAATGTAGCTGATTTCTTTCAGCTTCAATGCGCCTTCCATGGCGATTGGGTAATGCACCCCGCGCCCCAGAAAGAGCGCATGGCGCTTTTCTGCAAAACTGGCAGCCAATGCCTTGATTTCCGGCTCAAGCGCCAAAATGTTCTGCATGGCGGAAGGCAGGTGACGCAACTGGGTAAGCAGTGTTTTCTCCTGATCTTCAGACAGCTTTCCCCGAAGTTTGGCCATGACCATGGTGAAGGTGAACAGCGCAGCAAGCTGAGTTGTGAAAGCCTTGGTCGAGGCAACGCCGATTTCGGGGCCTGCGCGGGTCAGGAAGCGCAGGTTACTGGCACGAATCAAGGCTGATTCTGGCACATTGCAAATGGACAAGGCGTTGGACATGCCCTGTGATTTGGCATGCTCCAAAGCTGCCAGCGTATCGGCGGTTTCACCTGATTGGGAAATGGTGATTACAAGTGTGTTGGGCAGGCTGACGCTGGTACGGTAACGGTATTCGCTGGCAATTTCCACGCTGGTGGGCAAGGCAGCGATAGACTCGAGCCAGTAGCGCGCCACCAAGGCAGCGTGATAGCTGGTGCCGCAAGCCAGTATCAGCACCTGTTGAATGCCGGGCAATACGCTTCCCGCTTGCGCGCCAAACAATTCTGGCTTGACTGCAGAGGCATTGCTGACCATTTCCAGGGTGGCTGCGATGGCACCTGGTTGCTCATAAATTTCTTTTTGCATGTAGTGGGCATAGGGGCCCAATTCCACCGCATCAGCCGACAACTGACTTTCAATAATTGCACGCTCGACCTGCATGCCTTCGCCGTCAAAAAAGTCCACGCCGGAAGTTTGCAACTGAACCACATCGCGTTCTTCCAGGTAAGTGATCAACTTGGTGTGAGCAACCAGCGCGGATGCGTCCGAGGCAAGAAAAAACTCGCCATCGCCATGCCCCACCAGCAGAGGAGCCCCTTTCTTGGAGGCCACCAGGGTAAGGGGTGCCGTGTTGCAGATCACCGCGATGGCAAAGGCACCTTCAAGAAGCTTGACTGTGGCCTGCACGGCAGCCAGAAGAGTCAGGCCTTGGGCCAAGTGCTTGTGTGCCAGGTGGGCAATCACTTCAGTGTCGGTGTCCGACTGAAACACGTAACCTTCCGCGGTAAGCGACTTGCGAATTTCTTCGTGGTTTTCAATGATGCCGTTGTGCACCACGCTGACAGAAATACCCTGCCCTTCACTGATGTGAGGGTGGGCGTTGCGTTCGCTAGGCACGCCATGGGTAGCCCAGCGCGTGTGAGCGATGCCCATGCGGGCGCTCAGCGCTTTGGTGGTGGAATCCAGTTCGACGACACGGCCCACACTGCGAGCCCGGTGGATGGATTGATCGCTGTCAGATTGAATGGAAAGGCCAGCGGAATCGTATCCGCGGTATTCGAGTTTTTTGAGACCGTCAATCAACACAGGCACGCTGTTGGTTTTTGAGAGTACACCGACAATTCCACACATGATAATCAATAGTCCTTTTATTTTTTTGTTGACTTGACCGGGCGCTTCCAGCCCTCGATCGTGATTTGCTTCGAACGGGAAACCGTAAGGGCACCGGCTGGTGCATCCTTGGTCAAAGTGGTACCGGCCCCCAGGGTGGCGCCTTTTTTCACGGTGACGGGTGCAACCAGTTGTGTGTCAGACCCAATAAATACATCGTCTTCAATCACGGTGAGGTGTTTGTTTGCGCCATCGTAATTGCAGGTGATGGTGCCGGCGCCAACATTCACACGTTCGCCGATTTGGGCATCGCCAATGTAAGCAAGGTGATTGGCTTTGGATTGCCGGGCAATACTGGCATTTTTGACTTCGACAAAGTTGCCGATGTGCACTTCATCGCCCAGTTTGGCGCCGGGACGGAGCCTGGCGTAAGGGCCAATGACCGCGTTTTCGCCCACTGTGGCATCAGCGAGGTGCGAATAGGCCTCGACCCGAGTGCCCGCAGCAATCGACACGTTGTTGAGTACACAATACGGCCCGATGGACACCCCATCACCCAAAGTAACTTGACCTTGAAACACACAACCGACGTCAATGACCACATCGGCGCCACACTGGACCGTACCACGAAGGTCAACGCGGGCAGGATCGAGCAGTTGGACACCATCGGCCATCAGTTTTTCCGCTTGGTGCAACTGCCAAACACGTTCAAGTTCGGCTTGCTGAATCCGGGAATTCACACCGGACACTTCCCAGCTGTACCGAGGCTGCGTCGTACGCACCAGCAGACCGTCTTCATGCGCCATGGCGATGATGTCGGTGAGGTAATACTCACCCTGTGCATTGTTGTTGCCAAGCTTGCCAACCCAGTTTTTAAGGCTGGATGTGGGGCAGGCCAGGATACCGGTGTTGATCTCGGTGATCGCCTGCTGGTCAGGCGTTGCATCTTTCTGCTCGACGATGCCAATGACAGCCCCTTCCGCATCGCGAAGAATGCGACCATAACCCTGGGGGTTGGCCATGTTCAGGGTCATCAACCCCACTTGACCCTGCAGTGCGGCGTGGACCAGCGGTTGGAGGGATTCAAATTGAATCAGCGGTACATCCCCATACAAAATGAGAGTGACCGGGTGGTCTGCCAATGAGTCGCTTGCACAGCGAACCGCATGGCCGGTGCCTAACTGTTCCGACTGAAGTGCAAAACGAATTCCCGACCGGTCTGAAAGTTGACGCCGAACTTCCTCGGCACCATGCCCAACCACCACCACAATATTGGGATCTGCAAATTGCGAGGATGTATCCAGTACACGGCACAGCATGGACTGTCCGCCTACGGCGTGAAGCACTTTGGGCAGGGCGGATTTCATCCGGGTGCCTTTGCCTGCGGCAAGTATCAGGATATTCATGTCAGATATTGAATTTAGAAAAATAAAGCCAGCACGCCTGTGTATCCATACAAGGCACCCCGAAAAATTTCACCATTGGCCGAGAAACCGATCAAGGGAATGTCGCCCAATTGCTCACGAACAATTTGCTGTTCCACGCCCTGCAACCCAAATAGGGCAGCGCCGCGGCCGTTGCAGGCAATGTACACTGCGCCGCGGGGTTTGCGTCGAGAATGAATTCCAGAAAACCCGGCCGCCTGCAGCTCATTCAGCCTGGGTGCGGGCGCGTCCAGATCCTCTCGCAATTCAGCGCACATGCGGGTGAGATCAACCCGGGCCGAGTTCTCATCCCTGGTACAGAAGGAAAGCCGGTCACCGAGTTTGAAATCCTCAGCCACCGCCAGGGATTTTTTATTGGGATCCATCCCAACGACTGGGCGCACCTTGAGCTGATGGGCTTCTGAACGGCCTGCAGTGTACCCTTTCAGAATCGCAGATTCGGCCAATGCACGATCGGTCAGGCCGACAAACAGGCCATGTGCAAAGCGTTTGGCCAACACGTCGGCTGCGTGATCGGCGGAATTGGATTCATCCGCATCAGGTTGAAGGCCCAGGTCGGTGAGTAATACGTCGAGTGCGGGCAAACCATCTAACTCTTCGACAAAGTTACCGCGCAAAGCTGTAATTTCATGTTCCGAGCCGACCACCTGTACACCTTGGGTCATGCGAACCTCAATGGGCAAGCCACTGGCAAACACGACTCCGGAAACCCCGCCGGACAGCGGCTCAATTGCCACATGCGTGTGCGCACTGCCCGCACTGACGAGCCCGCCAAAAACCTTGTTGCTGCTGACTTTCAGGGACAAATCTTCAAGCAAATCGTCGATGTCCTCAGTCAGTGGGTCAATGTGGATAAGGGCTGATGCCATGACATCACGGCCCGAGGCATTGACCGTACCCGGCTTGGGAAGGGGCATTTTTCCTGAAAAGACACGGGCCGAGTCAGCTGGAAACTCCATCAGCATGGCTGCGATGGCCGGCTCCTGATAATACTCAACCCCGCTGCTGCACACCCCCGGAGCAATACCGCCCACCCAGTCCTTGTAACCGGTGCGCTGGCGCAACCCTTGCAAGATCAAGGGCATGGAAGACGCAAATGCTTCAGTGACGTAGATTAAACCCAGCTTTTGGGGCCGGGTTATGTCCGCTGCGAACTGCTCAAGCTGCATTTGGCCTTCGAGTTGCACCAACACGAGTTCAAGTGCTTCCCTCCAGTTGGGGTGTGTGGCGTGGCCAAAACGAAACATCTAGGTCCTTGAACGGGTTGTGCGAGTCGTTTTGGCGGCGCTGAGGGATTTTTTCGCAGCGGAGGTTGAACGCTTGACTTTGGGTTTTGATACGGCTTCGCCCGGCTCGGCATTGGCTACGGCCGCAGCGGCCACTTTATTGAACTGCTCTTGCAACAAGCCCCACCATGCTGTGGCGTTGGCCACGATTGCACTCGAAGTTTCCTGCGCGGCAGCGGTGGACTCACTGGAAGGCGATGGTTCGGGTTCAGGATCGGGCGTTTTGGTGGCCACTGGTTCAACGCGCGGCACAGGAGGAGGTGCCACCGCAGCCTGCATGGCTTTTCGAATGAACTCGTCATTCAAGGATGGGGGTGTATCTCCACCGCGTTCTGCACCCAAACCGATGTTGGAGCTGAAAGATTTGATGGTCGCGATTGTGCCCCGCTGAACCTCAAGCCCCTGAATGGTGGCGCGGAGCATGCTGAGATTCACATTCAACCATTGCTCCACCGCCTTCAAATCTGAAATGCGCTTGTCGAGCTCGTCGAGGTCAGTGGTGGGATTCATGACGCTTGGAATGGGCAAACTACCCCAGATTTTCTTGAAAAAATCAAACCCGTCCGTCACAGACAAATTCGGAATTCTTTTGTTCGACATGTCTCCCCCTGGGGTGTGGCGCCCTTAAGGACGCCTTGTAAAATCAATGGCTGCGAATCATGGTCCCAACGCCCTGGTCAGTAAGGATTTCAAGCAAAAGACAGTGGGGTATGCGACCGTCAACCACATGCACGGAGTTTACTCCGCTTTTTGCCGCCTCAATGGCAGATGAAATTTTGGGCAGCATGCCGCCAGAAATTGTTCCGTCTGCAAACAACTCATCAATTCGCTTTGCGGTGAGCCCCGTGAGCAATTGACCATTTTTATCCAGCACCCCTGGCGTATTGGTCATCATGATCAGCTTTTCAGCCTTCAAAACTTCCGCAATTTTTCCAGCGACCAAGTCTGCATTGATGTTGTAAGCATGTCCGTCATCACCAAATCCGATTGGAGAAATAACAGGGATGAATGCATCGTCCTGCAGGGCTTTGACAATGGCAGGTTCGATCGATGCGATTTCACCCACAAAGCCGATGTCGTGAAACTTGCCGGGCTCGTGCTGGTCTGCCAGCTTCATTTTGCGGGCCTGGATCAAGGCACCATCCTTGCCTGTCAGCCCCACGGCTTTGCCGCCGTGTTCATTGATCATCATGACGATGTCTTGCTGCACCTGGCCACCAAGTACCCATTCCACCACTTCCATGGTTTCTTCGTCGGTAACACGCATACCCTGAATGAAAGTGCCCTGCTTGCCCACGCGTCGCAAAGCCTCGTCAATCTGAGGGCCGCCGCCGTGGACTACGATCGGGTTAATACCAACAAGTTTAAGAAGCACCACGTCGTGCGCAAAAGACTTTTGCAGACTGACATCGGTCATGGCGTTGCCACCATATTTCACAACCACGGTTTTTCCGTGAAAGCGGCGAATGTAGGGAAGCGCCTCAGACAAAACCTTGGCTTTGATGGCGGGGGTGAGAATGTCAGCGGTCATGAAGCTATCCGGGTAGAAATGGGTTCGAGATTGCATTTTAAAGCCAATCTACCCGGACAAATGAAACTGCAACGCCGATCGGCAGATTCTAGAGAATGAATTGCGCCAGATCTTCGGACTTGGCAGCTTCGCCCAACCTTGAGTCCACAAAGTCTGCTGTAATTTCAACAGATTGGGGCTGACCATTTGCCTGAAAAGCCACTTCCTCAAGCAAACGCTCCATCACGGTGTAGAGGCGACGTGCGCCAATATTCTCGGTCTTCTCGTTCACAGTGAATGCGATTTCAGCCAATCGCCGAACGCCTTCATCGGTGAAGTTCAAATCAACTCCGTCTGTCGCAAGCAAGGCTTTGTATTGCTCGGTCAAACAAGCGTCAGTGCTGGTGAGGATGCGCTGGAAGTCGTCAACTGTGAGCGATTCCAGCTCGACCCGAATTGGAAAACGCCCCTGCAACTCAGGGATGAGATCCGAGGGCCGTGACAGGTGGAACGCCCCACTGGCCACGAACAGGATGTGATCAGTCTTGATCATGCCGTATTTGGTGTTGACCGTGGTGCCCTCGACCAATGGCAGAAGATCGCGCTGCACACCCTGGCGAGACACATCCGTACCACGGCCATCAGCCTTGGTGGCGATTTTGTCAATTTCATCAAGGAAGACGATACCGTCCTGCTCAACCCTGGAAATGGCTTGAGCACGAACCTCCTCTTCATTGACCCGCTTTGCGGCCTCTTCGTCCTGAATAGCCTTCAGCGCTTCGGACACTTTCAGTTTGCGTAGCTTTTTCTTACCGCCAGACATGTTTTGGAACATGGATTGCAACTGGCCGGTGAGCTCTTCCATGCCCGGGGGACCAACCACATCCAGTGAAGGCGAGGCGGCAGCCACTTCAATTTCAATTTCTTTGTCGTCCAGTTCTCCAGCAAACAGCTTTTCCCGAAAACGAATGCGGGTGCGGTTTTCCTCGGAGGGGGCGGTCGACTGCTCGGTGAAACCGAAATCGCGGGCTGGAGGCAATAGCGCATCCAGCACCCGGTCAAATGCGGCCGACTTGGCTTCTTCGATCACGCCGACCTGCGCTTCTTCACGCACCTGCTTCAGGGCAATTTCAATCAAGTCACGAATGATGGTGTCCACATCACGACCAACGTAGCCGACTTCAGTGAATTTCGTGGCCTCAATCTTGATGAAAGGTGCATTGGCCAACTTGGCCAAACGGCGGGCAATTTCAGTTTTACCAACGCCGGTTGGGCCAATCATGAGTATGTTTTTGGGAGTGATTTCCTGGCGCAACGGCATGGGCACCTGCATGCGACGCCACCGGTTGCGCAGGGCTACCGCGACAGCGCGTTTGGCAGCCGCCTGACCAACAATGTTTTTGTTGAGTTCTTCAACGATGTTTGAGGGTGTCAATGGATTCATGGAAGTTACTCTTTCGTGGACGATGCAGGCGCACCTAGCACTTCAATGGTGTGATGCTGGTTGGTGTAAATACACAACTCGCCCGCAATCGTGAGGGACTTCTTGACGATTTCCTCGGGCAACAGGTTGGTATTTTCAAGCAAGGCCTTGGCGGCTGAATGGGCATAAGACCCGCCGCTACCGATTGCCACCAGCCCTTGTTCCGGCTCGAGTACATCGCCATTTCCGGTAATAATCAGTGAGTGATTTTCATCAGCCACAGCCAGCATGGCCTCTAGCCGGCGCAACATCCTGTCAGTTCGCCATTCTTTGGCAAGCTCGACTGCGGCACGCAATAAATGACCGGAATGCTTTTCCAGTTGAGCCTCAAAATGCTCAAACAAGGTGAAAGCGTCTGCAGTACCCCCGGCAAACCCGGCCAGAATCTTGTTGTGATGCAGGCGGCGAACCTTGCGGGCAGAGCCCTTGACAACAATGTGACCCAAGGTGACCTGACCGTCCCCCCCAAGTGCCACGTGGTTGCCTCGCCGAACCGACAATATAGTGGTGCCGTGATATTGCTCCATGCCTATCCTTTGAGAAATGTGGGGCGTTTCGAACGCGTGTGTCGAGATATGGGGACGATCAGGGCAGGATCAAGTCTTGTTTGATGACAGGCTGTACTTCGACAAAAGCGCTAAGTTCGATGGCCGCCTCATTGGCTTGG
>JAIXTE010000002.1 GCA_027484315.1 Burkholderiales bacterium | reverse complement strand
GTGTGCGGTGTGCGGTGTGCGGTGTGCGGTGTGCGGTGTGCGGTGTGCGGTGTGCAGGTTTGATTGGCAGCGCAGGTGCTTGTTGCGACAGTCGGGAAAATCTGCCCAAGCGTGCCAAGCCGGGCCGGTGCCCCGTGGGGCAGAAGCCGCCCCGAGTGCTTTTTTCGAGGGGCGGTTTCAGGCAAGGCGAGGTTCAGCTTGGGAGAAACAGATTTTCCGTCGCAGCAGGCACTGCGCTCTAATCAAATCAACCACGCCGCATCAATAAATAACGCCACTTCAGATGTCATACGCCTGCCCGCCACCCAAAACGCGGTCGATCAGCTTAGGCGTCAACATCGGCGCAAAAACGGCAATGAATTCATACATCAACGTGCGCATGAACACACCCTGCCGCAAGGCAATTCGCGTGGTGTTTCGGCCGAAGAGATGATCCACTGGCACAGCGACCAAACCTTTGTCTTTGGCAGCATCAAAAGCCACCTCGGCAATAATGCCCACACCCAAGCCCAAGCCCACATAGGTCTTGATCACGTCCGCATCAATCGCTTCCAACACCAAATCAATGGTGACGCCTGCCTTCTGAAATGCCGCGTCAATTTTCTTCCGTCCAGCAAAGTGGGTTTCGTAGGTAATCACCGGCATTTTGTCAAAATCAGCCAGTGTGATTTTTCGCCCGTCTTCAGCAAAATCCTTGAGCAAGGGTGAGCCTGCGGGCGCGACCGCCACGTGCCCCCAGTCATAACACGGGAAAGTCACCAAATCCGGTTCATCGGCCAAGGCCTCTGTGGCCACGGCCAAGTCCGCCTGGTCTTTGCGCACCCACTGCGCCAGTTGCTCGGGCGTGCCCTGCAGCAAAATCAGTTTCACTTTCGGGAATTTCTTGCGAAACACAGCCACGGCCTGCGGCAATACATAGCGAGCCTGGGTGTGGGTCACTGCAACAGTCAACTGTCCGCTTTCACGCGCGGCAAATTCCTCACCCACACGCTTGATGTTCTCCATCTCGGCCAAAACACGTTCGCAGGCCTGATATACCAATTCGCCGGGGGGCGTTAAACCCTTGATCCGCTTGCCGTGACGTTTAAAGATTTGAAAACCCAATTCCTCTTCAAACTCGATGATGGCTTTCGACACGCCGGGTTGCGACGTGAACAGCGCTTTGGCTGCGTCAGTCAGGCTGAAGTCATGGCGAACTGCTTCCCGAACAAATCGAAGCTGGTGCAAGTTCATAAAAACCCTTTATTCCACAGGGGAATATATAAATGGAAATACTATCGTTTGAATTATAAGAGGAAGCGCCTACACTGCAAGTCCCATAAAACCATTTTGATCGAGCTTTCACGTGCCTTTTGACATCAATTTAGTCTACGTAGCTTCTGGCCTGGCGGTCGGCCTCTTGGTCGGCCTTACCGGCGTTGGGGGTGGCTCGTTGATGACCCCCCTGCTCACCGTGCTGTTTGGTATTCCAGCCACCACGGCTGTGGGTACTGACCTGGCTTTTGCTGCGATCACCAAGGGTGCTGGCACCGTGGTGCATCGCTTGCGCAACACGGTAAACTGGAAAATTGTGGGACTGGCCTGCCTTGGAAGTGTGCCTGCATCGCTGATCACGATTTCCGTTCTGCACGGGCTGGACATTCAAAACGCTGGCAAAGGCAGCCCGATTGATCTGTTCATTCGCTGGTCTATTTCCATCTGCGTCATGTTGACCGTGGGTGTGTTGATATTCAAATCAAAAATTGTTCATTGGCTGCAAAACAACCCCAAGGCGCAATTGCAGGAAAAAACCCGTAACATTGCGACGGTTGTCGCTTTTGCCCTCATTGGCATGCTGGTCACAGTGTCGTCAATCGGTGCGGGCGCAATTGGCGCCATGGTGCTGATCATGCTGTACCCGCACATGAAAGCCTCTGAAATTGCAGGTACCGACATTGCCTATGCCGTGCCGCTGACGGCAGTGGCTGCTTTCGGCCACTTCAGTTTGGGCACCGTTGACTTTGGCTTGCTGGGTGCTTTGCTGATCGGCTCCATCCCTGGCATAACAATTGGCAGTTATTTAAGTCGCGCGGTACCGGAAAGGTTCCTGCGCGGGGTATTGGCCACGACCCTCACCGCCGTGGCCGCCAAATTGGTGATGTAAATGTACAAATACGACGACTATGACCACGCCCTTGTACGCGAACGCGTGGCTCAGTTTCGCAACCAGACCGAGCGCTTCCTGAAAGGCGAACTGACTGACGAGGAATTTCGCCCATTGCGGCTACAAAACGGCCTGTACATTCAGCGCCATGCACCCATGTTGCGCGTGGCCATTCCCTATGGTTTGCTGGGTGCAAAGCAGTTGCACAAGCTCGCCGACATCTCGGCGAAGTACGACCGCAATTACGCCCACTTCACGACCCGCCAGAACATTCAATACAACTGGCCCACACTGGAAAGCATTCCCGACATTCTGGCCGAACTCGCGGAAGTCGAAATGCATGCCATTCAAACCAGCGGCAACTGCATTCGCAACACCACCAGCGACCCATTCGCCGGCATTGCGAAAGACGAATTCGTGGATCCACGCCCATTCTGCGAATTGATTCGCCAGTGGAGCACCTTCCACCCTGAATTCGCCCATCTGCCACGCAAGTTCAAGATTGCAGTGAACGGTGCTGCCGTTGATCGTGCAGCAGTGCAGGTGCACGACATTGGCGTGAACCTGACACGCAATGCTGCGGGCGAAATAGTCGCGCAAATTCTGGCCGGTGGTGGCTTAGGCCGCACACCGGTCATTGGCTCAGTCATCAAGAGCGACTTGCCCTGGCAGGAACTGCTGACTTACATTGAAGCCGTAATGCGCGTTTACAACCGCTATGGCCGCCGTGACAACCTCTACAAAGCCCGTATCAAGATTCTGGTTCGTGCCATTGGCCCTGAAGAATTTGCCAAACAGGTTGAAGAAGAATGGCAGCACATCAAGGGTGGTGTATCGGTCATTCCCCAGAAGGAATTTGACCGTGTTTCATCCTTCTTCACTGCACCTGCCTATCAGCAATTCAGCGCAGAAGAAGTTGCAAAAACCGCCGAGCACAACAAAAATCTGCGCGCCCAACATGTGGGTTTTGACCGCTGGTTGATCCGCAACGCGCGCGAGCACCGCCAGCCCGGTTACGTGGCCATCAGCATTTCACTGAAGCGCCCCGGCATTGCCCCTGGCGACGCCAACACCGCTGAAATGCACCTGATTGCCGACCTGGCAGAACAGTATTCATTCGGTGAATTGCGTGTCACGCATGAACAGAACTTCGTATTGTCCGACGTGGCCGAACAGGATTTGTTCGAGCTGTGGAGCACCCTGAAAGAACACAACCTGGCCATGCCCAACATCGGTTTGGTGAGCGACATGATTGCCTGCCCCGGTGGCGATTTCTGCTCACTGGCCAATGCAAAATCCATTCCGATTGCACTGGGTATTCAGGAAGCCGTGGACAACCTGGACTACCAGTTTGATCTGGGCGACCTCAGCCTGAATATTTCAGGTTGCATCAATTCCTGCGGACACCACCACATTGGCAACATCGGTATTTTGGGTGTGGATAAAAACGGGGAAGAGTGGTACC
>JAIXTE010000036.1 GCA_027484315.1 Burkholderiales bacterium | reverse complement strand
TCGCCGACCATGATGACGTCGGGGTCTTGCCGCAGCAAAGCGCGCAAGGCTTTTGCAAACGTCAATCCGATTCGTTCATTGATGTTGACCTGGTTGATGCCGGGCAAATTGATTTCTGCCGGGTCTTCCACCGTGCTGATGTTGATGGACTCGTGGTTCAACATCTGGAGAAAGGTGTACAACGACACCGTTTTGCCACTGCCCGTGGGGCCAGTCACCAAAATCATGCCATGCGGCTTGGCCAGTGCTTTTTCAACGGCTGCGCGCTGTTCTGCCTCGAAACCAAGCTGCTCCAGCTTCAGCAGCGACTTGCTGGAATCGAGCAGACGCATCACAATTTTTTCGCCAAACAGCGTGGGCAGCGTGCTGACCCGGAAGTCGATTTTTCGCTCATCGGCACCCAGCGTCAGCCTGATTCTGCCGTCTTGGGGGGTTCGGGTTTCGGTGGTGTTCAACCGGCTCATGATTTTGATGCGGGCTGCAATTTTCGCCTTGGCCGCCAGCGGTGGCTGGGAGGTTTCCTGCAACAGGCCGTCAATGCGGAAGCGCACTCGGTAGCTTTTTTCGTAAGGCTCGAAGTGAATATCCGAGGCCCCTTTCTTCAAGGCTTCGCTCAGGATTCGCTGCACAAAACGGACAATTGGGGCATCGTCCACATCAGGCGACTGTTCTTCTGCACCACCAGCACCTGTATCCGACTCCGCATCGGTTAGCAGGCCTTCTTCCATGCCGTGCGCCGGGTCGCTTTTTTCAAGGCGGTGCAACAGCTTGTCATATTCCACAACCACGGGTTCGACCTGTAGTTGGGTTCGAAATTTCAATTGTTGAATGGTGCTGAGGTCGGTCGGGTCGGCCATGGCCACGCTCAGGGTGCCTTGTCGGCGACCAAGTACAAACGCCTCAAGGCCCTTTTCAGCCTGGATCAACTCGGCTTCCAGGCCGATGCGGCTGTCGTCGAACTGGCTTAGATCAAGCAGTGGGTATCCAAAGTGTTGCGCCACAGAACTGGCCAGCAGCTCGGCACTCACGATGCCATTGTTGACAATCCAGTCGGCGACCGAGCGGCCCTGAATCTCTTCGGAAGTCAGTTGCTCAATCTGCAGGTTGTCCAGAATGCCTTTGGCCGTCAGTGCCCTTAACAGCCCTGAGCTTTTGACAACTGCGCTACTGATGGTCATGGATCAAGGTCCTTCGTGGTGAACAATTGGATGGATGCATCTACCCAACCATGATGCTGCTTCAGCCTGTGCGAATCAATCACCTAGGCGGATGTTTTTGCGCCTTTCAGCTCGTGCGCTGTATTGACACATCACAAAGCGAATCCAGTGCAGTCCTGAAAGGGGTTTCCGGCAAGTGTGCAAGTCGCGTTTTCGCAGATTCAGCCAGTGCGTGTGCTTTATTGCGCGTGTAGGCAAGTGAGCCGGTTTCTTCGATGCAGGCCATGATTGCTGATACATCTTGCGTTCCGCCGTTGGCAATGGCGTCTCGAATTTGTGCCTGCACGGTGCCGCTTGAATGTTGCATCGCGTGGATCAGGGGCAGGGTAGGTTTGCCCTCCCGCAAGTCATCACCCACGTTTTTTCCAAGTGCAGAACTTTCACCTGCGTAGTCCAGCACGTCGTCGATCAGTTGGAATGCACTGCCAACTTCTGCCCCGAAACGGCCCAGGTTTGCAATCGTGTCTCTGTTTTGACCAGTCACAATGCCCGCCAGGCGGCAGGACGCTTCAAACAGCTTGGCGGTTTTGAAGTCAATGACCTGCATGTAGCGTGCTTCCGTGACGTCGGGGTCTTTGCAATTCAGCAACTGAAGCACTTCGCCTTCCGCAATGGTGTTGGTGGCCTCGGATAGCACATCCATGACATCCATCAAGCCGATTTTCACCATCATCTGGAATGACCGTGAATACAGAAAGTCACCCACCAGTACGGCGGCCGAGTTGCCATATTCTGCGTTGGCGGTCAAGCGGCCGCGCCGCATGTCGGATTCATCCACCACGTCGTCGTGCAGCAATGTGGCGGTGTGAATGAACTCCACGATGGCTGCCAGCTCAACAGCCTGTTCCATCTGCCGGGTATTTGCACCCAAGGCGCGAGCGGTCAACAAGACCAGTGCAGGGCGCAGGCGTTTGCCACCGGCATTGATGATGTAGTCGCTGATCTGGTTGATCAGGCTGACCTCGGAATGCAGGCTTGTTCGAATGACCTGGTCCAGCCGTTGCATGTCGGAAGCAACCGGGGACAAAACACTTTTCACACTGGGCGCTGGGCTGGGCATGGGGTTCACTGCATGTGGTGATGATTTATGTTGCGCATATTGTACTTGAGGGTGTTTCACAAAAGCCGCACGGTGTTTGCAGAATGTACGCCCTTTGCACACAAGGCTTTGACAACATTGCACTTTCCGCGCATAATTGCGGGCTATCCAAATTATTTTTGGGTTTAACTAACGAAAGTTGGTTTAAAGATTAATCAAGAAACGAAGGGTCAACTATGTACGCGGTCATAAAAACCGGCGGTAAGCAATACAAGGTTATCGCTGGTGAAAAACTTAAAGTAGAACAGATACCTGCTGACATTGGCCAAGAAATCTCTCTGGACGAAGTGCTCGCCGTTGGTAGCGGTGACACAGTTAAAGTGGGTACTCCACTGGTTCAAGGGGCTTCGGTCAAGGCAGTTGTTTTGGCACACGGTCGTCACGACAAAGTGAAGATCTTCAAGATGCGTCGTCGCAAGCACTATCAAAAGCGTCAAGGCCATCGCCAGAACTACACTCAAATCCAGATCCAAGCCATCAACGCTTGATAAGAGGAGAATGACTCATGGCAAGTAAGAAAGGCGGCGGCTCTACGCGCAACGGACGTGACTCAGAAGCCAAGCGACTGGGTGTGAAGGTGTTTGGCGGCCAGGCTATCAATGCCGGCGGCATCATTATTCGCCAACGCGGTACACGTTTTCATGCTGGCGACAACGTCGGCATGGGCAAAGACCACACATTGTTTGCACTGACCGACGGTCAGGTGCAGTTCTCAGTGAAAGGCGCTTTGCGTCGCAAAACTGTGAGCGTGGTCAACGAGGGTTAATTCCTTCCGTTTGCACCGCACACCGTGCTTGGTCAGATAGCCCTGCATTGCAGGGCTATTTTTGTTTTGGGCCAGGACCATTCAAATGTAAAGTAAAAAGATC
This sequence comes from Burkholderiales bacterium, assembly GCA_027484315.1. Taxonomy (GTDB): domain Bacteria; phylum Pseudomonadota; class Gammaproteobacteria; order Burkholderiales; family Burkholderiaceae_B; genus Limnobacter. Next base: position 128 of record JAIXTE010000036.1, on the reverse strand, counting down.
AAGTCAGCAGACCAGGTCAGCGGGCGAAGTCATCAGGCGCAGTCAGCAGGCGCAGTTACCAGGATAGAGCATGAAATTCATCGACGAAGCAACAATCGAAGTGTTTGCGGGCAATGGTGGCAATGGCT
>JAIXTE010000092.1 GCA_027484315.1 Burkholderiales bacterium | reverse complement strand
GTGCACCCACATGGCCGACCTGGATTACGGCACGCTGCAAGTAGTGCCCGGCAACTACGACGATTACATGCTGGCTGCAGCACAGGCACGTGAACGCGCCCAAGCCTCCAATGCCCGCGCCAAGGAACGTATTTCTGATCTGCAAGATTTTGTGCGCCGGTTTGCTGCCAACAAGTCCAAGGCCCGCCAAGCCACATCACGCCAAAAGCAGATTGAGAAAATCAAACAGGACACCGTGGTGCTCAAGCCTTCTTCACGTCAGAATCCGTTCATTCGATTCGAGCAAAAAAAGAAAATGCACCGCCTTGCAGTGGAATTGGACAATGTCAGCCTGGCCTATGGCGACAACAAGGTGATTCGCGATTTCTCGATCATGGTGGAAGCCGGCGACAAGGTGGGTATTGTGGGTGCCAACGGTATGGGCAAAACCACGCTACTGAAGCTGCTGGCCAAAGCGATTGAGCCGAGCTACGGCGAAGTGAAGTGGTCAGAAAATGCAGACCTGGGCTACATGGCGCAGGATGTGAGCGATGAATTTGACGTCCAGCTGAATTTGCGCGAGTGGACAGAACGCTTTTCGCAAGAAGGCGATGATGACCAAGTCATTCGCGGCATTCTGGGCCGATTGCTGTTCAGCAACGACGAAATTTCCAAGCAGGTGAAAGTGTGTTCAGGTGGTGAAAAAAACCGCTTGGTATTTGGCCGCTTGATGTTGGGTCGTCACAATGTGTTGTTGATGGATGAACCCACCAATCACCTGGACATGGAATCCATCGAATCACTGCAGTATGCAGTCGAAAAATTTGAAGGTACCGTGTTTGTGGTGTCGCATGACCGCCAATTTGTATCAGGCATTGCAACCCGTATTTTTGAAATGCGGGAAGATGGCATTACGGATTACCGCGGCACGTACGAAGAGTATCGCGAAAGTCTTGGGTTGGAGTAAGGTTTCTCTGCGTCAGAGTCGCAGGATGCCGCACAGCCAGTCTTAATCAACTGAGTCTTCTGGCTTTGCAGATTACCGCTCATCCTGCCTTGATCAAGTCGAATTCCCCTTCCTGATTCTGGCTTGGGGCATGCGCCACGCTTAAGCGTGCTCGCATTGATTCCTGTCGGAATCGCCCCTCGCTGTGAATCAGGCCGGGCGCCTTGATCTTGAATCGGCAGAACGAGGCGGCAACTCTGCAACGCATCGCAGGCAACTCGCGCTGGTGAGCAAAGGCTGCATTGCCCTCGCACCGCCATTCAAGAAAGCCTGCCCGTTTTGAATTCACACGCCACGTTCGGCGACAAGCCGACACCGAGTTCGGCCATCTTTTTTGCCGAACCCGGTGAGTCAGTGTGAATTCAAAAAGGGAAATACAGGCTTTCTGGCGGAAGAGGGCATGCGCCTGAGCAGACGAAGAATCGTACGCAAGCGGCGCGAATTGCGCCTTGCAATCAACTTGCAAGGCACAGTTCAATGCGGCTTACAGGTTGTCCGACGCAAAATCAGCCAATCGCGAACGTTCTCCACGCTGCAACGTGATATGCCCCGCATGCGGCCAGCCCTTGAATCGATCCACCACATACGTCAGGCCCGATGAGCCTTCTGTCAGGTAGGGGGTGTCGATCTGCGCCAGGTTACCGAGGCAAATGACCTTGGTGCCGGGGCCCGCCCGGGTAATCAGGGTTTTCATTTGCTTCGGTGACAGGTTTTGTGCTTCATCAATAATCAGGAACTTGTTGATGAAGGTACGACCCCGCATGAAGTTCATGGACTTGATCCGGATCTTGGTGCGAATCAGGTCGGTTGTGGCTGAGCGGCCCCAATCACCACTGCTGGGGTCGGGCTTGTTCAGCACTTCCAGGTTGTCCTCGAAAGCGCCCATCCAGGGGGCCATTTTTTCTTCTTCCGTACCCGGCAGGAAACCGATGTCTTCACCCACGGGCACAGTGGCCCGGGTCACGATAATTTCTGAATACTGCTTGCTTTCCAGAACCTGTGACAATCCCGCTGCCAGGGCCAGCAAGGTTTTGCCCGTGCCTGCCTGGCCCAGCAAGGTGACAAAGTCACATTCCGGGTTCATCAGCAGGTTCAGAGCAAAATTCTGTTCGCGGTTTCTTGCGGTAATTCCCCACACGCTGTTCTTGTTGTGGCTGAAATCGCGCAGGGTTTTAAGCACTGCGGTGCGGCCATTGACTTCAAGTACTTGTGCGATTAACGGAATTCCAGTTTCGCAATACACGAACTGGTTGACCATCATGTCTTTTACAGCGGGGCCGCTGACGCGGTAGTAGGTGCTGCCGCCTTGTTGCCAGCTTTCAATGCCTTTGCTGTTTTTCTCCCAGAAATCAGACTGCAATTCCATGATGCCCGAATACAGCAAATCGCGATCTTCAAGTACCTGGTCATTGAAATAGTCTTCAGCCAACAAACCCAGCGCGCGGGCCTTGATGCGCATATTGATGTCTTTGGACACCAGGGCAACTTCACGTTCAGGGTGAAGTTTGCTCAGGGCAAACACCACACCCAGAATCTGGTTGTCGGCTTTTCCAACGGGCAGGGTTTTTGGAAGTTCTGCAGCCAGTTCAGTGGTTTGCACCAAAAGGCGACCCAGTGCGTCCACATTACCCAGTCGGTCCAATGCCACGCCTTTCTCGATGTCATCGATGTTTTCCATCAATGCGTCCAGCGAGCGGCTCACCTGCCGTGCGTGGCGTGCTACTTCTGACATGCCTTTCTTGTGATTGTCCAGTTCTTCCAGCGTAATCAGCGGCAGGAAAACATCGTGTTCTTCAAACCGGAACAAGGACATCGGGTCGTGCATCAACACATTGGTGTCAAGTACAAATATCTTCTTGCCAGTGAGTGTGACCTGACGGCGTGGTTTCCCAGCGGGAGTCTGTGCAGGTATTTTGGCTTTTGACGAAGCGGCCTTGGGTATATTGCGTGTCCGGTTGGACTCTGGCGCCTTCGCAGTCGGAGCGTTATTGCTCGCCAGAACCAGTGGGGTTTTCGCTGCGCTGTTGGGTACTTCGAGAGATTCTGTGCTTCGGGCCGGCTTTCTGGTTTTGGGCACCGAAATTGGAGGAATTTCGTTCAGTGTGGTTGCGGGTTTGCTGGGTTCTTTGGGCAGAGGCATTGTCAACGATCTGAAGTAGGAAGCTCATGAATTGCGCGGGGTCGTCACTCCCGCGCCCGTAAGGATATTAGTCCTTGATTGTGCGTACAAAGTCAAGCACCGCCTGTGCGTGACCCGGCACCTTCACACCGCGCCAGGCCTGCACAAGAAGACCTTTCTTGTTGATAACAAAGGTACTTCTTTCGACGCCTCTCACCTGTTTGCCGTACATGTTTTTCATCTTCATGACGTCAAAAATTGCACACACTTTTTCTTCAGGGTCAGAAATAAGCTCGAAAGGCATTTCCAGTTTCGCCTTGAAGTTCTCGTGTGATTTCAGGGAGTCGCGCGACACGCCGAAAATCAGGCAATCGGACTGAGAAAACTCGGCGTGCAAATCGCGGAAGTTCTCGCCCTCGGTAGTGCAGCCGGGGGTACTGTCTTTGGGGTAAAAGTAGATGACCAGATTTTTGCCTGCATGCGCAGCCAGGCTGAATTCACCAAGGCCTGTGCAGGGGGCTGAAAAATCGGGAACTTTGCTGTTGATTTCAAGCGACACGTTACTGCTCCTGAGCGTCTGCGGTTGTACTTTGATAGTTCAGTATAACCACAGCGCCGGGCTTGGAAATGCAGGTGGTGTCAGGAACGCGCCAAAAGGGCCACCCCAAGCACGATCACGCCAATGGCGATCCAGCGCTGCATGCTGACCGGTTCGTTCAGGAAATGCTGGGCGGCAAATGCGTTGATGACATACCCAATGGCCAGCATGGGGTAGGCCAAGGTCACATCGACCCTGGACAAGGCCATCAGCCAGATAAGCAGGGAAAAGCCATAGCAGAATAGGCCAAGAATCATGGGCCATTGCAGGAACAGGGCGGACATGGCCCCCAGGCTCAAGGCGCTTGATGCTTCAATAACCCCGACCTTGTTGGTCGCCATTTTTAAAAGCAATTGTGCCGCTGCATTCAACAGCACCCCTGCCAACACGAGAATGGCCGCATAGGTGGTCATAGCAGAATCGCAGCCACAACGTGTCGACCTTCACCAATCAGAATATTGTAGGTACGGCAGGCTGCCTGGCTGTCCATGTATTCCACAGGGCAGCGCTTGTTGACGAAGAACTTGCGAATGTCCATTGCAGGAAATATCTGTTTCGCCCCGGTGCCGATCAGCAGCACTTCCATGGAAGGCGGGCATTGGTCATACAACCACTCGCAATGGGCCAGGGTCAGGGGACCGGAGCCCGCGTTTTCCCACACCCGTGGGGTGAAATCGGTGCCAAACACCACGCTTTCCGTCTGAAGCCTGCCGCTGATTACGACACCTTCTTCGTCATACCGCTGAACAACGAATTGATCGCCAAGCGATTCAGGTTGAAATTTCATTCGAAAGATGCTCCAGGATGCTGCCAGACCTTTGCAGGTACTGGCCTAAACGGTTAAATTATAAGACTTTGCACAAGCAAAAAAATAAGCACGTTAATAACACACACAACAATCCACACGCAGGTCCAAATGAAACCCATTCTGAAATCCGCCAAGTTGGCCAATGTTTGCTATGACATCCGCGGTCCGGTGATGCAGCGAGCGCGGCAGCTGGAAGAGGAAGGGCACCGAATCCTGAAGCTGAATATTGGCAACCTGGCGCCTTTTGGCTTTGAAGCACCCGATGAAGTTCGCCAGGACGTGATCATGAACCTGGGCGATGCTTCGGGTTACAGCGACAGCAAAGGTCTGTTCGCTGCCCGTAAAGCCATCATGCATTACACGCAGCAAAAGAAAATCAAGGGCGTCACCCTTGACGACATCATCGTGGGCAACGGTGTGTCTGAACTCATCGTGATGAGCATGCAGGGTTTGCTGAACAATGGCGACGAAGTGTTGCTGCCAGCCCCTGACTACCCTTTGTGGACCGCAGCGGTGAGCATTTCCGGCGGCACACCCCGGCACTACTTGTGCGACGAGCAAAGCGACTGGTACCCCGACACCAAGCACCTGCGCAGCCTGATCAATGAAAAAACCAAGGCTTTGGTCATCATCAATCCCAACAACCCCACGGGCGCCTTGTACCCGGAGGAAGTGTTGCTGGAGATGGTGCAGATTGCCCGCGAGCACCAACTGATCATTTTCGCAGACGAAATTTACGACAAGATGTTGTATGACCAGGCTGAGCACACCTCAATTGCCTCGCTGGCCGATGATGTGCTGTTCATCACCATGAACGGCTTGTCCAAAAACTATCGCGCTTGCGGATACCGGGCAGGCTGGATGGTGATTTCCGGTGACAAGCGCCACGCCACCGATTACATCGACGGTTTGGGTATCATGGCATCTATGCGGCTGTGCGCCAACGTGCCTGGCCAATACGCAATTCAAACCTCGCTGGGTGGCTACCAAAGCATTAACGACCTGGTGGGCAACGGCGGGCGCTTGGCCCGTCAACGCGACCTGGCCTATGACCTGATGACTTCCATCCCTGGCGTTACCTGCGTAAAGCCCAAGGCGGCGCTGTACCTGTTCCCGCGCCTGGATCCGAAGATTTACCCCATCAAGAATGACCAGCGATTTGTACTTGAACTGCTGGAGGCTGAAAAAGTGCTGGTGGTTCAGGGAACAGGCTTTAATTGGATCAATCCTGATCATTTCCGGGTGGTTTTCCTACCCAACACCGATGATTTGACAGATGCAGTTGGTAGAATTGCCCGCTTCCTGGAAAGTTATCGAAAACAACACCTTGGCTGATTTAAAAATGAACAAACCTCTTCGAGTGGCCCTGCTGGGTTTGGGTACTGTCGGTTCCGGCACTTTCAATGTGCTGAAAGACAATGCGAGTGAAATTGAACGCCGTGTGGGTTTTCCCATTCAGATCAAAGTCATCGCCGACCTGAACACTGAAAAAGCCCGCGAACTGGCCGGTCCCGGCGTGGACGTGTTGGGCGATGCCTTCGAGGCTGTAAAGCGCGACGACATCGACGTGGTGGTTGAACTGATTGGCGGCTACACGATTGCCAAGCAACTTGTGCTGGCTGCGATCAATGCCGGCAAGCACGTGGTCACGGCCAACAAGGCCTTGCTGGCGGTGCATGGCGATGAAATATTTGCAGCCGCAGAAGCCAAAAACGTGATGGTGGCGTTTGAAGCGGCTGTGGCTGGTGGCATTCCTGTGATCAAGTCGATCAAGGAAGGCTTGGCTGCCAACAAGATTGAGTATGTAGCCGGCATCATCAACGGTACCTGCAACTTCATTTTGTCGGAAATGCGTGACAAAGGCCTGCCTTTCGTCGATGTGCTCGCCCAAGCCCAAGCCTTGGGCTATGCTGAAGCAGACCCCACCTTCGACATTGAAGGCGTGGATGCAGCCCACAAAATTACTCTGCTGAGTTCACTGGCTTTTGGTGTGCCGGTTCAATTCGACAAAGCATACATCGAAGGCATCACCAAGCTGACCAAGGAAGACATTCAGTTTGCCGAGCAACTGGGCTACCGCGTCAAATTGCTGGGCATTGCCAAGCGCACAGATCAAGGTGTTGAATTGCGTGTCCACCCCACCTTGATCCCAAGCAAGCGCCTGATCGCCAATGTTGAAGGCGTCATGAATGCGGTGTTGGTAAAAGCGAATGCAGTTGGTCCAACTTTGTACTACGGCGCAGGTGCCGGCAGTTTGCCAACCGCGTCGGCAGTTGTGGCTGACCTGATTGAAATTGCACGCACAAGCCAGGCTCCATTGTCCAGCCGGGTGCCTGTGCTGGCTTTCCAGAAGGAAGGCATTCAGAATCTGGATGTATTGCCTATGGACAAAGTGGTTACTGCCTTTTACCTGCGTTTGGCTGTGGACGACCGCCCAGGTGTGTTGGCTGAAGTAACGCGCCTGTTGGCCGACAACCAGATTTCGATTGAAGCCATGATTCAGCGTCAGGCCACCAGCGAAAAGGAAACAGCAGAAATTGTGTTGTTGACCCACCGTTGTGTTGAAGGCGATGTGAACAAGGCCATTGCAAAAATCGAGGACCTGGACAGTGTGCATGGCCCGTTGACCCGTATTCGTGTAGAGGACTTGAGCTGAAATGAAATACTTCAGCAGCCGCGGGGGCATGGAGCCCCAGGATTTTTCCGAAATTCTGCTGGAAGGCCTTGCGCCTGACGGTGGCCTGGCCGTGCCCGAGTTTTACCCGCAAGTGCCTTTGAATGTGCTGGAAAGCTGGAAGGGACTAAGTTACGGTGAATTGGCTTTTGAGGTGTTGAAGCCTTATGCCACCGACATTCCTGAAGCAGACCTGAAAGCACTGACCACCAAGACTTACACCCAGGCGGTGTACGGTACAGAGGAAATCACACCGCTGCGCGAGCTGTTTGATGGCATCAAGGTATTGGAGCTGTCTAATGGCCCCACGCTGGCCTTCAAAGACATGGCCATGCAGTTGCTGGGCAATCTGTTTGAATACCAGTTGTCCCGCACCAACCGCGAGTTGAATATTCTGGGTGCTACCAGTGGCGATACCGGTTCTGCGGCTGAATATGCCATGCGCGGCAAAAAGGGTGTGCGTGTTTTCATGTTGAGCCCTTTGGGCAAGATGAGCGCATTTCAGCGCGCCCAAATGTACAGCCTGCAAGACCCGAACATTTTCAATATTGCCGTTGAAGGTTTGTTTGATGACTGCCAGGATGTTGTCAAGGCAGTCAGCGAAGACCTGGAGTACAAGGCACGCCAGAAAATCGGCACGGTCAACTCCATCAACTGGGGCCGCATTTCTGCCCAAGTGGTGTACTACTTCAACGCCTACCTTCGCACGGCTGAAAAAATCGGCGATCCGGTCAGTTTTGCCGTGCCCTCCGGCAACTTCGGCAACGTGCTGGCTGGGCACATTGCGCGTCAAATGGGCCTGCCAATCCGCAAGCTGATTGTGGCCACGAATGAAAACAATGTGCTGGACGAGTTCTTCAAAACCGGTGTGTACCGCCCACGCAAGTCGGCTGAAACCTACATCACTTCCAGTCCCTCGATGGACATTTCCAAGGCGTCCAATTTCGAACGCTTTGTGTATGATTTGCTGGGTCGTGACCCCAAGGCCCTGAAAGCCCTGTGGCAAGACCTCGCCCGCGATGGCCAGTTTGATTTGTCCCAGGACGCCCGTTTCAAGCGCATTGAAGAAACCTTTGGTTTTCAATCCGGTTGCTCGAATCATCAGAACCGCTTGGACACCATTCGCGAAGTGTATGCACGCACTGGTACATTGATCGACACCCACACGGCCGACGCAGTGAAAGTGGCACGTGAGCTCGTGGAACCCGGCGTCCCCATGGTGGTGCTTGAAACAGCACTGGCCGTGAAGTTTGCCGAAACCATCGAAGAAGCAACTGGCCAAAAACCCCCGGTTCCTGCTGCATTCGTAGGCATTGAAAAGCTGCCTCAACGTGTGGTGGAAATGCCCGTGTCTGTTGATCAAGTAAAGGCCTTTATTGCGGACAACACGGGCCTGTAAATAGGGTTTACCTAACTTGCGGGTCAAAACGGAATCATGAACAATGACGGGGTTGAGAAACACCCCGTGAACCCATTGTTTTGACCTCGTCCTCCAAACTTCTTGATCCACCTGAAACCATTCAGGGCCAAGGCTTTGACGCCCAGCCCAAGAAAGGTTTGGCAGCCTTGGCCGTAGATGACGAGCCGGGCATGCGCCATTTTCTCGAAAAGGCACTTGAAACCCGATTTTCCCGCGTGGACACCGCGGGATCAGTTGAAATGGCGCAGGCGCTTTTTGATGGGCATGATTACAGCACCATTGTGCTCGATGTCAGCTTGCCGGGTAAAAGTGGGTTGGTGTGGTTGAACGAGCTTCGCCAGGCGGGTTATGAGGGTGATGTTATCCTGATCACAGGTTATGCCGACATGGACACCGCCATCGGTGCCCTGCGGGCAGGTGCCCAGGATTTTCTGCAAAAGCCCTTTCGAATCGATCAGTTGTGGTACGCACTTGACCGCGCGGCCGACCAGAACCGCCTGAAGCGGGAAAATTTTGTGCTGAAAAGGGCTGTTTCCACCTTTCAGCAGAACGAACAGGTCATGGTGGGTGAAAGTCCAATCGTCCGACACCTTCGAAAACTGGTCGCCAAGGTGGCGCCAACCGATTCAACCGTCTTGTTGACTGGGGAGTCCGGTTCCGGCAAAGAGGTTTTGGCCCGTACCCTACATGGCATGAGCCTTCGAAGTGAGCGGCCCTTTGTGCCCATCAACTGTGGTGCCATTTCCCCGGAACTGATCGAGAGCGAGTTGTTTGGCCATGCCAAAGGCGCATTCACAGGTGCCAATGAATCGCATCAAGGTCTTTTTTATTACGCCCAGGGCGGCACCCTGTTTTTAGATGAGATTGGCGAATTGCCCCTGAGCATGCAAACCAAACTGCTTCGAGTACTCGAAGACCGGCGCATTCGCCCAGTGGGCAGTACGCGTGAAGTGGATGTGGACGTGCGCATTGTTGCCGCCACCAACGTGAACCTGGATACAGAGGTCAAGCGCGGTCGTTTCAGGCAGGATCTTTATTACCGCCTGCAGGTGATGCCGATCGAGATGCCGCCACTGCGTTCCCGGCAGGAAGACGTTGAGCTGTTGGCCAATTATTTCATCAAGATTTTTGCCCGCAAGTTGCGCATCGAGCCCCTGAAAATCAGTGCCGACATGCTGGCCAGGCTTCAGGCCTATGAGTGGCCTGGCAATGTACGTGAATTGCGAAACTTCATTGAACGTTCCCTGATTCTGGGCTACTTCCCCAAAGAAGATCTGCCATTGAACCTGAATTTTGATGAACGCACCGACCACATGGATGAGCCGCAGAACGAGTCGCTCGAACTTGTCGAGAGGGCACACATACTGCGTGTGCTCAATGCATGCAGTGGCAACAAATCCGAAGCCGCCCGGCGTTTGGGCGTGTCCCGAAAAACTCTTGAACGAAAGTGCATGGCGTGGAGCCAGGAATAGGTCAGCGGCCATTTCCGCCACGGGGGCACTTCTGGCCCAGCCACTGGACTGTCAAAACCAAACTGGTGGTGACAGCCTGTATTCCCCTGATCGTACTCATCCCGATTGTGGCTCTGCTGGTGTGGTCCGCCGGGCAGGCCGCGTATACGAAAATCCTGATTTCCAAGGTGCGCAGCGATCTGGTGCTGGCACAGCAAAAATTCAATGATGTTCAGGAAAATAAATCTCTTGCATTGAAAGCCTGGTCTGAAAGTGCTTACCTGCGAAATGTACTGCAGCGGCATGACGGCAACCTGGGAAATGCCGAGCTGGCCGTGCAGGCCGAGAAAATGGGATTTGCTTACCTGCGCCTGATCAATCCAAGCGGCATGGTGTTGAGTTCGTTCCCAGCCCGTTTGCCGTACATGCTTGAACCGGAAGCACAGCAGTCGGTCAAGCTTCGCGAATCAGGAAGCTACACGGTACTGTTGTCGAATGCCGAGCTGAGCGACATTTCACCCGCACTGGCCACGCGTGCAGTGCAGGCAATTGTTCCTACAACCAACTCAAGTCCTTCAAGCAAAACAACCGAGGATCGCGCGCTGGTGGTTCAGGTGTTGCAACCTTTGTTTCACGAAGGTGTCTTGTTGGGTCACCTCGAGGGTGGCGTGTTGCTCAACGGAAACCTGGGCTTGGTGGACGAAATCAATAACCTGATTTACTCGCCCAATACTTTGCTTGAAGGGTCAATCGGTACCACTACCGTGTTTCTCGAAGACGTGCGCGTGGCCACCACGGTAAGGCGTGAGGGTGAACTGCGCGCGTTGGGCACCCGGGTTTCCGATGTGGTGCGGCAAAGTGTGTTGGGGCGCGGTGAAGTGTGGCTCGAGCGGGCATTCGTGGTGAATGACTGGTATGTGGCCGCCTATGCGCCCTTGTTGAGTCCGGATGGAGACCGCATCGGCATGTTTTACGTGGGTTTTCTGGAAGCGCCTTACGCCATCATCAAAACCCGCTTGCTGGTGCTTTTCCTGCTTGCGGTGGCCGCGGCCATGGTGCTTGGCGCACTCATGGTGGTGCGCTTGACCTCGGGTATTTTTTACCCGCTTCGGCGAATGAATTACATCATGAGCCTGCAGGAACGGGGCGACACCGCTGCACGTGTGGGTGATTTGAGACGCGCCGATGAATTTGCGGATCTGGCCAGCCACTTTGATGCCCTGTTGGGCCAACTGGATGCCCGCCGCGCAGAGCTGGTTGGCTTGAATGAAGCGCTAGATGTGCGCGTGCGCAAACGCACCGCCGACTTGCAGGCTGCCAACCAGCAGTTGCACCAGGCTGTTGCGCAATTGCTGGCTTCAGAAAAACTGGCTGCCCTGGGGCAGTTAACCGCAGGCATTGCGCATGAGTTCAATAACCCGCTGGCCATCATGATGGGCCACCTGGATTTGCTTCGCATGACGCTGCTTGACCCGGAAAGCGCAAAAACCCTGCGCTTGCTGGACGAGCAGGTTCACCGAATGCGCAACATTGTTCAAAAGCTGTTGCAGTTTTGCCGGCCCGATGAATACGCCTCCTACACCGAGGCAGTTAATGTCAATGAAGTGATTCAGGACAGCATCCTGTTTGTGCGCAGCGAAATTGAAATGGCGCGTGCGCGGCTCAAGCTCGACTTCAATGCCACTGAAACCGTCCAGATCAGCAGGACTGAACTGCAGCAGGTCATGGTCAATTTATTGATCAATGCGGCACATGCACTGGAAGGGCCGTTTGATGGGGAAGACAAATCGCCCGATGAACCCGCCACCATTTTTATTGAAACATTTAATACGACATCTGAAGATGGCCACGCCGAAGTTCGGATACGCGTACAAAACAATGGCGAGCCCATTCCCTCCGACCGATTGCAGCTGATTTTCAAGATGTTCTACACCAGCAAGCAGGCAGGGCGGGGTACTGGTTTGGGTTTGCCCGTGTCGCGCATGCTCGTGCAGCGCTACGGTGGCGACTTGTGGGCGAAAAGCCCGGTTTTGCCCGAAAGCAAGCCGCAGTGGGGGGCGTGTTTTGAAATTGTATTGCGTTGCAAGGCCAAACCTTCAGCCGATATCTTGAAGGAAACAGGTCAACAGATCCTGTTGATTGAAAAGCAACTGTCACAAGGAAACTGAAGTGCCCAAGGTGTTTGGATTTGCCGGTTTTTCCGGCGTAGGCAAGACCACATTGATCGAGCAGTTGCTGCCGATCCTGATTGGCAAAGGTGTGCGCGTGTCGGTCATCAAGCACGCCCACCACGACTTTGACATCGACCGCCCAGGCAAGGATTCCTATCGGCACCGAGAGGCCGGAGCCTACGAGGTGTTGATTACGGCCAACAAGCGTTGGGTGTTGATGCATGAACTGCGGGACGAAGCAGAGCCCACACTGGAGGAGCAACTCGCTCGCCTTTCGCCTTGTGATTTGGTGATCGTTGAAGGTTTCAAGCGGGCCGATATCCCGAAAATTGAAATCTGGCGTGAAGCCAATGGCAAGCCAATGTTGTATCCTCAAGACCCGAACATTGTTGCGGTGGCCTGCGATGCAGCAATCGAGTGCCGAGGTTTGCCCGTTCTGCCGCTCAATGACCCACCCGCGATTGCACAATTCATCTTGGAACGCTTTGTGAATGATTGATCTGAATGACCTGCTTGCACAGATTTGGCCCTTGGCTGCCCGGCAAACAGTGGATGTGGAGCATGTTGAATTAAGGCAGGCACTCGGACGGGTATTGGCCCACGATGTCGTGTCTGCGCTGGATGTGCCCCAGCATGACAACAGCGGCATGGATGGGTATGCCGTGCGCAGCGGAGACTTTGTCGCACAAACGCAGTTCCCAGTTTCCCAACGCATTCCGGCAGGTGCCTCACCTGCTTCCTTGGTGCCCGGCACTGTGGCCCGGATATTCACGGGTGCGCCCATTCCGCCAGGGGCGGATTCCGTGGTCATGCAAGAGGACGTGCAAGTGCAGGGCGATGGACAGGTTGTTTTCAATGCCTTGCCCAAGGCAGGGCAATGGATTCGACGTGCGGGTGAAGACATTGCCACAGGCCAGGTTGTGCTGTCCAAAGGCACACGTCTGGATGCCATTCATGTGGGCTTGCTTGCCTCCATTGGTGTGGCCAGTGTGGCGGTGGCCCGGCGACTGAAAGTGGGTGTCATGGCCACAGGCAGTGAATTGCAAAGCCCGGGAAACCCGTTGAAAGCGGGTCAAATCTACAACTCGAATGAATACGTCTGGTGCGGTTTGCTTGAAACATTGAAGGTGGATGTTGTGTCGGTAGGCATTGTGCCCGACAACTTCGAGGCCACCTGTGCGGCGCTTGAATCGCTGGCTGACTGTGATGCTGTGATCAGTTCGGGCGGGGTGTCTGTCGGTGAAGAAGACCATGTGAAGCCAGCCATTGAAAAAGTGGGTGAATTGCGTTCATGGAAAGTGGCCATGAAGCCCGGAAAGCCGATTGCGTTTGGGCACATCAACAGACCGCAGGGCGGATACGGTTGGTTTTTTGGCTTGCCTGGCAACCCCGTGTCCAGCGCGGTGGCTTTCAAGCTGATCGTGAAGCCCTTTCTCGATTTGTTGCAAGGCCAGACCCAGGCTCAGGTGGATTGGCGTTTGCGTACCCAGCGGGTGCAAGCGGATTTTGCATGGTTAAAGCCAGATGAACGCAGGGAAGAGTTTTTGCGTGTCCATGTACAATCCGGAAAAGCAGGGTTATTTGGTAACCAGAGTTCTGGCGTGCTCACGTCGCTGGCCCAGTCCAATGGCTTGGTGCGCCTGGCCAAAGGGCAATTGGTAAGCCCTGGCGACTGGGTGGATTGTGTGATGTATCGGGATTTGATGTCATGAAAGTGAAAGTACGTTTTTTTGCCAGTTTGAAAGAACAGCTGGGGCAAGACAGCATGGATGTTGATGCCGCTTTTTCGCCAGCCACCGTGGCTGGCTTGCGTGCCCACCTGTGCAGTGACCCTGCATTTGCAGCGGTGTTTGAGCAGGCCGGGCGTCTGCGCGCGGCTGTCAATCAGGACATGGCCGATGACGACACCCCTGTGCCAGAACGGGCAGAAGTTGCCTTTTTTCCACCTGTAACAGGGGGTTGAATGCTGCGCTCCAAAGTATTGGTTCAAGAAGCTGATTTCGATGTGTCCACGGAGGTTCGCTGGCTTCGGGAAGGGTTGCCCGAAATTGGTGCGGTGGCCACCTTCATTGGCACGGTTCGGGACATGAATGAAAACAGCATGGTGCGCGCCATGACACTGGAGCATTACCCGGGCATGACTGAAAAAGCGCTGGAGAATATCCTGAAGGTTGCCGATTCGCGTTTTGAAATCAGCTCGGCGATGATTATTCACAGGGTGGGGCCACTGTTCCCGGAAGACCAGATCGTGTTTGCAGCCGCGACCAGTGCGCATCGCCAGCAGGCTTTTCTGGCCTGTGAATTCATCATGGACTACCTCAAAACCGAAGCGCCTTTCTGGAAAAAGGAAGACACGCCGCAGGGCGCGCGCTGGGTCTCTGCACGTGACAGCGATGACAGCGCCATGAAGCGCTGGGAGCAGGCTTCTTGAATGCACTGAATGCCCTTGCTGTGTTTGTGGGTGCAGGCTTGGGTGGCGTGGGGCGCTATGCCCTGGGTTGGGTATTGGGCCAGCCTGCATGGCTGCCATTTGCAGTGGGTACCCTGGCGGTCAACCTGATTGGTGGTTTTCTGGCTGGCGCCTTGTTTGCCACCATGGGTCCTGCCTGGTTGAAGGCCAACCCGTTGGGCCTGTTTCTGATGACCGGGGTATTGGGCGGCTTGACTACCTTTTCCGCCTTCACGGCTGAAGGCGCTAATCTGCTGCTCGACAAACCCGCACTCGCACTTGGACACGCTGCAGTGCACGTGGTCGGTTGCTTTCTGGCATTTTTCCTCGCCAGCAAATTATTTTCAGTGCTGGGGCATTAAACCTGGCGCTGTTCAGTGCTGCTCCCAAGGCAGGCCGCTGAATCGCCAGCCGTTCACACTCGATCGCTGGTGCTCATCGTTTTTGTCCCCTTCAAAACCTTCCAGCACATTGATGGCAAACTCAAAACCGTTTTTGGCAGCCAGGGTGGCTGCGTGGTGCGAACGTGCACCGCTGCGACAAAGAAACAGCACAGGTTGGTGAGTTTGTACCCGGGCAGCGACCTGCGCCATGAAGTCAGGGTTTCGCACACCCTCGGGATAGTTGTTCCATTCCACGTGAAATGAGCGATCTTCCGAAAAACTCACCTGGCCTACCCAATCCAGTTCTGCATCGGTGCGCACGTCAATCAGTACGGCATTTTCATCGGCTTTTAGCAAATCCCAGGCTTCTTGCGGGGTAAGGGCCCCTAGGTAGGGCAATCCTTTTTCCATGGCACGATTTTTCGCCAAATCGAGCAATTGCTGGGCAGTTTTAGACATGGTCTGCTCTCTTGAAATGTATTTTGTGAATGAGTGTATTGTAATACAAGCATTCGCTAGACTACACGAAAAGGTAAATTGCACCATAAGTGTGCACTTCGCACCAAAATAGATCATTTAACCCTTATGGGTGGTCTCTGTTCTCGTCGAGATGCGCAGATTGTCGTCAATGTTTTGCTGGTATGGTCTTTGCTTTAACCCTCCACGTCGTTGAGTGAATTCGCGCTATCAGTCATATATAGCAATGCTGAACGTGGTATTGTTTCGCTTAATTTGAAGCGTTTCACTCGGAACTTTTTTAGATCACTATCCACCTCACATACCAGGAGATTTTCAATGGCGACCGCCCAAGATGTAATGAAGATGGTTGCGGAAAACGAAGTCAAGTTCATTGACTTCCGATTCACCGACACAAAAGGCAAAGAACAACACGTTTCCGTGCCTGTTAAAATGTTTGACGATGACAAATTCGAGTCAGGTCACGCATTTGACGGCTCTTCCATCGCTGGCTGGAAAGGCATTGAAGCTTCCGACATGCTGTTGATGCCCGATCCTGACACAGCACGCATGGACCCGTTCCGTGAAGAACCCACTCTGATTCTGACTTGCGACGTGATCGAGCCAACAGACGGCAAGGGTTACGACCGCGATCCACGTTCCATCGCACGCCGCGCTGAAGCGTACCTGAAGTCATCTGGCCTGGGCGATACAGCCTACTTCGGTCCAGAACCCGAATTCTTCATTTTCGACAGCGTGACATGGACAGACGAGATGTCCGGTTGCCACTTCAAGATCAAGTCCGAAGAAGCTGCATGGTCAACTGGTATTGACTACGAGCACGGTAACCTGGGTCATCGCCCAACAGTAAAAGGCGGTTACTTCCCGGTTTCCCCAACCGACTCTTTCCAGGACATCCGTTCGGAAATGTGTCTGTTGCTGGAACAGCAAGGCGTACCCGTTGAAGTGCACCACCACGAAGTGGCTGGCGCTGGTCAAAACGAAATCGGTACCATGTTCTCCACGCTGACCAAGCGCGCTGACTGGACACAGATTCTGAAGTACACCGTGTGGAACGTGGCTGCCAGCTATGGCAAAACAGCTACATTCATGCCCAAGCCAATGTGGGGCGACAACGGTTCAGGCATGCACGTTCACCAGTCAGTCTGGAAAGACGGCGTGAACCTGTTTGCTGGCAACGGCTATGCAGGCTTGTCTGATTTCGCCCTGTACTACATCGGCGGTATCATCAAGCACGCACGTGCCTTGAACGCGATTACAAACCCATCTACCAACTCCTACAAGCGTTTGGTACCTGGTTACGAAGCACCGGTAAAGCTGGCTTACTCTGCCAAGAACCGTTCCGCTTCAATTCGCATTCCACACGTAGCCAACCCCAAGGGTCGCCGTATCGAAGCGCGTTTCCCGGATCCCATGGCCAACCCATACCTGGCATTCTCTGCCTTGTTGATGGCTGGTCTGGACGGTGTTCAGAACAAGATTCACCCAGGTGAAGCTGCAACGAAGAACCTGTACGACCTGCCACCAGAAGAAGACGCGTTGGTACCAACCGTGTGCCACAGCCTGGAACAGGCTCTGGAAGCACTGGAAGCAGATCACGAGTTCCTGACCCGTGGTGGCGTATTCAGCAAGGAAATGATCGAAGCGTACATCGCTTTGAAGATGGAAGAAGTTCAGCGCATGCGCATGACACCGCACCCCATCGAATACGACATGTACTACGGCCTGTAATTGCCTGACTGCAGTTGTGCGATCTGAAAATGGCCCTGAAAAGGGCCATTTTTTATTTTTCCCCAAGTGGCGCAATGTGTCACCCAAGCGGTGTCAGCACTCGCCTTCAATGGGGAGGATGTTCAAAGGGTGATCAAGTATGATTGGCATTGTTCAAGAATCTCCCGAGAAGCAACCATGGTGAATACGTACGTCCTGCAAGGTTCAATCATTTCTGCATTGTTCGGCTTGATGCTGCTTTCGACTGCACAGGCCAAGGGCACTGAAATGTATGTATGTACCGGCAGCGACGGGGTACGAACGTACCAGAATTCCGATGGGGGAAGCGGCTGTGTTTCCCTCAATCTCAACCCGATTACGATTGTGCCTGCACCCAAGTCGTCAATGCCACGGGCAGAGACAGGGGAACCCGGCAGCCCACGCCCTTCACGCCGTGCAGCGGCAGAAAATGACAGCAGGTCCTCTGCAGATTTCAATGCCAAGGACGACCGCATGAAAATTCTGCAGGAAGAACTTCGGATTGAAGAAAGCAAGTTGAAATCACTGCAGGATGAATACAAGAACGGTCAGCCTGACCGGCAGGGCAGCGAGAAAAACTACCAGAAGTACCTGGATCGCGTGGCCCGGCTGGAACAGGAAATCATGGTCACGAATGACAACATTGAAATACTTAAAACAGAACTGATTCGCCTGTCAAAATAATGGTTTTGATGC
>JAIXTE010000110.1 GCA_027484315.1 Burkholderiales bacterium | reverse complement strand
TATCCAAAGCCGTTCCAATCTCAAAAAGAATCGACCCAATATCCATGGATGCTTCGCTTTTAGCCATTCTTACCGAGGCCGAACAGGCCATGTCATCGGCAACCGACCCGGCCAGTCTGGAAAACATCAAGGCCCAGTTTCTGGGTAAACAAGGCAAGGTCACTGAGTTGCTTAAAGGCATGGCAGCGCTGTCGCCCGAAGAGAAAAAAACCCGTGGTGCTGAAATCAACCAGCTCAAGCAACAAGTTGAGGCTGTTTTGAACGCCAAGCGGCAGGCCCTGGCTGACGCGGCCATGCAAGCCAAGTTGCAGGCGCAGGCTATTGACGTGACAAAGCCTGGTCGCATGCGCGGCACTGGCGGTTTGCACCCGGCCATGCGCACACTTGAGCGCATTGAAGAAATATTCACCACCATTGGTTTCGATTTGGCCGATGGCCCAGAGATTGAAACCGATTTTCACAATTTCACTGCATTGAATACGCCGGAAAATCACCCTGCGCGTTCCATGCATGACACCTTCTACGTAGAAGGTACAGGCGGAAACCTGCTGCGCACGCACACCTCGCCCATGCAGGTGCGGTACATGCAAACCAACAAGCCACCAATTCGCATTATCGCGCCAGGTCGCGTGTATCGGGTCGATAGCGATGCCACCCACTCGCCCATGTTCCACCAGGTGGAAGGGCTGTGGATTGATGAAGGCGTCAGCTTTGCCGATTTGAAAGCGGTGTTCATGGATTTCCTGAAAACCTTTTTCGAAACCGACGACATCACCATTCGTTTCCGCCCCTCGTTTTTTCCGTTCACTGAACCGTCTGCGGAAATCGACATGGCGTTCACCAGCGGGCCCAACAAGGGCAAGTGGCTGGAAATTGCCGGATGCGGACAGGTACACCCGAACGTGCTGCGCCACGTGGGCATTGACCCCGAAACCTACACGGGCTTTGCCTTTGGCGTGGGCCCCGACCGCTTGACCATGCTGCGCTATGGCATCAACGACCTGCGCCTGTTCTATGAAAACGACATTCGTTTTCTGCAGCAATTCAACTAAATTTAACCAAGCCAGTATTGGATAATTAAAGATGCAATTCACAGAATCCTGGTTGAAGTCACTCGTCAACACCCCTTTGAACACCCAAGAGTTGGGCGACAAGCTCACCATGGCGGGTCTTGAAGTGGAAGAACTGGAACCCTTGGCCCCGGAGTTTTCTGGCGTGGTGGTGGGTTTGGTTGTCAAGAAAGACAGGCACCCCGATGCCGACCGCCTGAGCGTGTGCCAGGTGCAAGTGGCTGAAGGCGACGTGCGTCAAATTGTGTGTGGCGCGCCCAACGTGGCCGAAGGCTTGAAAGTACCGTGCGCCTTGCCCGGTGCAGAACTGCCCGGCGGCTTCAAGATCAAGCCGACTAAAATGCGTGGCGTTGAAAGCGGCGGCATGCTGTGTTCCGGCAAGGAACTGGGAGTGCCCAGCGATGTCGATGGCCTTCACATTCTGAACGACGAATTCCCGGTTGGCGGCAATGTGCGTGAACTGCTGGGTTTGAACGAAATGAAGTTCACCCTCAAGATGACGCCCAACCGCGCAGACTGCCTGAGCGTGTGGGGCGTGGCCCGCGAAGTGGCTGCACTGACTGGTGCCAGCTTGAATGCACCGTCATTTGCACCGGTTGCTGCCAGCATCAACGACACTTTGAAAGTGACGGTGGAAAACACCGACCTGTGCGGTCGCTTTGCGGGCCGTGTTATTCGCGGTGTGAACAACACCGTGAAAACACCGCAGTGGATGGTGGATCGCCTGGAAGGCGCTGGCCAGCGCAGCCTGAACACCTTGGTTGATATTTCCAACTACGTGATGCTGGAACTGGGCCGCCCAAGCCATGTGTTCGACTTGGACAAAGTGCAGGGTGACCTCACAGTGCGCTGGGCACGCGAAGGCGAAAAGCTGAAACTGTTGAACGACATGGAAGTGAGCCTGAAGCCGCACATGGGCGTGATTTGCGACGCAAATGGCCCAGAAGCACTGGCCGGCATCATGGGTGGTGACCACACGGCGGTGAATGAAGGTACAGCCAATATTTTTGTTGAGGCGGCTTTCTGGCACCCCGACGCCATCGTGGGCCGTGCCCGTGAATTCAATTTTTCATCCGACGCATCGCACCGTTTTGAGCGGGGCGTGGACTTCCAGACCATTCCTGAACATCTGGAACGCATTACTGCATTGATTATCGAAATCTGTGGTGGCCAGGCCGGGCCAGTGGTTGACCAGGTATTGAACCTGCCTGCTCGCAAGCCTGTAACCCTGCGCCATGCGCGTGCGGAAATGGTAATTGGCATGCCGTTTACCGTGGACCAGGTGAAGGACGTGTTCGCCAAGTTGGGTTTCCAGTTCACGGTTGAAGGGCAGAATGCGGATGGACAAACTGCGGACGGACAAGCTGCAGGAACCCGATACGTGGTGAACCCACCCAGCTACCGCTTCGACATCCAAATTGAAGAAGACCTGATTGAAGAAGTGATCCGCGTAGTCGGTTACGACAACCTGCCTTTGCGCGCGCCCATGGGCAAGCTCAAAATGTTGCCTGCCCCCGAAGGCAAGGTCAGCCGCCATGCCATTCGCCGCCAGGTGGCTGCTTTGGGCTATCAGGAAGTGGTCAGCTACAGCTTCACGCCTGAGCAGTGGGAAGCCGATTTCAACAGCAACACGAACCCCGTGCGCTTGCTTAACCCGATTGCAAGCCATTTGAGCGTGATGCGATCAACTTTGATCGGTAGCCTGACCGGTGTCTTGAAACACAACCTGGGCCACCGTGTAGACCGTCTGCGAGTGTTTGAAGTGGCACGCGTGTTTGAACGCGATGAAAAAGTGCAGGATGGCGCCCAAACCGTGGCGGGGTTCAAGCAAACCTGGAAGCTGGGTGGCTTGGCCTTTGGCCTGGCCGATCAACTTCAGTGGGCTGCCAATAACAACCGTTCGCTTGATTTCTTCGATGTGAAGGGTGACGTGGAGCAACTGCTGCATGGCCGGAAAGTGGACTTTGAGCGCTTTGACGCAGCCAACCCGCACCCGGCATTGCACCCGGGCCGCAGTGCGCGCGTGCTGGTTAACCGCCAAGTCATTGGTTTCATTGGTGAATTGCACCCGAAACTGGCGCAGGAATATGACTTGCCCGTGGCTCCCATCGTGTTTGAGTTGCTTCTGGACGGCCTGAACACTCGCAAATTGCCTGCTTTCAAAGAAGTGTCAAGGCAGCCAGTGGTGGTTCGTGACCTGGCCTTTGTGGTTGACCAGAACATTGCTGCTGCACAGCTTAAAAAAGCCTTGCTGGAAGTGAAAGACGACAACCTTGGGTGGTTGAAATCGGTTATCCTTTTCGATGAATTTGTGCCAAAAGAAGAGGGTAAGGGTCTGAATCTAAATGAGAAAAGTTTGGCCTTCAGATTGACCCTGCAAGGCAGCGACCGCAGCCTGACCGACGCCGACATTGAACCATTGTTGACAAAAATGATTGAGCAGGCTGGGCAACGTTGCTCAGCACGCTTGCGATAAATATTGATAAATAGGTAGAACTCACTGTGGATCAATTTGTGTTGAACGACGACCGATCAAATGAAATGACTGCGCGCTCTGACCGCATGGACCTGATTGAAGATGGCCTGGCATCAGGCTCTTTGACCAAGGCGGAATTGGCCGAAATGCTCTTCGACAGCCTGGGGCTGAACAAACGCGAAGCCAAAGATTTCGTGGATGCATTTTTTGATGAAATTCGCACCACGCTGGAAGGTGGCGACTCGGTGAAGTTGTCAGGTTTTGGCAATTTCCAGTTGCGTGACAAACCGCAGCGGCCGGGTAGAAATCCAAAAACAGGTGAAGAGATCCCAATTGCGGCGCGTAGAGTGGTAACCTTTCATCCCAGTCAGAAACTTAAAGCGTTGGTTGAATAGTCCCCACTAACTGATTCAAGTAAAAGTCTAATACTCAATGCATAAAACCGCTACTGAAGACGGCGCACCACCCACAGCCAGCTTGCCCCCAATACCGGCCAAGCGTTACTTCACCATTGGTGAGGTATCCGAGCTGTGTGGCGTGAAAACCCATGTGCTTCGCTACTGGGAGCAAGAGTTCACTCAATTGAAATCGATTACCCGCCGTGGTAATCGCCGTTATTACCAACACCACGAGGTGTTGTTCATTCGGCGAATTCGTGAACTGCTGTATGAACACGGTTTTACGATCAACGGGGCACGCAACCGCCTGGATCAGGAAAAAAATGGCCCTGCCGGTGATGCACCGCTGCCTATTTTGATTGATCGTGAAGTTTTGAAAGAACAATTGCTGAATTTGCGAGAAGTTCTGAAAGTCTAGGCGTTTCGTGGTTATAATCACGCCTTCTCGGAATGTGGCGCAGCCTGGTAGCGCACTTGCATGGGGTGCAAGGGGTCGGAGGTTCGAATCCTCTCATTCCGACCAATAAAGACAAGGGCTTGGGTATAAATACCCAGGCCCTTGTTGCATTTGATTTAGCGAATTCGTAAGTGGTCCAATGGTGCATCCGTATCGCCACCTGCTCATCGAATAACCATCTCTGGCATCCACGACGACCTTGGATCCGCGGCAACAAGATCTTTGCCATTGACCGGGCGCAGCTTCTTGTCGGCTGGCACTGCGTCAGGTGTTATGAACGGATCCATGTCGAGGTCTTTCTGAACCCCCCTGATTTCCCCGTTGTTCTCGAGTGAAAGGCTGTAGTACAAGCCATTGAACGGGTTCACGTGCAAGGCATTCGGTTTGGTTTTCATGAACATCAGTTGATATTCGAGTGTGGTCAGGTCGGTTTTGCTGATTACAGCTGGCTCGTTGCTGACAGGAAACAGACAATACTGTTGAGTGGTGCCCGACACGCATTTGAAAGGGCGCATAGCCAGGAAATATTCCTGCATCCTGTCCTCTGCCAAAGTCACCTTGAACGCCTTGCTTTCCGAATTCAGCGGGGTGAACTCAACTGTCCCGATTGTGACCTGCTCGCCATTCGGGTTGCTGAGTAGTATGGACTTTTGCCCCTCCAGTTTTTCCCAGCCACCGTTGGCCTGAGCAAGGCCGCTGCAAGTGAAAGCAAGCAGTCCGACACCTATTGAACGAAAGACAAAAGAGTTTTTCATGGGAGGTTTCCAATACACAGAGATGAATTTGTTTGCAGAACATGATTGCATGAACCATCAGTCAGGTAAATCGTTCCGTGGTCTTCATTCGTTTGGAATGGGCACTTGGTTACTCAGGTCTCGCAAAGATTGCTATCCCCAGAATTAACTACCTTTATCAGCCTTCCTTAATCCTTTGTCCTTTATTCAACGGCGAATAATGTACCCAAGATTGTTACTAGAGAAGTTTTTAAATGTTCACAATTAAAAGGTTGATGTCCAATCGCCGTTTGGGTCAAAAATTTCTGATCATCGGCGCAATGATGGCTGCGTTGATGCTGGTACTCAGTTGGCAGGCCATCAGCAACCTGGCGGCCTTGCGGGGCACTGTGTTGAATGAACATCAAGGTGTGGATGAGGTGCAGCGTTTGACTGCGATGATCTCGAAAGTGCAGGTCCACCGCGGCTTGAGCAACATGCTGCTCAACGGCGATACAGAGGCGCAGGCCAAGATCACACCGGTGGCCGGCGAGATTTCATCGGCTTGGGCAGGCTTTGAAAGCAATTTGCCCGCCAGTTGGAAGCAGTCTCGTGCATTGGCAAGCCAAAGCCACCAGGAATGGAACGTTTTGCAGGGGAAGCTCAAAAGTTTGACACCTGCAGACAGTTTCAAGCTGCACAGCGACTTGATTGCAAACCTTGTCCTGTTGTTGAAACAGATTTCTGATGACAGCGAGTTGACTTTGGACCCGGTGTTGTCCAGTTATTACCTGATGAGTGTGATCAACTTTGAATTGCCCCAGTTGCAGGAATCGATCGCGCAAATCCGCGGACAGGTTGCAGGCTTGATTGCCAGTGGTTCAGTCGATCGGGATTCGATGTTGATGAGTAATATGCGTCTGGGTATGGTGGATCAATCGCTGACCGCAGTGGCCCGAAGCTATGGCAAGGTGGGTTCCGATTCCTCAGCCTTACCCAAGGCGCAAGTAGAGCTGTTCAACACTTTGCAGAAGCAGGCTGGCGAGCTGAAAGCCCTGTTGGTGCGTGTCGAGCAAAAAGACCCTGCGGTAACACCCATGGTGTTTTTCAATACTGCTACCGGCATGATCCAGACTTCCATCAACCTTGCACAGGCCAATGCTGTGTTGTTGCAGGATATTTTAAATGAACGCGCCGACAGCTACAGTCTTGACTTGTTGATAAGTACTTTGGCGCTCTTGCTGGGCATAGGCATGGCCGGACTTGCTGCCTGGCTGACTGTGTCAGATCTGAAAGCGCGTGTCGTCCAGGTTCTGGAGCAGACTGATCGCCTGGTACAAGGTGATTTGCGTGAATTCAATAGAACAGCCTGTGCCGATGAGGTGGGTGAAATTTCTGATGCGTTGAACAAGCTTCGCCAGTCGCAACACACCTTCGCCAAGTCCATGCAGCTTTCGGCTGCAGATTTGGCAGAGGCGGCCGATGTGCTACGCAAGCAGTCTCAAGAGGTGAAAGGGTCTGCCGCGAGTCAATCGGATTCCTCGTCTTCAGTCGCTGCCACTGTTGAAGAAATGACGGTGTCAATATCCCATATTTCGGGCAATGTGCGTAGCACCAGGCAAGTGGCTGAATCGGTAGGACAGTCTGCGCGGGCCGGGTTCGGCGGAGTTTCGACCGTGACGGACAGCATGCAGGACATCAACAGTTCTTCAATTGAACTGGCAAATCTCATCAAGGATCTTGAGAAAAGCTCGGTGGCGATTTCTGGAATTGTGGACACCATCGGTTCAATTGCCAAGCAAACCAATCTGCTTGCACTGAATGCAGCCATTGAAGCGGCACGCGCTGGCGAAGACGGCAGGGGTTTTGCCGTGGTTGCCGATGAGGTGCGTGGTCTGGCTGAAAAAACTGCAGGTTCTACTCAGGAAATTTCTGAACTGATTTCAAGCCTTCAAATGAATACCCGAAATGCAGCTGCGCTGGTTCTGGGATGGGGTACTGTTCTGTTGACAGGCTTGGAGCATGCCCAAGGTGCAAAAACATTGATGGGTGAAATTGACCAGAACTCCAAAAATGCCGAAGTGGCCATCGGTGAAATAGATCGAGCCATGGCGGAACAGTCTGAGGCCTCGCTGCAAATTGCCCAGCAGGTGGAATTGATCGCGCGCACCACGGAAGAAAGCCAGCATGCCTGTTCCCGGCTGGATGAACTGGTTGCCAACATTCAATCGGTGAGCAATATGGTTCAGTCTCAAAGCGCACGGTTCAAGTTACAGGCGTGATAATTGCCTCTGCCAGACGAGTGCAGGTTTAAACAGGCACCGATGAATGATTAGAATGGGTGCATGAGACTGAACCCAATTTCAACCGGTGCCTTGGGGTTTTGCCTGTGGGCAGCAATGATGCTGCTTATCAAGTACCCCCAAGGTTTGCTTTCCTTAAGCAGCGCACCTGTGCTGCTCATCCTGGTGTCGTCCATCTATTCATTGCTGATGCCTTTGGGCTGGTCTCTGGCACTCAGCGCGCTTGCCGTGATGATGTTCAATTATGAAATGGTGCCACCCGTGCATACATTTCATGTGGACCTGCATGAACACGGCATTCTCCTGATTACAGTGATGGGGGTTTCCTGGCTCATCACTTACCTGCTCAGGCGTCAGAAACAGATTGCAGAGCGAGAGCGCAGACTGGCTCGTCGCACTGTGCAGTTGATGCGCTGGAGTGAGAAACTTCGTGAAGTGGACAATCCGCATACGCTTCTGCCTGTTCTACATGAACTGATTACCGGACTTGTCGGTGGCGTGGGGTTCAATCAACCTGCGATTGTCTTGGGGTTTCAGGCGCTGGAGTATCCACACACATTCAAGACCAATTCGACTCAGCAAGAAGGGGTTGTTGCTTGCCTTCAAGACAACAAGTCCTTGGGTTGTGGTACCGGGCGATATGAAAATCTGGATGACCTTTATCTGCCAATACGTGGAAAGTCGCGAGCCTACGGGGTGTGCCTGATTGTTGGCAATCGCGCAGATTTACTGGAGGCCTCTTGGGTTCGTGATGTTCAAGCGCTTCTAGACCAAATGGGACTGGCCTGCGAGCGGCATGACAGCATGCACCGGGTGCAACAGGCGCGTGAACTGGCCACCAACCAGAAAACACGCAGCCTTTTTTTGACCTCGATTGCGCACGACCAACGCACGCCCCTGGCCAGCATCATGACTTCCGCAACTGCGTTGCTTGAACAGGGTGACCGCTTGTCGAAAGAAGAGGTTCGTCATTACGCCGATCTGATTCATGCGGAATCTCAACAGGTCACTCGCTTGACTGACAACACGTTGACACTCGCGCGCCTGAGCGGCGATCAGGTTCTGGTCCCCATGCAGGACGAAGCGGTGGAGGACATGGTTGCATCGGTATTCCAACGCTTGAGAAAGCGCAAGCCGATACACTTGCCCAAGGTTGAGGTGGATGTGGGCTTGCCATTGGTACACTGCAACATGGTGCTTGTTGAGCAGTTGCTTGATAACCTGATTGACAATGCCATGCGGCATTCGGGTGCGCCAGACAGTGTTTCGTTAAAGGTGTTGCTTGGTCAAGATGAAGTCTGCTTCCGGGTGTCTGATCATGGCAGGGGCATGCAGACCGTGATACCGAGTCAGGGAGATCAATTCCGGGGCATGGGAATTGGTCTTCAGCTGTGCAATGCTGTAGCCGAGATACATCACGGACGACTTGATTTTTCCCACGGGCCTGAATCAGGAACATTGGCCACGTTCTGTTTGCCAGTTGCTGTCAACAAAAAGTAAACCACGATATGGCTGTTCGAATCTTATTGATAGAAGACGACCGTGAATTGGGCCGTGCGTTGCGTACAGCACTGACGACGGAAGGGCATGCAGTGGTCAGCGCTGCCAGTTTGTCCGAGGCGCGAGCCTTGTTGGCCAATCATTCCGCTATTCAGCCCAACAATCCGCACAATAGCCAGCCCTTTGACCTGATTTTGCTGGATCTGGGCTTGCCCGATGGCGATGGTTACAGTTTTCTGGATGTCGCCAGAAAAGCGAGTCACATCCCTGTGATCGTGATTTCTGCACGGCCAGAAGAGGAGAGCAAGATCAAACTGCTGGATGCGGGTGCCGACGATTACCTTGTAAAGCCTTTCAGCGTGGGCGAGTTGTTGGCACGCATTCGTGTAGCCCTTCGTTACAGGGGAAACCTGGCCCAGCCAGCAACACTGCTGTATGAACGGGATGGCCTTCATGTTGATTTGGTAAAGCGGGAAATTCTGTTGAATGGCCAGGCTGTGAAATTGACCCCCACCGAATACGAATTGTTGGCCCGCTTGGTGAGAACTGCGGGGCAGGCCGTTTCGCATCGTCAGTTGTTAACGGATGTGTGGGGTCCCGAGTATCTTGAGCACACCCATTACACCCGTTTGTATGTCGGCCAGTTGAGGGCAAAAATCGAGGCCAACCCGGCGGATCCCCATTTTATTCTGACGGAAACTGGCGTGGGCTACCGAATGTTGGCGGCTGAATGAGCGACAAGTACTCCCCAAAGGTTTCCTTATAACTTCCTGATACGCCCTGGTGCATCCTGCAGTTTGTGATGACTATGCGAGCAACAGGATGACAGGCAACACAGATTTGAACGGATCACACAAGGCAGGCTTGGCCGCCTTGACACTGGGTGCAATTGGCGTTGTGTATGGCGACATCGGTACCAGCCCCCTGTATACGGTCAAAGAGGTTTTTGGGGAAAACACGGGTGTGCCGTTGAACCCCGAGAGTTTGACGGGCGCTATTTCTGTTATTTTCTGGGCTTTGATGTTGGTCGTCACCCTGAAATACGTCATTCTGATTTTGAAGGCAGACAACAACGGAGAGGGCGGTGGTCTCGCCTTGACGGCGCTGGCTTCCGAAGCTGTGCGCGCAAACCCTCGATTGAAAAGGGCCTTGTTGTTGATCGGTGTGTTTGGAGCCACCCTGTTCTATGGCGACAGCGTGATCACCCCAGCCATTTCAGTGTTGGGTGCCATGGAAGGGCTCACCTTGATTACCCCAACATTGACCCCGTACATCATCCCGCTCAGTGTGGTGATCCTGATTGGTTTGTTCGCTGTTCAAAGGCACGGCACGTCGGTGGTGGGCAAGTATTTCGGACCCATCATCGTGTTGTGGTTCCTGGTGCTTGGTGTTGTAGGTGTTCTCAACATCGTCACTGCCCCCGAAATTCTGCACGCCTTGAACCCGCTTCACGGGATTCAGTTTGTCATGGAACGGGGTTGGGCCCTGTTTGCCGCTTTTGGTGCGATTGTGCTGGCCTTGACTGGCGCTGAGGCCTTGTATGCCGACATGGGCCATTTCGGAAAAAAACCGATTCGACTGGCCTGGACTTTTCTGGTGTTTCCATGCCTGGCTCTGAATTATCTTGGGCAGGGGGCGTTGCTGATTGCAGACCCCACAGCGATAGAGAATCCGTTTTATCGATCATTTCCTGAAACCTGGGTTATTCCTGCGTTGTGTCTGGCCACGATGGCAGCAATTATCGCCTCGCAGGCGGTGATTTCCGGCGCGTATTCAATGAGCAAGCAAGCCATTCAACTGGGCTTTCTGCCCCGCATGAAAATACATTACACCTCTGCAAAGGAGTCTGGGCAAATCTACATGCCTGCTGTGAACTGGCTGTTGCTGGCGGGCGTGTTGCTGG
>JAIXTE010000023.1 GCA_027484315.1 Burkholderiales bacterium | reverse complement strand
CATAATTTGTATTATGTAAACTAATATAAATATCAGCTTTAAAACCCACTCGAATGGGCACCCTCTGCCGGCTTTTTCCAGCAGAACGAACAAGGACCGGCAAATACTACCGGTTTGCATGAATCCACCCGCCACCTGTCTAGGTATCATTTCAATACCCCGATTCAATCTTCTTCAGGCTTTTCTCATGTTTTTAACCCGCAATCGATTGGTTTTTGTGTTTGCTTTGGTGTGCTTGTTCTCCGTCACAACCGCAAAGGCTTCTGAACGATGGGTTATTCAATTCAAACAAAGTCAGTCCGCTCAGGAAAATGCCCGTCAAACCCGACTTTCAGCCTTGCAAAAGCAACAGGAAATTGGCGCATTGGTGAATGAGCTTTCGAGGGTTCACAAACGCCAGTTCACGATGGTTCGTGGCTTTGGTAATCAGGGAGCCATTGTGGTGTTGCCAAAGGGTTCGACTGAGAATATGGAGCAGGTTCGGCAAAGGCTTGAATCAGACCCACGTGTTGAATCTGTCGCCCTGGACCGACGAATTCGCTTGCGTGCGCAGTCGCCGCTGATTGGTCTGCTCAATGGTCTCGACCCTTCTCGTCAAAGCCGTTCCTGGTTTCATCAAGCAGTGTCAACCCAACCCGCCTCCATGAATTCCGCTGCATTGTGGACCAATTTTCATGGAACAGCGCCTACCGTGGTGGCTGTACTTGATACCGGTGTACTGCCCTCTCACCCCATGCTTCAAGGGCATTTGCTCGCTGGTTATGATTTTGTGGCAGATCCTTTTATCGGTGCTGACGGACAAGGTTCAAGTGGTTCTGACCGGGATGCAGACCCTACTGACCCAGGCGATGGTGTCACGCCTGCCGATTTGTTGTTTGACCCGGCCTGCGGTGCTGTTAGCCAGTCCAGTTGGCACGGCTCATTTGTATCCGGTTTACTGGCTGGCAACCCGATTGTCTCCGAAGGTATATTTCCTGTGAACTGGAATGCGGTTGTATTGCCAGTGCGTGTGCTTGGAAAATGCGGCGGCTTTTCAACTGACCTGGCAGACGGGATACGCTGGGCGGCTGGCCTGAATGTGCCGGGTGTGCCCAACAACCCTTTTCCAGCCAAGGTCATCAATCTGAGTCTGGGTGCTGAAGGCGAATGCGTGGGGGCAATTGAAGGTGCCGCAGTGGCTGCTGCCCGCCAGGCCGGTGCTTTGGTTGTGGTCGCTTCAGGCAATGATGGCGGTTCTGTGGATTCCCCAGCCAACTGCCCCGGTGCTTTTGGGGTGGGTGCGCTTGATCAACAGGGCTTAAAAGCCAATTACAGCAACTATGGGTCCAGCATTCAGTTGTTTGCGCCGGGCGGCGACGCGGCATTTCCGATCTGGAGTGCTTCCAACACAGGTGTTGCATCTGCGTTAACCAACACCTACAACACCAAGATTGGCACCAGTTTTTCGGCGCCCCTGGTTGCAGGTTCAGCCTCGCTGTACTGGTCCGTTAACCCTTCTGCAAGTGTGGCGTCGGTGGAGGCATTGTTGAAGAGCACTGCCCGCCCCTTTCTGTCATTTTCCAATCGGCAGGTTTGCAGTGTCGACAGGCCAGGAGTGGAATGCAATTGCACCACTGCTTTATGTGGGGCCGGTATGCTTGATGTGTTCAGGCTTGTCAGTGGTGCGGCACCTGGTGGTCTGACCAATCTGTTTTCCATTTCAGGCAATGTCATCGCTCCGGGTTCATCAGGTGTTTTTTCAGCCGAAGGTTCTCTTGATTCCACTGGTCAAGAAGTGGCAGCAGTGTCATTCGATTTGATCAATATTGTGAAATCAGACAGTTCTGCCCCTGATCCTGTCCTGAGCTCGACTGGTCTTACAGTTGAAGTGGCCGCACCTGCTGGCGTATTGGGCTTTGATTTGCGTGCACAGGTCGCCAACGGCCGAACCGCAATTGCGTCGATTGTGGTTCAAAACCCTGGGGCAACCTCCCCTACGCTGCTGGCCAGTCTGTTGTCGCCACTGATTAACGGGGCCAGCAGTGGCATCGGTCTGCCCTCCTCTCCAGTCGGGAATGTCGTGCTCGATGGTTCTGATTCGCCCCCTGCGGGTGGAGGATCTTCTTCAGGTGGGGGTGGGGGTGCCCTTCAGCTGTATGGGCTTTTGGGTCTGTTATTCCTACTGGTTTGTTTTAAAAGGACAAAATAAGTATTTTCAGACTTGTTGCAACAAAGTTGTGCTTTAAACAACGTTAGAAGCAGAGCTCCAATCCTTGACATTACTCAATGATAAAGTGTGATTACTGACTTGGAGGTCAGTAATTAACGCAGTAAAATTTTCAAGAGGTGTCGTATGAAAGCTCTTCGCTCCTACCCAGGTGTATTGGTTCTGATGTTGATCGCTGCGGCCATGTTGGTTCACGGATTGGTTGACTACATCAACTACGAAGCTGCAAGCCCAAGCATTCTGGCTGCCATAGGCTGCCTGTTCTCTGCAGTGGCATTGGTTGCCGTGTATGAATTCAAGTCATTCAAAGCCAATCGCAAGCTTGTTCGCAGTGCGAAAGGTTAAATGCTTTAATTGATCTTTGCAGGGCTGTTTTTTGTCGCGTTCCGTGCAGCATTTTGAGCCGCAATAACAGCCTGCAAGTTCTTCTGTGTGCTCAGTGTCAGGGGATCTTGGCCACCCAAGGCATCGCTTCTGATGACATAGGCCTTGCTTAACGCCACCTCGGCGCGCTTCAGGTCCCCTGCCCTGTACAGCACAACACCCAGATTGTTGAGTGACTGACTCGTTCGAATGTCATTGGGTCCAAATGCGGCCTGTCGAACCTCAAATGCAGCCTGATAATTGTTGGCGGCATCGAGCAATTTGTCGCTTCGCATTTGCAAGGTGCCCAGGAATGTCAGCACTTCCGCTCGAATTGGCTCGTTTTTGTAGGCTGGTGAGGCGTTGATGATCTCTGCAAGTACCTGAAACTGCTCTTGAGCTTCCGTTTCACGGCCCATATCCAGAAGACCCACAGCATGGTTCATGCGCGTTTCCAGCGTTCTCGGGTGGGTTTTTCCCAATCGAATTTCGTAGACAATTCTTGAACGTTTGAAAGCAGTTTCGGCCTCATCGGCCTTTACCTGCAGTGCATAAAATGTTCCCAAGGCATCCTGGACCATTCCCGCAGGCAGTGAATAGCGCCCGATGGATTGTTCAACCGTGCTCAAGGTCTTGTTCAAATGCGCCTCGGCCTTCTGTGCTTGCTCGGCTTGGACCAGGGTTTGGGCCATCAAGACCTGCAAGCGGGTCCAAGTTTCTGCTGATGCTGCATCTTCACGGCCGGGACGCACATATTGGCTTGCCTCGTTCCACGTAGTAATCGCCAGGTCAGACTCGTTTTGGGACAAATACACTTTGCCCAGTGTTTCAAGAATTGCAATTCGCTTTGCAGTGGTCTGCGGATTGGTCAATTCCAGGCGACAGGTTTCTATCGTGTTGATCGCTGCTTCTTTGCCGAAGCTTTGTTCACATCGGCTAAGGCTGATGTCAGCTGCCTGCGCAGTGAATGCAGGGGCAATCAGGGCGCATGAACAGATTAATCTAAACAGAAGCATCGGGCTGCGTGTGATCGGCATGTTGTCGTATTTGTAAATTGTAGTGACTGAAGAGTTTTACTAAAACCAATTGCCAACTTTGGCAGTACAACATTGAACAGCAACACATCTAGTCATCATGGGTCATCATTCGAACGTTGAAGTCAAGCAGGTAGAAAACCTCGGGAAGAAATTTGAAACTCTTGCGCTGGTTGACAGACTCATGGAAGAGAACGAAGCTCTAAGGCATGAGCTTAACCTAAAAACTGTACGTTTAAGAACCCTGCAAAAGGCAGTGCATGCGTTTTTGATGGGTTCTGATGACCCGGATGCCAATGTGGCAGGGCTGATCGAACAAACCAGGGAGCAGACATGACCAATTTTGACTTCAAGGAATGGGCTGATTTGTACCAGGTGGACCCCGATGCCTTCGAACAGCGTCGAGAAGCGGTGCTGGAAGGCTATGTGGCCAGTGTTGACCCGGAAGCCAGGCAAGCCCTGGAGCAAACACTGTTTAGAATACGTATGATCCGTCAACGCTCAAAAAGTCCGCTTCAGGCCGCCATGGAATCGTCTAAGCTGATGTGGGAATCGTTTGGCAAATTGCGTGAACAAGTTGAAATCCTGGAGCGGGAACTTTCCCCTGCCCCGCTGAAACAGAACGGCTTGCGCTTGGTGAATGCCAATACAACTGCTCAAGAAAACATGTCTGCTGTAGAAGACAATTCACCCGCGCAACCCAGTGCACGGGTGATTCCATTTACGGCTTCAAACAAACGCGCCCATTGACCGATACGCTCACGCGGCTTGAACCAGCCGCAGGCGCAACCTCCATGCCCTTGCTACGCATGTCAGCGGCAGCCGCGTACATGCGTGGGTAGCCTGGTGATGACTGGTTTTCATCATTGATCGACACTTCACCCAAGGTGTAAGCAGTCTTTCCAAAGCCTTTCGTGACCACCTGGGCCTTGTTCTGAAATTCTTTCATGGCCAGCTCAAGCAGTTTTTCACGACTTTTTTCAATGCGTGAATCACTTGGAAAGTACTCGAGGTTGCTCAAGGTCAAACCTTCTGCAACATTCAAGACCTTCTGGTTTTTCAAGGCTTGCACGGGCATTTCGAATGTCAGAGAACCCACACCTTGCCAAGTCTGGATGATCTGGTTTTCGCCATACTGCGGATAAGTCTGAAGGTTGTTCTTCAGCTTGCTGATGTCCTTGTTCTTCGACAGGTTTGCAATCGACCTTTCAAGCACAGAATTGATTGCGCTCATGGCCTCGTTGGCTGTGGCGGCTTGTATCTGGACCTGCCAATTCAGCCTAACCATGTCGTTGTCTACTTCTTCGCTGCTGACTGCGTTCAGGTTCACAGCCGGTGTTTTTTCACACAGGTCTGCATGGGCAGCCCCCGGTTGAAACAATGCAAAACTTGATCCAAGAATAACGATTGGCAAGGAGTTCAGTAATTTCATTCGCTTTCTCATGAAAAAAGAATAAAGGTGGTGTTTAAGTGACAGCAATTCGACATGCGTGTTTGCCGGACCACAAAACAATCTGTTTGCAATTCAGGCGTTGTTACAATGATTGAACCACAAACTTGCGTTCAAGTAACGCGCACAACGCTTCACTGGCTGACATGGCAGAACACCTGAAACAACCGAAGTCCCTGATCAGCACACTGTTTACAGTCCTGATCCTGGTGGGGGCCGCTGTGGTGTTGTCGCCATTTTTGCTCGCAATACTTTGGGCCGCAATCATCGCGACTGCTTTCTGGCCATTGCATTGTCGTATTCGCGGCCGTTTTCCGGGCAAGCCCAATGGCGCAGCTTTTCTGACCACGCTTGTGGTTGCATTCCTGCTGGTTGGGCCGATGATCGGTCTGATCGTGTTCATGGTGCAGGACGTACTCGAAATCACCAACTTCCTTCGACAGGCTGACGATTCCGGCGTTGCAGTTCCGGCCTGGCTGCCAAAAATCCCATTGCTTGGCGACTTGCTTGTAGCCAGCTGGAGAGAATACCTCAGTGTACCCAAGCAGATATCTGGACTGCTTCGAGACACCCTGACCCAACGACTTGGCGACGTGCAAGGCACGGCATCCGCAATATTGCTCGAACTTCTTGGCCGGGTAGCCACCCTGTTTTTTGCCCTGTGGGTGCTTTTCTTTTTGTACCGGGATGGGTCGTCCATCAGCATACGAATGAACCGCATTGGTACTGACTGGTTGGGACAGCGATGGAAGCCCTATGTGTCCCACATGCCCCCAGCCTTGCGTGCCGCAGTCAACGGACTGGTGATTGTGAGCTTTGCGGAAGCGGTCATACTTTCCCTTCTTTTTGCTGGCTGCGGTGTGTACGCCCCCGTGTTGCTCGGCACAGTGGCTGCATTGATTGCGTTTATCCCCATGGCAGCGCCCGGATTACTCGCAATTTTGGGTATGATTTTGTTCTTGAACGGCAATGGCGCAGAAGCCATGGTGCTGGTCATCGCCGGTATGCTGGTGGTGCTGGTGGCGGACTACCTGGTTCGGCCCCTGTTGATTCAAGGCGGAACACATCTGCCTTTTTTGGCTGTGTTGTTCGGCGTGTTTGGTGGCGTGATCACCATGGGCATTGTCGGCTTGATTATCGGCCCCGTGTTGCTGGTGTTGTTGGTCGTGTTTTTTGATGAAGCTTCCCATGCCCACCAGCACGACACCCCAGAATCCATCAATTGATTAATTCGAATTTGTGAGCTGTTCATGACCAAAATTTCTTTTCCAACACGCATTGGAACTCCTTTGACATCCAATGCCCTGAAAGTCATGTTGCTGGGCAGCGGCGAGCTGGGCAAGGAAGTCATTATTGCCTTTCAAAGATTGGGTGTGGAGGTTATCGCGGTGGACCGCTATGCCAATGCACCAGGACATCAGGTTGCGCACAAGTTTCATGTCATTGACATGACCAACCCAAGCGCTTTGAAGGCCCTGATATTGCAGGAAAAACCGCACATTGTGGTACCGGAGATCGAGGCCATCGCCACCCCTGCATTGAAAGAACTGGAAGCCGACGGTTTGGTCCGTGTGGTACCCACAGCCAATGCAGCCTGGCTCACCATGAACCGTGAAGGCATTCGCAGGCTTGCTGCAGAGGATCTGGGCTTGAGTTGTTCAAGGTATGCTTTTGCAGACGACCTGGACACCTTGCGCAAGGCCACTGAACAGGGTCTTGATGGTCGCGAGCCAATTGGTTACCCCTGCATTATCAAACCAGTCATGTCGTCTTCGGGCAAAGGCCAGTCCAAGGTCGATTCACCCGAAGAACTTGAAGCAGCCTGGGACTACGCAGCAAGCGCTGGGCGCGTAAACTCGGGCCGCGTGATTGTTGAATCGTTGGTGCGGTTTGAATATGAGATTACCCTGTTGACTGTGCGCAGCCGCAATCCGCAAACAGGCGCCATTGACACAAGTTACTGTGAACCGGTTGGCCACATACAAGTCAGCGGTGATTACGTGGAAAGCTGGCAACCGCAGGCCATGAGCCCCAAGGCTTTGAATGAAGCAAAGCGCATGGCTGACCTGGTGACCACGGCTTTGGGTGGCACTGGTTTGTTTGGCGTGGAAATGTTTGTCAATGGCGACGAGGTCTGGTTTTCAGAAGTCAGCCCACGCCCGCATGACACCGGCATGGTCACCATGATTACCCAATGGCAAAACGAGTTCGAATTGCATGCCCGCGCCATTCTTGGTCTGCCTGTGGACACCAGCTTGAAAACACCAGGAGCCAGTGCCGTAATTTATGGCGGTATGGACAGGGAAGGCATTGCATTTGAAGGCCTTGCCGATGCTTTGTCCGAGCCAGGCACTGACCTGCGTTTGTTTGGCAAACCCGAATCGTTCCTGAAACGCAGAATGGGTGTGGCTTTGGCACGCGATGTGGATGTCGAGGAAGCGCGGGCGAAAGCCAAGCGGGCTGCGGCGAAGGTCAAGCCGGTGGCCTGAATGTGATTCAATGCAGGGCTCGGCGGAAATCGAAGCATGCATTGGTTCGCAATCTCGCACGCTTTGGTTCGCAAAGCCGCATGCCCTGCTTCCGCCAGAAAGCCTGTACTTCCCTTTT
>JAIXTE010000151.1 GCA_027484315.1 Burkholderiales bacterium | reverse complement strand
GGATTGACGTTTGCAAAAGCCTTGCGCGCTTTGCTGCGGCAAGACCCCGACGTCATCATGGTCGGCGAGATTCGGGACCTGGAAACTGCGGACATTTCCATCAAGGCGTCTCAGACTGGCCACAAGGTGCTGTCCACGCTGCACACCAATGATGCCGTTTCTTCCATCATCCGCCTGAAAAACATGGGTGTGGAAACCTTCAACATTGCATCTTCGGTCAGCCTGATCATTGCCCAGCGCCTGGTGCGCAAACTCTGCAGCTGCAAGGCCCCCCACCCGCAGGGCATTCAGGCACTGGCGCGCACCGGCCTGATCAACCAGGTCCCCCAGGAGGATTGGACACCCTTCTGTGCGGTGGGCTGCGAGACCTGCAATGGGACAGGATATGCAGGTCGAACCGGGATTTATGAAGTCATGCCCGTGTCGGAGGCCATGCAGGAATTGATCATTTCTGGCGGATCAGCGCTGGACATGGAAAAACTGGCCCGACAGGAAGGCGTGGCCAGCATGAGTGAATCAGGCCTGGCGAAAATTCGCCAGGGCACCACCAGCATTGAGGAAATCCTGAGCGCGACAAAGACCGATTAACTTTGATTGCGGGCGGGCCATGAGTGCTAACTTTCGAGACAAACCCCAAACCGGGGAAATGTTGTTCTTTTGGACTGAGAAAGCGCGAGGCACCAACCGAAAAGCCAGGTCCGGAGAAATTCGCGCCAAATCAGCCGACCACGCCCGTTACCTGCTGAGCAGGCAGGGCGTGAAGGCAGAATCCCTGAAAAAATCCAGGGGAAACGGCACCGGAAAGATCAAGCTGGCCGTAGTGGCTTCATTCGTACGCCAGTTGGCGGTCATGATCCAATCGGGCGTTCCCTTGGGCCAAAGCCTGGGTTTGATATCCGGCGGGATGACCAGCAAATCCAAACGCAACATGCAAAGCGTTGTTCGCGCCATTCGAGCTGACGTGGAAAGTGGCTTGAAACTGAGCGAATCCATGCGCAAACACCCCCGCTGTTTCGACACCCTGTTTTGCAACACCTTGTCAGCAGGAGAAAATGCGGGCGAGCTGGACACTGCGCTGGGCCGCCTTGCCACCCACATCGAGAAAAGTCTTCGCATTCGACAAAAGGTGCGCAAGGCCATGGTGTACCCGTCGATCGTGGTGCTGGTGGCCATAGCGGTCACGCTGGGTATGTTGCTGTTTGTGCTGCCCTCATTCAAATCGGTGTACAGCCAGTTTGAAGCAGAGCTGCCCGCCCTGACCCTGATGTTGCTGGCCGCATCCGACTTCCTTCAAGCCCACGGGCTGTTGCTGCTGGGTGCAGTCGGGCTTGCGGCTTACAGCCTGTTTCAGGCTTATCGCAAGAACCTGAAGTTCCGCAATGCGGCCGATGTGCTGCTGCTCAAGATCCCCTTCATAGGCGACCTGATGAAAACTGCAGTTCACGCCCGGTGGACCCGCACATTTGCTACCCTAAGCGCCTCGGGCGTGCCCATTACATCTGCGCTGGAATCTGTCGCGGGTGTTGCGCAAATTGACTCGTTTCAAAATGCCACACTGGAGATTAGACAGGCCGTGGCTTCAGGAGCGCGGGTATCGGACAGCATGGAAAAGAGCCAGATTTTTCCACCAGAATCCATTCAGATGATACGCATCGGGGAAGAATCCGGGCGAATGGACGCTATGCTTGAGCGATTGGCCAATCAATACGAAACCAACTTGGATGACAAGGTCGACACCCTGTCCACGGTGATGGAGCCCATGATCATGTGCGTGATCGGGGTATTGGTGGGTGTACTGATTGTGGGAATGTACATGCCGATTTTCAACATTGGAGGCATTGTTTGACAGCGCTGAACAGCATGGACCCCATGCACTGGTTGATCCTTTGCATTTTGCTGGGACTTTGTACGGGATCATTCTTGAACGTGGTGGCCTACCGGCTGCCCATCATGATGCAACGCGAATGGGACTCAGACCTGGCCGAAGCCCAAGGCCGCGAGCCGGAAGAACTTCCACGGTTCAACCTGTGGCTGCCTGCCTCGCATTGCCCGGCCTGCAAAACGCCGTTGAAAGCATGGCACAACATTCCGGTGTTGTCGTTCCTGTTGCTTCGTGGAAAATGTGGCCATTGCCAAAGCGCCGTGTCATGGCGCTACCCGATTGTTGAATTGCTGTGTGCCGCCCTGTTTGCAGCCGTGGCTTACACACAACCACCCGGGCTTTCAGGCCTGGCCTTGATGGCCTTTGCTGCTTGCCTGTTGGTGCTCGCCGTGATTGACCTTGACACTTACCTGCTACCTGATAGCCTGACCTTGCCCTTGATGTGGGCGGGCCTTTTATTCAGCCTGCTGGGTGGCCACGTTCCACTGGAAAGTTCTGTGTCGGGTGCAGCCTTGGGTTACCTGGTGTTGTGGTTCATTTACCAGGCATTCAAACTGTTCACCGGCAAAGAAGGAATGGGCTACGGCGACTTCAAGCTGCTTGCAGCCATCGGCGCTTGGCTAGGAGTTGGCTCGTTGTTCAGCGTGGTGTTTTTTGCCTCGGTCTTTGGCATTGTGTTCGGCTTGATTATTCAGACCATTCGCGGCAAGAAAAAAACTGATGCTTTTCCATTTGGACCCTGCCTTGTCGCAGGGGCATTTGCCTGGATGGCGGGCTTTGATTTGATGCGCTGGATTTGATACACCATGCACAAGGCTTTTAGAAAACCGGACGAATTGGTGGTGGGGTTGACCGGCGGCATCGGCTCGGGAAAAACTGCAGTGTCGAATCGCCTGAAAGAATTGGGGGCAACAGTCATCGACACCGATGAAATTGCGCACAGCTTGACACAAACCGGTGGCTTGGCGATCGCCAGTATTCGCCGCGCATTTGGTGATCAAGCCGTGCTGCCCAATGGCAGCATGAACAGAGACCACATGCGGGCGCTTGTATTCAAAAACCCGGAACAGCGTGTGGCGCTGGAAAAAATCCTGCACCCGAAAATTCGGGAAGAAGTTCAACGCGAACTTGGGCAAGGCGCTTCGCATTACTTTGTCGTGGTGGTCCCGCTGCTTTTCGAGAAGGGCGGCTGGGGAGAATTGATGGACGCCATTGTGGTGGTGGACTGCCCGATTGATCAGCAGGTTGCGCGAGTGATTCAACGCAATGGTTGGCCGGAAACGCAGGTTCGCGCGGTGATCAACAACCAGGCCAGCCGTGAAGTTCGTATTCAGGGCGCAGACCATGTAATTGAAAACACGGGCGACTTGCCCACGCTTATTGAAAAAATTGATGTTCTGCATGAAAAGCTGATAAAAAAGGCCAAAAAATGAGCATGTCGTTTGCAAGAAAAGTACAGGTGCGCCACAATCACACATGCCTTTCTTTTTAATTGCGACGCCTCAGTGACTCAAGTTACAGACGATCGACAGACCCCCCAGCAGGTCAGCCAATTCACCACCTACGAGTTTCCGCTCAATGAGAGAATTCGTACGCTTTTACGGCTGGAAGATTTGTTCGCAAAGTTCATGTTCTTCGTAGCACGTGATCACCGACTGGATCACCACACGGCCTTGCTGACGCTGTTCGAAATTATTGAAGTGGGCTCCCGCGCCGACTTGAAAAGCGACCTGCTTCAAGAACTGGAACGGCAAGGTGCGTCACTGGCCCAATTCCGCGGCCACCCCGGTGTGGACAGACACATGCTGGAAGACACACTGGCCAGCATTGATACCGCGTCGACTCAGCTAAACCAGTGCAATGGTCGCCTGGGCTACCACCTTCGAGACAATGAATTCCTGATGATCATTCGCAGTCGCTGCACCATTCCTGGTGGCGTTTGCGAGTTTGATCTGCCCGGTTATCACCGCTGGCAATCCAGAAGTGCGCATGCACGCCGGCAAGACATCGACAACTGGTTTGAGCCCATGCGCCCCTTGGCCAAAGCCATTGCGCTGGTATTGAAAATTCTGCGACACAGCGGCGAAATGAATGTAGTCGTTGCCGAACAGGGCAACTACACCCAGCAAATGAGCGGAAAGTCGTTTCAGTTGCTGCGAGTGGACCTGCCTAACGAACTTGAAGTGGTACCGGAATTTAGTGCCAACAAGTACATGCTTTGGATTCGATTCAATATTCCAAATGCAAACGGGGTAAGCAAAAACAACCCTTATCTGGACCCAATCGAACTGAAGATTCGCCTTTGCAATCTGTAATTCTTACCCTCGGTGCGAGCTTGGGCTTTACTGACTAATTCCCTTTGATGTCACTTGAACTGACTCAACATGGCCACGCCATGCGCACCATGCTGTTGCGCCATCCGCAGGTCTGAACTGGCCAGCCCGCCAATTGCAAAAACCGGCAAGCGCGCTGCCTGGGCAAGCACCTGAAACTGTGACCACCCCATTCCAGATTGACCCGGATGCGAAGCCGTGGCTTGAACTGCGCCCAGCACGGCATAAGCAAGCCCACGGTCATGCGCCGTCGCCAAGGAAGCGGCGCTGTGAACGGAGGCGCCCAAGCATTGCAAATTCGCGAACTCACCGGAATGCAGATGAGCTTCTGTCAAATGCAGAGGACAGGGCAAAGCGTCAAGACTTTCGCGCAAGCTCAACCAGGTTTCCGAATTCAGCAACATGGTCTGACCGGTTTTTTGGCACAACGCATAACAGTGTTCGTACGCACGAATCAGAGCATCGCCCTTCAAGGCTTTTTCTCGAAACTGGACATAGACTGGGGTGTGAAGGCCTTCCAAAGCGCGCTCTAGGCGGTTTGCACAGGCCTCAAAATTTTCACCATAACTGCTCAAGGCCATCAGAACGGGCTGCGCCAGCTTGGGAAGCAATGGCTCTGTGGCGGGCAAAATAGGGGAAAGGTCCGAACTGTCCAGGCTTGCCCAAGTAAAGGCCTGCTTTTCCAGCGGCCTGGGATCACCTTCAAATGCCCATACGCGGTACAGGTGCAAGCGCACGTTGGCGTGTTCATAATCGTGTTCAATCAGAAACCACGGGCCACCTTGGGTGGCGGTGATATCCAACTCTTCCTTGAGTTCACGGACAAGGGCACGCCAGACGCCCTCATCGGCCTCCACCTTACCGCCAGGGAACTCCCAGTAGCCCGCGTAAGGTTTGCCTTCCGGGCGGCAGGCCCAAAGCACTTGCCCACGGGTATTGAACACCACAGCAACGGCCACATCAATGCGGGGCTTTACAACACTGTTCACAACTACACTCACAAGCCTTTGATGCCAGCCCAGTGCTTGGCGAATTGATAGGCCAGTCGGCCACTGCGGCTTCCTCGCTCGATGGTCCAGCGCAAGGCAATGTGTCGCGCCTCGTCGGTATAGGGCATGTTGAAATGGGCCAGCCACACTTGCACCGCGGCCAGGTATTCGTCCTGGTTGAAAGCATGAAATGACACCCAGACCCCGAAACGGTCCGACAGGGACACTTTTTCTTCGATGCCCTCGGCTGGACGAATTTCACCATTGTCCAGGTGCTGGGTTTGCAAGTTGTCTTTCATCATTTGCGGCAGCAAATGACGGCGGTTCGATGTAGCGTAAATCAGCACATTGTCGGATGTACCGGCAATGGATCCATCCAGTACGCTTTTCAGTGCTTTGTAACCCGCTTCGCCGTCTTCAAACGACAGGTCATCGCAAAACACGATGAAGCGCTCGGGGCGTCCGTTGACCAGATCGACCACGTCTTGCAGAAACAGCAAGTCGGACTTGTCCACCTCAATCAATCGCAGCCCTTGGGCCGCATAGCGACTTAACATGGCCCTCACCAGGCTTGACTTGCCCGTACCCCGAGCACCCGTCAACAGCACGTTGTTGGCCGGCAGGCCTTTCACGAACTGGTGGGTATTCTGATCCACCTTGTCGAGCTGGGGACCGATATTCTTGAGCACCGCCGCATCCAGCGATTCAACTGTTTTTACTGGCTCCAGGCGCAGTTGGCCCGCCCGATGATGAAGGCGAAAAGCCGTGGAGGCGTTCCAGTCGTTGGGGGCTTTCATCACCCCCTGCTCGAGGGCCTGCGCAATGCGGCTGAGCTGCTCGAGAATGGCCTGAGTTTCGCTCTTTTGCTCGCTGTGGTGCTGGTTGTTGTTCTGCGTGCTCATGGTATCAATGACCGAATCAACTGCGATAGTCGGCGTTGATGGTCACGTATTCATGAGAGAAATCCGTGGTCCACACTGTGGTGGAGGCCGAGCCCCGGCCAAGCTGAACACGCACGTTGATTTCGGCATCATTCATTACAGCTTGACCCTGCTCTTCACGGTAATCGGGGTGGCGTCCGCCATTTTGAGCCACATACACATCGCCCAGGTAAAGCTGTATTCGGGTTTGATCCAGGTCGTCAATGCCGGCATAACCGACCGCTGCCAGAATACGGCCCAGGTTGGGGTCCGACGCAAAAAAAGCTGTTTTGACCAAGGGAGAGTGACCAATGGCGTAGGCCACTTTCAAGGCCTCATCTTCTGTGCCGGCCTGCTCAACCTGGACAGTAATGAACTTGGTGGCGCCTTCACCGTCACGAACAATGGCCTGCGCCAGCTTGATGGATTCAGCCTTCAAAG
This sequence comes from Burkholderiales bacterium, assembly GCA_027484315.1. Lineage (GTDB taxonomy): Bacteria > Pseudomonadota > Gammaproteobacteria > Burkholderiales > Burkholderiaceae_B > Limnobacter. The sequence goes on along the minus strand of JAIXTE010000151.1, from coordinate 31,561 downwards.
CCTCGAACACCTGAGCCGCTTCCGGCTCTTGCCCAGTCTGAATATTGACAGCCTTGTTTTGCCCCGTGGCAATGACAACGAAGCTGTCATTGGTGGACGTGTCGCCATCAATGGTGATCCGATTGAATGAGGCATCTGCCATGGCAGTCGTCCAGCGATCCAGTACGGGCTGGGCAATAGTCGCATCGGTCGCCAGATAACCCAACATGGTCGCCATATTGGGGCGAATCATGCCGGCGCCCTTTGACACACCAGTGATCGTAATTTCACCCGACCCCACGGCCAACTTGCGGCTGCTCGCCTTGGGCAAGGTGTCGGTGGTCATGATGGATGTTGCAGCATCCAGCCAGTTCGCCTGCCCCAGACCAGCAACCGCTTGCTCGATTCCGGGCAACAGGCGATCCATCGGCAGGTTTTCCAGAATGACGCCAGTGGAGAACACAAGTACCTGCTCGGGCTGCACACTCAACAGCTCCGCCACTTTGGCAGTGGTGGCGCGTGCATCGGCCAAACCGCGTTCACCTGTACCTGCATTGGCACAACCCGTATTCACGACCAGTGCACGTATGCCCTTGCCCACTTTCAAGTTGGCTTGACACACCTGCACGGGTGCCGCACAAAACCTGTTTGTTGTGAAGACGCCAGACACGCTGCTGCCTTCAGCAATGCGAACCACCAGAACGTCCTTGCGATTCGGCTTGCGAATGTGTGCCATGGCATACCCCATGTCCAAACCAGCAACGGGAAACAGGGACTCAGCGGCAGGCACATTCAAATTCACAGGCATTTCAGGCAACTCCTAGGTTTATCGATGTAAAAAATCAGGAAATTTTTCCATGGCATTGCTTGTACTTCTTGCCGGAACCACACGGGCAGGGGTCATTACGGCCCACTTTTTCGCTCACGCGGCGTGGCACATTGGCAGCCGCTGCGGCCTGGTCTTCGGGCTGGGCAGTGTCTTCATCACCTTCTGCGTCGGGATGCTGGTACTGCGCATTCTCCAAGTGCGAAGAGGCCTGCTCTTCAAGCTGCTGCTCAACCTGCTGCACCTGCTCGGCCGACTGTACGCGAACCGTTAACAGCACTTTGGCCACTTCATCGCGAACCCGGTTCAGTAGGGCACCAAACAGCTCAAAAGCCTCACGCTTGTATTCCTGCTTGGGGTTTTTCTGCGCGTAACCGCGCAGGTGAATGCCCTGGCGCAAGTAATCCAGCGCGGCCAAGTGCTCGCGCCAATGTGTATCAATGCTTTGCAACAGCAAGGTTTTCTCGAACTTCGAGAAAGACTCCAGCCCCACCAACTGCACCTTGGCATCGTAGACTTCGCTGGCCATTTGCAACACTCGGTTCAGGAAGTCTTCGTCTGAACTCTTGGCATCGTCTTCAAGCCATTTGACCAGCGGTGCTTCCAGCTGATATTCATTGCGCAGAACGTTCTCAAGCCCGGCCAAATCCCACTGTTCTTCGACTGATTCCTCAGGCACGTACTCGCGGAACACAGCCTCAAGGGCACCATGACGCAAATTGCCAATGGTTTCGCGAATTTGGTCTGATTCCAGAATTTCATTGCGCTGGGTGTAAATGATCTTGCGCTGTTCGTTGGACACATCGTCATACTCAAGCAACTGCTTGCGAATGTCGAAATTGCGGCCTTCCACCTTGCGCTGTGCTGACTCGATGGAGCGGGACACAATACCCGCCTCAATGGCCTCGCCTTCTGGCAGTTTCAGGCGCTCCATGATGGCGCGAACGCGGTCACCGGCAAAAATGCGCAGCAACTGGTCTTCCATCGACAGATAGAAGCGGGAGGAACCGGCATCGCCCTGGCGGCCGGCACGTCCACGCAGCTGGTTGTCAATGCGTCGGCTTTCATGGCGCTCGCAACCAATGATGTGCAAACCACCCGATTCAAGCACGGCCTGGTTTCTGAGTTTCCATTCAGCACGGGCTTTTTCAATGAGTGCAGGCTTCTGGGCTTCGTCAATCTCAGGGTTGTTTTCAATCCCGGCAAGCTCGCGCTCCAGGTTGCCACCCAGCACAATGTCGGTACCCCGACCTGCCATGTTGGTGGCGATGGTGATCGCCTTTGGGCGACCTGCCTGGGCCACAATTTCAGCCTCACGCTCGTGTTGCTTGGCGTTCAGTACGTTGTGCGGCAGCTTTTCCTTTTCAAGAAAAGTGGCAATCAGCTCCGAGTTTTCAATCGACGTGGTGCCCACCAATACGGGCTGACCGCGTTCGTAGCAATCCTTGATGTCCTGGAGAATGGCGTTGTATTTTTCACGCGCACTTTTGTAGATTTTGTCCTGGGCGTCTTTGCGCTGGACAGGACGGTGCGTGGGGATAATGACTGTCTCAAGCCCATAAATGGACTGAAATTCAAAGGCCTCTGTGTCGGCTGTACCTGTCATGCCGGACAGCTTTTTGTACATCCGGAAGTAGTTCTGGAATGTGATGGAAGCCAGGGTCTGATTTTCAGCCTGAATCCGGACACCTTCCTTCGCTTCAACAGCCTGATGCAAACCATCGGACCAACGGCGCCCTGGCATCAGGCGGCCGGTGAACTCATCCACGATGATGACTTCACCGTTTTGAACCACGTAATGCTGGTCTTTGTGAAACAGGTTGTGGGCACGCAATGCCGCCATGACATGGTGCATCAGGGAAATGTTGGCAGCGTCATATAGACTTGCGCCGTCAGGCAGCAAACCCATCTGGCTGAGAATCTGCTCGGCCTTTTCATGGCCGGACTCACTCATCTGGATCTGGTGACCTTTCTCATCCACGTAAAAGTCGCCTTCAATTTCGGGCTCACCTGGACGCTGCTCTTCTTTCATGCGCACCAAGCTTTTGGGAAGACCATCCAGCTTGCGGTACATTTCCGTGTGGTCGTCTGCCTGACCCGAGATGATCAAGGGCGTGCGTGCCTCGTCGATCAGAATCGAGTCCACTTCGTCGACAATCGCGTAGTTCAGGCCGCGCTGTACCCGCTCACCCACGCTGTACACCATGTTGTCACGCAGGTAGTCAAAACCAAATTCGTTGTTGGTGCCGTATGTGATGTCTGAGGCGTAAGCCGACTGCTTTTGGTCATGTGGCATGCGCGACAGGTTGCAACCCACGCTCAAACCCAAGAACCCATAAAGCTTGCCCATCCAGGCCGCATCGCGCGAGGCCAGGTAGTCGTTCACGGTGATGACGTGAACACCCTTGCCTTCCAGCGCATTGAGGTAAGCCGGCAGCGTTGCGACCAGGGTTTTTCCTTCACCCGTGCGCATTTCTGAAATTTTGCCCTGGTGCAGGGCCATGCCGCCAATCAACTGCACATCAAAATGGCGCATGCCAAATACGCGCACACTGGCCTCACGAACAACAGCAAAGGCCTCTGGCAGCAGGGCATCAAGCGCCTCACCCTGGGCCAAACGTGTCTTGAATTCGTCGGTCTTGGCACGCAGAGCGTCGTCGCTCAAGGCCTGAATTGACGGCTCAAGCGCGTTGATCTGGATGACGGATTTTCGGTAGGTTTTCAACAACCGTTCGTTGCGGCTACCAAAAAGCTTTTTAAGAGTGTCTGTGATCATAATGTCGGCTGGTTCGACCCCGGAGGGCCTGAAAGTCAATCGACCGGGTTGGGTCCGGTCGATTCCAAAAACAGCCTAGAAGTTTAGCACGGGCAGCCTAGTCAAGCGGCACTGTAGCGCGTTCCGAGAATAAGCCATTCAAGGCGGTGATGGTGGCAGGGCCTGGACGGGGAAGTCCATGCTTTTCAAGGAACTTGTTGGGGTTTTGCGCGATGCCATTTACACGCACCTCAAAATGCAGATGGGGGCCAGTAGAGCGCCCGGTACTTCCCACCAAGGCAATTGTTTCGCCCAAACGCACGATGTCACCCGGCTTGACCAGCAACTTGGAGGCGTGCGCATAACGGGTCGTGGTTTTGTTGTTGTGCTCAACTTCAATCATATTGCCGTAACCAGGGTGCCACTTGGCATCAACCACAACCCCGGCGGCAGCGGCCAAGATGGGCGTACCGGTGGGAGCAATGAAATCAATCCCTTCATGGCTGGCCTGCCGACCTGTAAATGGGTCGATTCTGTTGCCGAAATTGCTTACAGCAATGATGTCCGACAATGGGGACTCGTTAGGCACACTCAAAAACTTGACTCGGGCAGTTTGCAGATCGGCATCTATCACACTGAAAACGTCGGCCTGGCGCTCGATCTGATTGGCCACATCAGACAGCGTAGCCTTGACTTCACGGTAATTCAGGGATTTTTCATCCTTGTGCCGCAGCCCGCCCTGCCCCAATTGCTCGGTCAAGGTCACTTGCGAGTCCAAACCATTGGATTTCAACAGACGGACACTGACCGCATCCAAGCGGGCCAATTGCGCGCGCATTTCAGCCAGACGAATGGCCATTGCATCAAGGGGACTGCCTGTTTCGGAGGCCACGTGATGCTTGGCCAGTTGACGGGAATATACTATGTCCTGGATAACAGGAATGTCCTCGCCAAATCGGGCGGCCAGATAAAGGCCAGCCGCAGTGAAACTGGCGGCCAATAAGGCCAAGGATACAGACAACAGAACGATGTGGCTTTTCTTGATACTGAATACACTGGTGCGAGAAAAAGGACCCCGCATAAGGATTAACTGCATGCATAACCTCCTCAATCCGCGTTGCGAACCGAATTTACCCACTCTTTAACGGGCCTTAGCGAGAACACCAGGTGAAAACCAAGCATTCAGCACTATCACCCCTGGCGAGCCTGATGCAGGAACCGCAAACCAGCTCGTTGATTACCCTGGCAGCGCAATCACGGCGCCTGGAGAAAATCATTCACACTTGGCCATCTTTGCGTGGCGTTACATTCAGTGTGGGACCCGTTAAAAAGGACAAACTAAAAATTTTCGTGTCAACCCCAGCTGCTTTGACACGTCTTAGGCAGTCTTTACCCAGCCTGATTCAACATTTGCAGAATTCGAGCATGAATATAAACGATATTCAGCTTCAGATACAAACCAATCCGTTGACTTCGAAACAGCTGGAGCGGCGTCCCAAGAAGGCAGTGTTCTCAGACGCAGCAAAGAAAGCTTGGTTGGAGCTTGAAACCAGGCTTGAGGACTCTCCCATCAAGGAAGCCACCCAAGCCCTGAACAAACACCACAAATTCAAGTGATACTTGAATCATTTTTGAAGAATACCCGATTTTTCGGGATTTGATACTTTTTTACAATTATTGGCCGTCAGGCCACTGCCCAATCGGCGCGAAATACAGTCGGCGTTTCCCGAACACTTTCAAAAGTGACTACTTCATAAGCGGCAGGATCTTTGATTAAAGCCCGAATCAACTGGTTATTCAAGCCATGCCCCGAGCGGAACGCCTGATATTCGCCAATAATGGGATGACCGATCACATACAGGTCGCCGATGGCGTCCAGCACCTTGTGCTTTACAAACTCATCGTCGTAACGCAGGCCATCCGGATTCAGGATGCGGTATTCGTCCATCACGATGGCGTTGTCCAGGTTGCCGCCCAAGGCCAAGCCGAGATTTCGCAGGGTTTCCACATCTTGCGTAAAACCGAACGTGCGGGCACGGGCGATATCGCGGGTGAACGAGGTACTTGAAAAATCGATCTCAACCATCTGCCCGGTCTTGTCAATCGCAGGGTGACCAAAATCAATTTCAAATTTAAGTCGAAAGCCCTCATAGGGCTTCAGGCTGGCGTATTTCAGACTTGGCCCCTGACCTTCTCGAATTTCGATTGCCTTTTTTACCCGAATGAACTTCTTCAGCGCGGACTGCTCAACCAAGCCAGCTTGCTGGATCAGGAAAACAAACGAAATCGCACTGCCATCCATGATTGGAACTTCAACTGCAGTGAGGTCAATGTAAGCGTTATCGACACCCAAACCACACAGGGCGGACATGAGGTGCTCAATCGTGGAAACCTTTGCACCCTCTTTCTCGAGGGTGGACGCCATGCGTGTGTCTCCAATGGCCATCGCATTGACAGGAAAATCTACAGGTTCAGGCAAATCAACACGCCTGAATACAATCCCGGTGTCGGGGGGCGCGGGGCGCAAAGTCATGGTCACTCGTTTGCCTGAATGCAAACCGATGCCCGTGGCGCTCAATACCTGTTTTAAGGTTCTCTGTTTCACACAACATTCCTTGAATTGTCATCGAAGTGTAACCACCCGGACTCTTCAACCCAAGATTTTTCGTGGAGGTCAAGCTCAAAATGGGGTAAAAACAGGGTAAAAGTGTCGCAAAAGTGCACGATTTACCCTGCTTTTCACTGCATATTCAAATCTGAGACAAAAGCTTCTCGGCCGTACTCACCTCAAATGCGCCGGGAGCGTCCAGATTCAGTTGTTTCACCACCCCATCTTGAACCAGCATGGAATAGCGCTGTGAGCGCAGACCCAGACCACGTGCGGTCAAGTCAAACTCCATCCCGATTTTTTTGGTGAATTCGGCTGACCCATCAGCCATCATCCGTACCTTGCCGTCGGCCCCCTGGGACTTGCCCCAAGCACCCATCACGAACGCATCGTTGACCGAAATGCACCAGATCTCATCCACGCCTTTGGCTTTGAACGCATCGAAATGTTCGATAAAACCAGGCACATGCTTTGCGGAACAGGTCGGCGTGTAAGCGCCGGGCAGCGCCAGAATGGCGATGGTTTTTCCAGCTGATTCTTTCTGAACCTCAAACGCGTTGGGGCCCAGCGAACAACCCGCTGTTTCTTCATGAAAGAACTCGAACAGTGTTGCGCTGGGCAACTTGTCACCAATTTGAATTGTCATTTTACTTCTCCACCAAAACTACAAACATACACCACACAAGCGACCCGGGATAGGCAGGGCATTCACAGTCTTCGGCAAAACTGCGTCTTCGCACCCCGTCTATCCGCAGGTGTTGATAGGACACGCGCCCCCCGAAAATGTTCTCGAGAGACCAATCGCTTGCACACACATCAAAACAACATCAATCAGTCCGCTTGACGACGCAAAAATGCGGGAATGTCAAAACGATCCATGCCACTGTCCTGCAAAGCCTGCACGCGAGTTGCAGCACTGTCACGCGGATTGCGGAAGACGGCAGGAATTGCGTAATCGGTTCCACCCTGCTGACCACCGACGGCATCAAATGTACCGGTGCGTGCAGCGGGCTGATATTGCTCGGCCTGGACCAGTGTTGGCTTTGCAGCCTTACGGCCCAAGCCTGTTGCAACCACGGTTACACGCAGATCATCACCCATGGTTTCATCGTAGGCCGTACCAAAGATAACTGTGGCATCTTCTGCTGCATAAGCACGAATGATGTTCATGACTTCTTTGGTTTCCTTCAGCTTCAGGCTCTTGCTTGAAGTGATGTTGACCAGAACACCACGCGCTCCAGACAAATCCACCCCTTCCAGCAACGGCGAAGCAATCGCCTGCTCGGCGGCTTCACGTGCACGGTCCGGGCCATTTGCAGTGGCTGTGCCCATCATGGCTTTTCCAACTTCGGACATGATGGTTTTCACGTCCTCGAAGTCCACGTTCACGTTGCCTTCAACATTGATGATTTCTGCAATGCCTGCGCACGCATTGTGCAGCACGTCATCAGCGGCGATGAAACAGTCTTCCTGGGTTGCGTCGTCACCCACCACTTCCAGCAGTTTTTCATTCAGCACAATGATCAATGAATTCACTTTGCTTGACAGCTTTTCCAAACCTTCTTCGGCGGCCTTGCAACGCTTGGTGCCTTCGAATTCAAATGGTTTTGTAACCACTGCCACAGTCAGAATGCCAAGCTCCTGGGCCACCTCGGCAACCACCGGTGCAGCACCAGTTCCGGTGCCGCCACCCATGCCCGCAGTAATGAACACCATGTGTGCGCCGCGCAATGCATCGCGGATGCGGTCACGGTCTTCTTCAGCGGCTTGGCGGCCTGCTTCAGGTTTGGCTCCTGCTCCCAAACCTGTTTTACCCAGTTGGATCAGCACATTGGCTTTGGTCTTGGCCAAGGCCTGTGCGTCGGTGTTTGCACAAATGAATTCAACATTCTGAACGCCTTGTGCAATCATGTGCGCCACGGCATTGCCGCCCGCGCCGCCTACGCCTACAACTTTAATGACAGTCCCTTGGGTTTCTGTCTCGAGAATTTCAAATGACATGGTGTTTGCCTCCTATCTAGCAAAAATTGACATCGCCGAAAAAAAATCAATATTAAAAATTACCTAAAAACCACTCTTTCATTTTCTGTACGGTTTGCTTCAGGCCACCGCTTTGTGAAGCGACCCTGCGTCCACGCAAATGTTGGGCGCGAGCTTCGTGCAGCAATCCCATTGCAGTTGCAAAACGCGGTGTGCGAACCATGTCTGCGAGACCGCCTGTGTATTCAGGCACACCAATGCGGACCGGTTTCATAAAAATGTCTTCGCCAAGCTCTGCAATGCCGGGCATTAAACTGGTGCCGCCGGTTAGTACCACGCCGGAAGAAAGTAATTCCTCGTAGCCGGATTCACGCAGCACTTGCTGCACCATCAAGAACAACTCTTCAAGCCGCGGTTCGATGACAGCAGCGAGCGCCTGTTTCGACAAAGTTCTCGGATCTCGCTCACCGATCCCAGGAACGTCGATTTTTGCGTGCGGATCTGCTAGCACCTGCTTGGCCACGCCATGGCGCAACTTGATTTCCTCAGCGTCGGGTGTGGGCGTGCGCAGGGCAATTGCAATGTCGTTGGTGATCTGGTCGCCGGCAATCGGGATCACTGCGGTGTGGCGAATTGCGCCACCGGTAAACACGGCGATATCTGTGGTACCACCGCCGATATCAATCAGCGCGACACCCAGTTCTTTTTCATCTTCCGTGAGTACAGCCATGCTGGAAGCGAGGGGCTGCAACATCAGGTCCTGTACCTCGAGTCCGCAACGTCGAACGCACTTCACGATGTTCTGTGCAGCAGACACTGCACCGGTGACAATGTGAACGCGCGTTTCCAGACGCACGCCGCTCATACCCAACGGTTCGCGCACATCTTCCTGGCCATCCACGATAAATTCTTGGGGCAATACATGCAGAATTTGCTGGTCAGTGGGTATGTTCACCGCCTTGGCTGTTTCGATTACGCGGGCCACATCGGCCTGAGTCACTTCCCGTTCCTTGATTGCCACCATTCCGGACGAGTTGAAGCTGCGGATGTGGCTTCCTGCAATGCCAGTCAGCACGGTTTTGATTTTGCAATCCGCCATCAACTCAGCTTCTTCAAGGGCTTGTTGAATGGAATGCACGGTGGACTCAATGTTGACGACCACCCCCTTTTTCAGTCCGCGGGATTCGTGCTGTGCCACGCCAATGACTTCAAAGCGCCCGTCAGGCAAAAGCTCTGCAACCATGGCCACTACTTTCGCAGTGCCGATGTCCAGTCCAACAATCAAATCTTTTGGCTCTTTATTCATGGTGCCCAGTTCAATATTTTCTGATTCAATTCAACTTCACGCTTGAAACGCCAGTGGGTTTTGAGACCGCCAAACGTTCGCCCTTTACTGCCACACCCCGTGGGTAGCGCAGGTCGATACCCCGCACCACTGTCATAACCTGGCTTTGTATTTTTGGATAAACCGCCAGCAGTCGATCCATTTTTTGTTCAATACTGAAATTCTCTTGTTCACGGCCCAGCTCGATGTTGATACCCGTGTCGGTCTGAATCGACCATGCGTACCGGTCCGAAAGCTCAACACGCGCGGGCCACATGCCCAATCCTTTCAACTTCTCGATACTGGACAGATACATTTTTGAGACGAGCATTTCACTGCCTGCAGGACCATTCAGAACCGACAACTTTTGATCGTCACCCACTTCAGCCAGGTTTGCAGAGAACACTTCGCCAAATGTATTGACCAATCGGGTTTCGCCCCACAAGGCCAAAGGAGTATGCCCCTGGATATTTATTTTCAAACCGCTTGGCCAGGTGCGTTGCACTACGGCTTTGCGCACCCATGGCTGGGACTCAACCTGCTCCCGTACCTTTTGCAAATTGGCAGAGAAAAAAGTCCCTTCGATTTTCGGCAATACATTGGCCCTGAACCCGACCAGATTGACGCGATCCACATCACCAACCAATTCAACACGCTTGAGTTCAAACACAGGGCGTTGTATCAACCACTGAATGCACGCATAGCCCAGTAGCACCAAGGCCAGTGCTGAAAACAGCCCGGCAATGATGCTCATGAGTTTGTCGTCATTCCAGATGGCGCTCAACATCAAGAATTGCTCCCCACGTTCAATCCAGAGGCTTTCAAACTTGCGCTGGCTGCAATTTGCAACACCAGGCTGTCATATTCCACCCCACTTGCACGCGCACTCATCGGTACGAGCGAATGGTCTGTCATGCCGGGGGAGGTGTTCATTTCCAGAAGCCATGGCTTTCCGCCTTCGTCCACCAGTACATCTGCACGCCCCCAGCCGGCACAACCCAAAACCTGGTAAGCCTTCACGCAGAGTGCCTGGACCTCGGCTTCAAATTCTGGAGTCAAACCACTGGGGCAGAAATACCGGGTTTCGTTCCCGATGTATTTGTTGTGGTAATCGTAGTTGCCGTCGGGTGCCTGAATCCGGATAACAGGCAGTGCATGTGCGGAATCTCCTGCACCCATGACAGGCACTGTCAATTCCTGGCCACTGACAAATTTTTCTGCCAGCACATTCGGGTCATACCTGAAAGCCAGGTCAAATGCAGCTTGCAACTGGTCAGCTGTTTTCACCTTGGTCAAGCCAAGCGTGGAGCCTTCTTGAGCTGGCTTCACTATCAGGGGCAAACCCAAGCGCTGCACCACGTCACTCACATCGAAACCGGGCTCGAGTCGAACGTAATCCGGTGTAGACAGCCCTTGGCTGAGCCAGGCGGCCTTGGTCAGAATTTTGTCCATGGCCAAAGCGGACGCAGTGACACCACTGCCGGTGTACGGAATATTGAGCCACTCCAAAACACCTTGAATAGTGCCATCTTCACCAAAACGGCCATGCAGCGAAATGACTGCGCGGTCGAATCCGCCCTGAGCCAACTCAACCATACCGCGCTCTGCGGGATCAAAACCATGGGCGTCGACACCATTGCGCTGAAGCGCAGCCAATACCATGGCACCTGATTTCAAAGACACTTCGCGTTCGGCGGAACGACCACCGAACAAGACCACCACCTTGCCGAGGCTTTTTGGATCAACCGGGTTGGTCATGGTTTTGCTCCTTGTGAATTCGCCACTAAACGACCAGGCAAACCGCCAATCGAGCCTGCACCCATCGTGATGACCAAATCACCATCACGCGCAATATTCAAAATCGTACTTTCCATTTCATTCATGTCTTCAACAAAAACAGGTTCTGTGCGACCAGCAACACGCACAGCACGGGCGAGCGAGCGCCCATCTGCGGCCACAATCGGTGCTTCTCCGGCGGAATACACTTCGGACAAAATCACCAGGTCCGGTGTACCCAACACCTTCACGAAATCTTCAAAACAATCCCGGGTTCGGGTGTAGCGATGTGGCTGAAATGCGAGTACGAGGCGTTTGTCCGGGTAGGCCCCACGCGCGGCCGCGAGTGTAGCAGCCATTTCAACAGGGTGATGTCCATAGTCATCGACCACCAGGAAATGGCCTCCCTCTTTCGCGGCCACTTCGCCGTAATGCTGAAAGCGACGCCCGACACCATTGAACTTTTCCAGGGCGCTGACGATGGCTTCATCTGCCACACCAATTTCCGTGGCTACAGCAATGGCAGCCAATGAGTTGCGCACATTGTGGTCACCCGGCAAATTCAAGGTGATATCCAGCGGCGCTTCGTCTTCGCGCAGCACCGTGAATTTCATCTGCCCCTGACAGGCTTGCACATTGACAGCCCGAATCTGGGCTTGTTCTGAAAGGCCGTAGGTCACAATTGTTTTTGAGACGAAAGGCATGATTTCCCGGACACAGGGATCATCGACACACACAGCAGCTACGCCATAGAAAGGCAAACGCTGGGTGAACTCGACAAAGGCCTGTTTCAACCGCGCAAAATCATGGCCATAGGTTTCCATGTGATCCGCATCGATGTTGGTAATGACGGCAATCACCGGCATCAAGTTCAGAAACGACGCATCCGACTCATCAGCCTCAACCACCATGAATTCGCCTGTGCCCAGCTTGGCATTGGCACCCGCAGAATTCAGTCGTCCCCCAATCACGAAAGTGGGGTCAAGCTTTCCTTCAGCCAAAATACTGGCCACAAGACTGGTTGTGGTTGTTTTGCCGTGTGTACCAGCCACTGCAATGCCCTGCTTCAAGCGCATCAGTTCGGCCAGCATGACAGCACGTGGAACCACCGGCACGCGGCTAGCTCGGGCTGCAAGCACTTCAGGGTTGTTTCCGCTCACCGCTGTTGAAGTGACTACTGCATCAGCCCCTTCAATATTTGTTCGTTCATGTCCGGTAAACACCGTGGCACCGAGCTTGGCCAAGCGCTGCGTGACAGCAGAATCGGCGAGGTCTGATCCACTGACTTTGTAACCGAGATTAATGAGCACTTCGGCGATGCCACTCATGCCTGAGCCGCCAATACCGACAAAGTGAACATGTTTGACTTTGTGTTTCATATCTTTGCGACCTGTTCGATGTGATCTGCCACTTCCTGTGTGGCTTTTGGTTTTGCCAAAGCACGTGCCCGCACTGCATGCGCAAGGCAGGCCTCGCGATCCAGTCCGCGAAGCCAGTTGGCCAACCAGTTGAAATCCAGATTGGTTTGCTGACACAACCAGGCGGCATTGTCTTTCATCAGAAAGCCGGCGTTGTGTGTCTGGTGGTCATCCACCGCATGGGGAAAAGGCACAAACAAGGCTGCGACACCAATGGCAGCCACTTCTGCAACCGTCATGGCGCCGGCGCGGCAAATTACGAGGTCGGCCTGGGCCATGGCTTGCGCCACGTCATCAATAAACGGAACCAGTTCGCCCTGAACACCCGCCGCGTCATAGTTGCGCTGCAAGGCGGGCATGTTTTTCTCGCCTGCCTGGTGAACAACCACAGGGCGCTGTGCAATATCCAGTTGCGCAAGTGCCTTGGGAACAACCTCGTTCAAGGCTTGGGCACCCAGACTGCCACCCAACACCAGCAACTTCAGGGGGCCGGTTCGCCCGGCAAATCTGGAAGCCGGATCGGCTTGGCGAGCAATCAATTGACGAACCGGATTACCCACCCAGTTTGAATTGGGCAGCGCTTGCGGGAAAGCCACCAGATTCCTGTTCGCCAATTTGGCCAACAACTTGTTGGTGAGGCCCGCCACGGAATTCTGTTCATGAACAACCAGCGGAATATTCAGCAAACTGGCCATCATGCCCAAGGGAAAGGCCACATAGCCCCCCATTCCCAATACAACAGAGGGCCGGGTTCGACGCAGGATCTGGATTGAAGTCCAAAACGCTCTCAACAACTTCAGCGGCATGAACATCTGCTGAATCAAGCCTTTGCCGCGAAAGCCGGAAAAAACAAGCGTATTGAGAGGTACTCCGTGAGCGGGCACAAGACGCCCTTCCATGGCTTCGGGGTTACCAGCCCACTGCACCTGCCAGCCGCGAGCCTGCAATTCAGAGGCCACGCTCAAGCCTGGAAAAATATGACCACCCGTGCCACCTGCAACAATCAAGGCCAATCGGTGCGTTTTGCTCATGCTGCACCTCCACGCATCATGGTTCGGTTCTCGAAGTCAATCCGAAGAACCAAAGCCAAAGCAGCGCAAGTCACCAAAATGGCAGAGCCACCGTAACTCATCAAAGGCAGGGTCAGCCCCTTTGTGGGTAACACGCCCAAATTCACACCCATGTTGATGAAGCACTGAACTGCGATCCAGATACCGACACCCTTGGCGACCAATCCAGAGAAGGTTCTCTCCAGGGCAATGGCTTGAGCCCCGATGGCAAAACATCGCTTGACGATGTAAAGGAACAGAAGAATGACAATGGTGACACCAATAAACCCGAGCTCCTCGCCGATGACAGCCAACAGGAAATCGGTGTGGGCTTCAGGCAGGTAATGCAGTTTTTCAACACTGCCACCCAGCCCAACACCCAGCACTTCTCCGCGACCAAAGGCGATCAGGGAATGAGACAACTGATAGGCCTTGTTCAAGGCATTGTCCCCCTCCCAGGGGTCGAGATAGGCCAACAGACGGGCGCGTCGATAATCGCTGAAAGCAATCAACAGTGCGAAGGCCGCACTGAGTGCCAACAAAACACCGAAAAACACCCGCGCATTGATACCTCCCAAAAACAGAATGCCAAACACCACGGTCACGATCACAATGAACGCGCCCATATCGGGTTCAAGCAAAAGCAGCATGCCCACGAGAAACATGGCCACGAACATGGGAAACAACACTTTGCCAAAGCGCTGCATATAGGCCTGCTTGCGCACTGTGTAGTCTGCTGCATAAATGATTGCGCACATTTTCATCAGTTCGGACGGTTGTATATTCAACACGTACAGTGAAAGCCACCGGCGCGCGCCGTTAACTTCCTTTCCAATACCAGGAATCAAGACGAGAACCAGCAAGGCAATGCAACATAGAAAAACCAGCGGTGCCAGCTCCTGCCAGGTTTTCATCGGAATTTGAAATACGCAAAAAGCTGCGGCGAAAGCCACTGCAATCGAAAAAGCGTGACGCACCAGAAAATGCGTGGTTTGATAACTGGCGTATTTGGTTGAATCGGGCAAGGCCACGGTTGCGGAATACACCATGACCAGCCCCAGAAACAGCAATGCAAGCACTGCCCAAATCAATCCCTGATCGATGGATCGGGACGCATTGTTACCCTGTTTGACACCATACAGGGAAGCAGACATACCACCGCCACTTGCTGTTGCAGGGATCAGGCTTTTGAACTGCATGTTGCCAGGGTCTTTCTTGTTCCACTTTCCTAGCATGGCTGCCCCCTGTCGGCCGCATGCGCCTTGACCGCTTCCACAAACACTTCGGCGCGGTGGACGTAGTTTCGGAACATGTCCAGGCTGGCGCAAGCCGGGCTCAGCAACACACAGTCGCCCGAAGTGGCTTTCAGTGATGCCTGCTGTACCGCGCTTTCAAGACTGTCTGCTTTTTCACAAGGTACATTTGCCGATTCAAGTGCAGCCATCAAATTGTCTGCGTCTTTTCCGATCAACACGACATGCCTGCAGTATTGGGACACAGGTTGCACCAGGGGGGAAAAATCCTGACCCTTCCCATCGCCACCTGCAATCAGCACGGTGGGTTTGGCCAACCCATTCAAAGCGGCCACAGTTGCACCGACGTTGGTGCCTTTGCTGTCGTCGAAATAATCAACGCCATCGATTTGTACGATGTGCTGAACGCGGTGAGGTTCGCCCAGGTAACTGCGCAAACCATGAAGCAGCCTGGCCATGGGTAGTCCCAAGCCTTGACAAATGGCCAGTGCGGCCAGTGCATTGCTTGCATTGTGCAAACCCGCCACCTGCAAGGCCTCTGTCGGCATCAGCAACTTCTGCGTCAGTTCAGTTTCTTCCGGCTTTCGGCGACGCGCAGTACCTGCGCTTTCCTGATCACCAACCAACTGAGCGAGCCACAACATGCCGCCCTCGCGAACCAGACCAAAATCATTGGCTTTTACAGGCGCACTCACGCCAAAAGTCACCACGTTGGATTCGATTGGCACTGGCGCGTTCGCCACAATTGCGTCATCGCGATTGATCACACAAAACCCGTGTGTGGAAAAAATCCTGAACTTGTCACTGGCGTATTCCTGCATGTCCGAATGCCAGTCGAGGTGATCCTGCGTGATGTTCAACACGGTAGACGCATCAAACTGCAGGCGCTTGGTCCAATGCAGCTGAAAGCTTGAAAGCTCAAGTACCCACAGGTCAGGCAACTCGTTTTTCTCTAAATGCTCGCGCAACGCATCCATGGCAGCAGGACTGATGTTGCCCGCTGCAAACGCGGTTTTTCCAGCAAACCGGGCCAGGCACTCCACCATCCGCGTGGTGGTGGTTTTTCCATTGGTGCCGGTGATACCCACTACCTGGGGGCTATAACCACGCTCTTGGGACAAGGCATGCAATGCATCGGCGAACAGATCCAGCTCGGAATCAACCAGCGTGCCGTGATGCCCGGCCTGTTCGAGCACAGCCACCATCAGAGGATGTGATGGCGGCAACCCAGGCGACACCACGACGCGGTGGAAATCCCAAGACAATTCGTCGAGTGTATTCACCAGTCGGATATCTGGCCGAATGGCCTGAAGCTCGCGCAAGCCGGGTGGTGCTTCGCGTGTGTCAATGACCGTCAGGCGTGCTCCTTGCGCCAGCGCCCAACGCGCGCAGGCGAGTCCGGACTCGCCGAGCCCGACTTGCAACACCGATTGATCACGAAACAGATTCAACATAAAGACGCTTTAACTCAATTTCAACGCAGTTTCAAAGTAGACAAACCAATTAACACCAGAATCATGGTGATGATCCAGAAACGCACCACCACCTGGGTTTCTTTCCAGCCACTCAATTCATAGTGATGGTGAAGCGGCGCCATTCGGAATACGCGCTTGCCACCGCTGTATTTGAAATACAAAACCTGAATCATCACCGACAGGGTTTCGGCCACAAACACCCCACCCATGATGAAAAGCACTACCTCTTGGCGAACAATCACCGCGACTGTGCCTAGTGCACCACCCAAGGCCAGCGCACCCACATCGCCCATGAACACCTGTGCCGGATAGGCGTTGAACCACAGAAAAGCGAGACCAGCGCCTGCAATGGCTGCGCAGAACACCGCCAACTCACCAGCGCCTGGAATGAAAGGCAGCAACAGGTATTTGGAATACACGGCATTGCCTGCCACGTAGGCAAAAATGGCCAAAGCCGACGCCACCATGACAGTTGGCATGATCGCCAAACCGTCCAGCCCGTCCGTCAGATTGACCGCGTTACTGGTCCCCACGATGACGAAGTACGTCAGCGCAATAAAGCCCCACACACCGAGCGGATAGCTGATGGACTTGAAAAACGGAACAATCAGATCGGCATTGTTGGGCAGGTGCATGGAAAATCCGCTTTGAACCCACTGCACAAAAATATCAAGTACTTCCTGCCCACTTTGTGCGGACACAGCAAACGCCAGGTAAAAAGCACAAATCAAACCCACAACGCTTTGCCAGAAATATTTCCACTTGGCGGGTAGACCTTTGGGGTTGCGATAAACCACTTTGCGGTAGTCGTCGACCCAGCCAATCCAGCCAAAACCGAAAGTAACTAGCATCACGACCCAAACGAAACGGTTGGACAGATCAGCCCACAACAATGTCGATATGCCAATACCAATCAACACCAGTGCACCACCCATGGTGGGTGTTCCAGCCTTGGCCAAATGAGTTTGTGGACCGTCGTCACGAACGGACTGACCAATTTTGTATTGGGTCAGTTTCCGGATCACCATTGGGCCGGCAATCAGGCCAACCAACAAAGCGGTTGCGCAGGCCATTACAGCGCGCAAAGTCAGATAATTGAAAACGCCAAACGCGCTAATGTCTTGTGCTAACCACTTCGTGAGTTCAAGAAGCATGCTTGGCCTCCGCGGCGTGTTGTTGAACCAGTGCCTGGACAACACGCTCCATTTTCATGAAGCGTGAGCCTTTAACCAGCACGGACCAATGGCCCTGACTTGTTGTACTCATGGTGTGGTCTATCAATTGATCGATTGTGTTGAAATGGTGCGCCCCCTCTCCGAAGGCACGCACGGTGTGGGGTGTGGCCTCACCCAAAGCGAACACGCTGTGTACGCCGACCTGTTTTGCGAATAGTCCAACCTCTGCATGGTATTGATCAGACTGGTCACCCACTTCGCCCATGTCGCCCAGAACCAGCAAGGTTTTTCCCTGCTGAGTGGCCAACACCTTGCTGGCTGCATTCACAGAATCGGGATTGGCGTTGTACGTGTCATTGATCAGCAACAGTGAAGGCAGGTTCAGTGCAATCTGCAAGCGCCCGTTCACTGGCTGGAACGCTTCCAAACCAGCCTGAATGGCCTGCGAACTGCAGCCAGCCGCATGACCTGCTGCGGCTGCACCTGCTGCGTTTGCATAATTGTGTTCGCCTATGAATGCTGGCTGCAGCGGGATTGGGGTACCCAACGCATTCAAAACAGCTTTCCCGGTTTCACCGGTCTGGCTCGATGGCTGCAATTCGAAATCAGCACCCGCTCCAAAACGCAATGAACGGGCACCGCCTGACTGTGTACGCCAGGTGGACTCAAATTCTTCTGACACGGGAAACACCGCCACACCTGCCGCTGGCAAATGTTCGAATGCACTGCCATTCTCCAAAGCCACTGCCATGACTGTTTTCATGAATTCCTGGTGTTCACGCTGGGCATTGGTCAGAAGGACCACATCGGGCTTTACCAAGCCGGCCAGGTAATCAATTTCCCCCGGATGGTTCATGCCCATTTCAATCACGGCCACTCGGTGTGTACTGCGAAGTTTCAACAAGGTTTGGGGCACGCCAATGTCATTATTCAAATTGCCAGCCGTCACCAACACCTGGTCGGCGGGAAACTG
The DNA here is from genome assembly GCA_027484315.1 of Burkholderiales bacterium. GTDB lineage: Bacteria > Pseudomonadota > Gammaproteobacteria > Burkholderiales > Burkholderiaceae_B > Limnobacter. The sequence goes on along the minus strand of JAIXTE010000151.1, from coordinate 12,970 downwards.
CGATTTGCAAATGCTGCCCAGCATTTCCTTGCTGGTCGTTTTTCCATTGCTGCCCACCACCGCCAATACCTTGATATGAAACCGGTGTCGCCAGGCACGGGCCAAGAGGCCGAAAGCCAAGCGGGTGTCTTTTACCACAAACTGGGCAACGGGAACATTGAGCAATCGGTTGGTGATCAATGCACAGGCACCGGCTTGAGTTACCTCTGCAGCAAAGTCATGCGCATCAAAGCGCTCACCCGCCAGGCAAACAAACAGATCGCCGGGTGAAACCTGACGGCTGTCGGTTTGAATGAGGCGCACAGTGCCTTTAACCGCGGGCGCTGGCTCCAGCAATTCGTTGGCCAACACTTTGCCAATATCATCCAGATCCCAATTCAACTCAAGCATGGATACCTCGCTTGGCAAGCAGCGCCTGCGCGCACTCGGCGTCCGAATGGTGAATCACCTGCTGCCCCAGGGTCTGCGTATCTTCGTGGCCTTTACCGGCCAGCAACACAACGTCCTGGGGGCTTGCATTGCAAATGGCAAACTCAATGGCTCGGGCCCGGTTCAACTCGATTGTCAAACTACCAGACAAAGCCGGATCTATTCCTGCTTGAATATCTTTGACGATGTCTTCCGGATTCTCGCTACGCGGGTTGTCTGAGGTTAGAACAATCACATCCGAATTGGCTACTGCAACTGCCCCCATCAAAGGACGCTTGGCACGGTCACGATCACCGCCACAACCAAATACAACCCAGAGCTTGCCCTGGCGCTGCGCGGCGTAAGGTGCAACGGCCTGCAGCGTTTTCTCCAGTGCGTCAGGGGTGTGTGCGTAATCAACGATGACAGCGGGCTGCCCTTCAAGGCGCTGCATGCGCCCAGGCGCGGGTGTCACTTTCTTCAAGGCACATAGCAGTTGTTCCGAAGGATGACCGAGCTGATTCAAGGTTGCAAAAACCAAAGCCAGGTTCTCGGCATTGAAACGGCCGATCACAGTCGACTCGATTTCTACTAATGCACTGTTGAATTTCAAATGGATTCTCTGACCCTTGTCAGTGGCCTTGACGTCAATAATCTGACAAACCGCTGCCGGCTCAGAACCCACAGCAACACAAGTCAGCTTCTTGCCTTCAACGATGGACCTGAACTGGCGTCCGACCTGGTCATCACTGTTTACCACAGCAAAACGCAAGGTGGGCCAATTCGCCAGAATCAACTTGGACTGCGCATAGGAGGCCATATCGCCATGGTAATCGAGGTGATCCTGCGACAGGTTGGTGAACACCGCCACGTCAATATCTACCCCAGCCAAACGACGCTGCTCCAAACCAATGGATGAAGCCTCAATGCACACCGTATCAAACTGCTGACCACGCAGCACGTGCAACAGGTGATGCACACCGACCACATCGGGCGTGGTCAAACCGGTGTGCGCCTTCAAATCATCTGGCGCACCATAACCCAATGTGCCAATAACGGCAGCCTTTTGCCCCAAACCATTCAACGCCTGTGCCAGCCAGCGGGTGACCGTGGTTTTTCCATTGGTTCCTGTTACGGCAATCACAGTCATGTCAGCACTGGCTGTTTTGTAATACCCACCGGCCAGGTCGGCCAACATGCCTTTCAGATTCAACACGGGAACCACGCTTGCACTTTGATAGGCGCGCTGGTCGTCGTAATCCACCAAAACCAAACCGCATCGCTGTTCACTCAACAAATCGTCGGCGAGATTCCGCGGATCAAACTTGTGCCCAGGCACGGCAAGAAACACATCCCTTGGTCCGGTAAGCCGACGGTGATCAGTCACCAATGCTGAACAATCTGCATAAAACCCGCGCTCATGCAATTCTGCGAGAACTTCAGACACGGAGTGCAGATAGGCGCTGATCACAATTGCCTCCCTGCCGGAGCAGCAACCAACTTGCGCAACTGGCTGGTTGGCTCAATGGCATCAGGCTGAACATTCAGGCGGGTCAGTACGCTTTTCGTAATCACCGAAAATACCGGAGCTGCCACCAAGCCACCGTAGTACACACCACTCTTCGGCTCATCCACCATGATGGCCACGATCACTCTGGGATCTGAAACCGGTGCCAAGCCCACATAAGACGACACGTACTTGTTGATGTAACGCCCGCCTTCCTGCTTGTGCGCCGTTCCTGTTTTACCAGCAACCCTGTAGCCTTGTACCTGTGCCTTGGGCGCCGTCCCTTCAGGTCCGGAGGCCATCTCCAGCATGTGCAACATGCTGTCAGCCACCTGTTCGCTGACCACGCGGTGAGACACGACCGGGTCTTGCGGCCCGAGCCTGACCAGAGAGGCCGGCACGAACTGTCCCTTGTTCGCAAAAATAGTGTACGACTGCGCCAGCTGAATCAATGATACGGAAATGCCATGTCCATACGACATGGTGGCTTGCTCAATCGGACGCCACTTGTTCCAAGGGCGCACACGGCCTGCCACGGAGCCTGGAAAAGCGATGGAGGGCGTTTGCCCAAATCCCAACTGATTGAAGAAATCCCACAGGTCTTTGCGCTCCAGTTCCAGCACAATTTTTGACGTACCCACGTTGCTGGATTTTTGAATCACCTCCTCAACCGTCATCACACCATGTGGCTTGGTGTCGCTGATTGTTGCGGGGCCAATCGACAAACGACCATTGCCTGTATCTATTTTTGTGGAGGCTTTCACTTTGCCTTGGTTCATGGCCAAGGCAACACCAAATGGCTTCAAGGTCGAGCCTGGCTCAAACATGTCCGTGAAAACTCTGTTGCGAAGCTTTTCCCCATGCAACTGGCCCCGACTGTTCGGGTCGTAGGTTGGAATGTTGGCCATCGCCAGCAGCTCACCCGTTTTTGCATCCAGCACAACCGCGGCAGCGGCCTTCGCCTTGTGGAATTCCACTGCTTTCTTCAACTCGGATAACACGATGTACTGGACATCGGCATCCACAGACAGCACGAGATCCCGACCATTTACGGGGGGACGCAGCTCACGAATGTCTTCGATCACATTGCCCAAGCGATCGCGGAGCACATTGCGTTCACCGTCTACACCGGTCAGGTGTGCATTGAACGCCAGCTCTACCCCCTCTTGCCCCTTGTCTTCAATGCTTGTGAAACCCACAAGGTGCGCCATTGTTTCACCCTGCGGGTAATAACGCTTGCTCTCGGTCACAAATCCGAGGCCAGGAATTTTCAGGGCCTTGGCCTTGGCAGCCACATCGGAATCGACTTGCCGATCCAGATATACGAAAGCGCGCTTGTTGTCGGCGCGCATTTGCCGGATCATGCGATCAGATTTAAGACCTAGAATTTCCGCCAGCCTGCGCAAGTCTTCGTCTTTTGCCTCACCAATTCGGCGAGCGTCGTACCACACCGCCTGCGCGGGAACACTTTGCGCCAGAACAACCTTGTTGCGATCAAGCAAACTGCCACGATTGGCCTGCAATGGCAAAGTTCGCTCAAGGCGCTTGGCCCCCTGCTCCTGCAGGAAATCATTGGAAACGATCTGAAGGAATGCCGCGCGCGCAATCAGGCCACCAAAGGCGAGAAAAATGCACACCAAAACAAAACGCGACCGCCACGCAGGCAATCGCATTTCCAGCAAATCTGAACCACCAAACCGGACCGCTTTACTCATGCTGAAAGCCCCCGTCCAAAGGCATGAAAACAACTGATCCGGGTGCAGGCGGGCTCATGTTCAGCTCAGTTCGCGCTACAGAATCCACACGCTCACCCTTGGCCAATGTCACCTGCTGCAACTGCAATCGGGTGAATGCCACCTCAAGCTGGTGCTCTGCCTGCTGTTCCTGACCCAAAGCAACGAATAGCGAACGCGCAGCATGTTGCTGCTCGACCACCACCATGGCGCAGAAAATGACCAGTGCCAGCAGGAAGATGTTCAATCGGCCCATGCAGCCCTCTTTCCTGACGACTGCACAGGCCACTCGGCCAGTTTCTCGGCCACGCGCAATACCGATGAACGCGAGCGCGGGTTCAACTCAGACTCTTCGCGGGTGGGTTTGATACGCTCCAGCTTTTTCATCAAGGGTGTGGGTTCAGGCAAAGGCAATTTCCTCAACCGTGCATCCTGCTGTGATTTCGGATTGGCCAGCTTTTCAATAAACTGCTTGGTGATGCGGTCTTCAAGCGAGTGAAAACTGATCACTGCCAATCGACCACCTACCTTCAAGCGCTTGAATGCTGCAGTTAAACCTTGTTCGAGCTGCGCAAGCTCCTGGTTGACGTGAATCCGTAAAGCCTGAAAGGTGCGCGTTGCAGGGTCCTGGCCCGGCTCCCGCGTGCGAACTGCCCCTGCCACGATCTGGGCAAGGTCGAGTGTTGTAGCGATCGACCGCTCCTCGCGGCGAGCAACAATCGCTGCTGCAATCTGAACAGCAAACCGTTCTTCCCCATAATTTTTAATTACCTCTTTGATTTCCCGGGCATCAGCCCGAGCAAGAAAATCGGCCGCAGACTCTCCAGTCTGTGGATCCATGCGCATATCCAGCGGGCCATCCCTGCGAAAGCTGAAACCCCGGTCTGCTTGATCAATTTGCGGAGAGGACACACCAATGTCCATCAAGATGCCATCAACCTGATCGACCCCCAACGAATCCAGTGCAGATTCAAGGTCAGCAAAAGCGGAACGAACCCCCTGAAACCGGACATCATTGATCAAGCTCATGGCCTGAACGGCTTGGGGATCTCGATCCAGGGCGATCAAGCGACCCCTCGTCGACAAACTGGCCAGCAGTGCGCGACTGTGTCCGCCGCGACCAAAGGTGCAATCGAGATAGACGCCATCAGGCTGATGCAACAGGGCTTCAACCGTGGGCTGAAGAAGCACGGGAATGTGTTCGAAGTGGGTGGCCATTAGAAGCTGAATTCGTTCAGTGCTTCAGGCATGCCTGCAGCGATTGCCTTTTCCTCTTCCACACGCAGCAACGTGGAATCCCAAACTTCAAAGTGACTACCCATCCCCAGCAGCATGACTTCCTTGCTCAGGGAGGCGGCTTCCCGCAATTCCGGAGAGACGAGAATTCGCCCGGCGGAATCAATTTCCACGTCGGTTGCGAAACCCAGGAAAATTCGCTGCCAAGGCCGCGCAGACATGGGCCATGCAGCAATCTTCTCGCGATGCTGTTCCCAGACAGGGCGAGGAAACATCAGCAAACAACCATTGGGGTGTTTCGTAAGCGTCAAGGCTCCCTCACATTGCGCAAGCAATGCGTCTCGATGCTTTTGCGGCACGTTCATGCGCCCTTTTGCATCCATCGACAAGGAAGAACTACCCTGATACACGCGAATTAAATCCCCACAAATTTACACAAATCCCCACGAAACACCACTGTACGCATTCTGAAATAAGTGGTCAAGCCATTCTCGAGAGAAAACGCTTTACAACCAAGGACTTAGAGCAACTTTTGAGAAATATGAAAAAGAAAAATCGAAGAAAAATAAAGACATAAAGACAACACTGAAAGTAATGTCTTAAGAGAAGCAGAGGGGAGTCAAATTCAATCGGGGGATGGGGAAAGCGCGCCTGTAAGCCGGATTCTGTTCCACGGCCTTTCGGCCAAGGTGACAATCATTCCTCTAGGCTGAAAATTACTCTTCAGCTCAAGCCACCTACCCGCGCGCCCGGGGAGCGCCGTCAGTGCCGAAACACTTGCGCGCCTATTTGGTGTTGCTCCAAGTGGGGTTTACCTAGCCAGCCTTGTTGCCAACGCTGCGGGGGTCTCTTACACCTCCGGTTCGCCCTTGCCTGTGAAAGTTGCCTTTCCATCGGCGGTGTGTTTTCTGTTGCACTTTCCGTCGCCTTCGATCCTGTTGCCAAAACCTGTAGCGCCTGGCCGTTAGCCAGCACTGTGCTCACTGGAGTCCGGACTTTCCTCCCCCCGATTAATCGGGCAGCGATTGTCCAACGCACTTTCCGAGAGCAAGTGTAGACGGATCAAAGGCAAATGCCAATCTTTCATGCGAGGAAGAACGCCGTGGTGTTGCCTTGGCACGATAAACCGAGCGATCTTCATAATAACCAGGCTGATTCGACTCTTCAAACCACCCCGGAACTCCCATGACAGGAATGGGACTGAAATTGGCTGGGTCCTGAACTGCCATTACAACCACTTCAAGCAAAACAGACAGGGTCTCGTCCGGAACATCCAATGCTGGCAGCAACACGGGAATGGCCTTGGCACAAAGCCCGCGATGCGGCTTGTGAAGGCTATCCAGCAAGCCGTGCCCAAACACGAGTAAACGAGCTCGACCATTCCAATGCTGGCGGCCATGCACAAACAAGGTTTGCCAATCCTGATCCAACAAAGCATCACGAATGGACGTCTCAGTCGTAAGCAACAATGCGCCATTTTCGTCAAACAGAGTCAGCGCATCCCGAAGACGACTTCTACCATTGGAAGTCAGTTCAGATTGACGATCGGAATCTTCAATGTGCGACCTATTGATGCAGTGCTTGGCCTGAGCAAACCGCAGCCACACCAAGCCGTTGTACCAGTCATGGCCTAGATCACGCGTTGGAATTTGCCCTGTATGCACACAGCGTTCATATTCCAGCGCACCCATCACTTCGCGGGAAGCGATGAACCGAGGCAACAGATGTGAACCGGCTTTTTCACGCTGTGCATCAAGATGATGCGCCACACTGCCTTCAGTCGAACACCTGTTCGCCTGAAATGCGGCAGCTTGACCGTAGGGCCAAAGCCAGGGGGATGAACCAGTGACCACCTGCACTCAGGACAAACGGGTGGTAGTCCAATCCAGCGTTTCACCCGCCCGAAGGGGCACAATGCCGGACTCCGTCACAAAGGGCAAACGTTCCGGGATTTGCATGGGCTCGCGCCGCAACTCGTAAACCCCTTCATTCACAGGTAGACCATAAAACGCTGGGCCATTCAAGCTGCAAAACTGTTCAAACAGGCTGGCGTCCTTGAGAGCGCCCATTTGCTCGAAAGCTTCTGCATACATCGGCATGGCATAAGGCGCTGAATAGCAACCTGCGCAACCACACGACATTTCCTTCAGGTGCTTGGCGTGTGGAGCACTGTCTGTGCCCAAAAAGAACTGCGGCAAACCGCTGGTGGCTGCCCTCAAAAGGGCCTGCCGGTGTACTTCCCGCTTCAGTACAGGCAAGCAGTACCAGTGCGGCTGTAATCCACCTTTGAAGATTGCATTCCGGTTATAGAGCAGGTGCTGCGGCGTAATAGTGGCTGCCAGCAACAAATTACCTTGTGCATCTCGCCCTGACTGTTCAGTCACAAAATCCACAGCCTGCTTGGTCGTGATGTGTTCAAAAACGACGCGCAAATTCGGAAACCGACTCCGCAAGGGCCTCATCACGCTGTCGACAAAGGCTGCTTCGCGATCAAACACATCCACATCAGGATCAGTGACTTCACCGTGCACCAGCAGTGGCAAGCCACAGGCCTGCATCGCGTCCAGCACAGGGCCACATTGCCCCAGCAAATCAGACACTCCAGCGTCTGAATTCGTGGTTGCGCCAGCCGGATACAATTTCACCGCTTTTACCACCCCACTGAGAGCAGCCTTTTCAATTTCCGCAGGGCTGGTTGCGCCAGTCAGGTAAAGCACCATCAAGGGTTCGAACTTCGCCATCACAGCCTGTTGCTCAGGCGAATAGGTGCCGCCAGCACACGCCTTCTCGACTGCCGCAAGAATGCGACCCTTGTACGCAACCGCAAGATCAACCGTGGTCACTGGTGGCTTCAAATTGGGCATCACAATCGCCCTGCGAAAATTCAGGGCAGTGGCGGCGACCACATGCTCAAGCGCCTCCCCATCTCGCAAATGCAGGTGCCAGTCGTCTGGAGGGGCAATTTGAATAGTCTGAATCATGACAGCAGGTCGGTAGTTAAATAAGGTTCATTATTCTAACCCAGCCACCCTGTTTCATTTTCTCAGGGTTCGCCGATCAGAATCACACGCAAATCATTCACATTGGTCATCGTCGGCCCAGTCATCAACAAGCGATCCAGTTGCTTGAAATAGTCGTAGCTGGTGTGTTGATCCAGGTGCAACTGAGGCGCCAACTTCGCCGACTTGCAAAGCAATTTGTCGCCGGGCAACATCAATGCACCAGCATGTCCACCAATACCATCAATGCCATCGGTGTCCGCGGCCATTGCGGCAATATCTACGTCAACCTTCAAGTCGCGCAAGTAAAACGCAAGTGCCAGCAAAAACTCGGAATTCCTGCCGCCTCTTGCTTGTCGAAGCTGGGTATCATTCAAAGTGACAGTACATTCCCCGCCACTGAGAATTGCCAATGGCCCGGTTGGCCATCCGCCTTGTCCCGTTGCCGCCTGGCGCACAATCGCCGCATGCACGCGCGCAACATCCCGAGCCTCGCCTTCCAAAGTATCCCCCAGGTTTAAAACCTTGTACCCCTTCGACTCAAGCAACTCAGTAGCCGCTTCCAGTGACTTCAAATTACTCGCCAACAGTTGGGTTCGTACTTTCCTGAAAACCAGAGAACTGCGTTTGGGTGTATCCGGCACACCACCGCGCACGCCCTTGTCCAGGTAACGCGAAATGGAATGCGGAACCTGGACTTCCCAGCGACGCAGCACCTCCACGGCATCGTGGAAAGTACTTTCATCTGGACTGAATGGCCCCGAAGCAATGGATGACGGGTCATCGCCCGGCACATCGGAAATCAGCAACTGAAACACCGGCGCACGACAGACCTGGGCCAACTGCCCCCCCAAAGTTTGCGTGACATGTTTCCTGACAATATTCATTTCATCAATGGGCGCACCACATGAAAGCAAAGCGCGATTCAGTTGCTGCAAGTCGACGAATGGAATCTCCTTCACCGGCACACTCAGCAGGCTCGACCCGCCGCCGGACACCAGCGCGATCACGGCATCGCTGATCGGCACTTCCGAAATGGCTTTGTACAATCTGCGTGCAGCGCGCTGACCATCTTCATCCGGAACCGGATGCGCAGCCTGCACCACGTCAATCACATTGGTTTTTACTGCATGTCCACGCCGTGTGACAACAAAGCCCTGCAGCGCCTCGGTATTTCCAGCCACATCTTCCAGCGCCTTGGCCATTGATGCTGCCGCCTTGCCTGCACCAAACACCCAGACACGCTCACGCTCTGGGGCCAGCTGATCCAGCCAAGGCAATAGTTGTTCATGCCAAGCCAACTCAATTGCGCGCTGTGGCTGAGCTGCCAATACGCCCGCGTCAAAAACCTGAGTCAGCAGCGCCTTGAAAAAATCGTCCCTCTCCGACATGAAAAGTCTCTTAAAATGAATATCAATTAATCAACAATCTACCTATTTAACCATGTGTCAATTGCTCGGCATGAATTGCAATACACCAACAGACATTCAATTTTCATTCGAGGGTTTCGCCAAACGTGGCGGCCTCACCGATGAACATGTGGATGGCTGGGGCATAGCATTCTTTGAAGAATCCGCGGCCCGCTGCTTTATCGACCATCGCCCAGCATCCGATTCGCCTGTAGCCGAACTGATCCGCAATTATCCAATTCGATCATGTAACGTCATTTCCCACATCAGAAAAGCCACCGTGGGTCAGGTCAAACTCCAAAACTGCCACCCGTTTGTCCGGGAACTGTGGGGGCAAGCCTGGGTATTCGCCCACAATGGCGATTTGAAAGACTTTGCACCCAGCCTGCAAGGCGACTATCTACCAATCGGAGAAACTGACAGCGAACAGGCATTTTGCCTATTGCTGCAAACCCTCAAAAACAAATTTGGATATCGAAGCGCAGAAAACAGACCCAGCGCAAAAGAAATTGAAGCAGTGTTGCGCCCGGTGTGTGCGCAAATTGCTGAACACGGTACGTTCAACATGTTGATGTCCAACGGGCAAACCATGTACACACACTGCTCAACCAAACTGGAATACATCGTGCGGGCTTATCCATTCAAACAGGCCCACCTGGTGGACTGTGATCTGCAAATCGACTTCGGTACAGTGACCACCCAGAATGACCGTGTGGCTGTAATTGCAACTGCAGCCTTGACCGACAATGAAGTCTGGACACCATTTGAGCCCAACTCATTCCTGGTTTTTGAGGATGGGCGCCCCGTCTTCAACAATGGACTTGAAGCCAGCCTTTGAACACGCAGAAACCTCCCGCTTTTGTCGTGCGTGAACCAGCGTGTTGAGCACCTGATCCCGTTCCTCCTTGGAACGTTGTCCCAGTGACTCAACAGCGCTGTAAAAGCGCGGAAAGTCTCTGTCACACCATTCAAACAACCCTTTAAAGCCGGGCACATGCTGGTTGTACAAACCAGAAACTGCCAGCTTTGCATTGTTCAAATCCTCGGACATGAAACGGTCGTAACCGGGCCAACCACCCCATTCTGCCCTCAATGCAAGATAGTCCGCTCCTAGTTGACTCATGTGCATCGACTTGGCTGCCAACACCGCGTTCTGCGTCAACTTGCCATCATTCGCGTAAATTTGTTTCAAATCGGTTTGCGCACCCGAGAGCAGAGCCCGAAATGCGCGACGGCGTCCATCAAACTCGCCATACTGCACCCGCAATGTTTCCCGCCCAGGCTGAGCAAGCCATTCTTCAAGCCCCAATTCCTCTACAGCTGTAGCAAAACTTTCGTTAAAGGTGGTGTCGTCAGCAATGTAAACCACCTGGTGCGCCAACTCGTGAAAAACAAGCCGGGCCAACTCACCAACAGGGTAGTTCACGAAACTGCTCAACACCGGATCGGGGGTAAATCCCAAGGTTGAATACGCAGGCACCCCCAGCACAGCCACATCAAGCCCTTCGCGCCGCAGGGAAACAGCAAGCTTCACCGCATCTGTTTCCTGATAAAAACCCTTGTAGGAAATGCAACCTGTCACAGGAAAACACCAGGTTTTCAAATCCAGGCTATCCACAGGCGAAGCAACGACATTCCACACAACAAAGGGGCGATCAAGCTGGGTGTAACGGGTATAACTGGCGTTGTCCGGAAGGGCCAGAGTCGAGACTGAAAAAGCCCGGATCTGCGTAATATGACGGAGTTGCGTTCGCAAAGCCTCAGGGGTTTCGGGTCGGTCAATCAACTCATCGATGTCTTGCGCATCAGCCAGCACTTTCAAATGTCCGGCAGTGGCCTGCCACAGATAGGCCCCAGTACTGCAACCACTCAAGCAGGCGGCATACAACCACAATGCCAAACAGAGCCAAGACCCTCTCACGCTACCCCCTTGTCAAGCACCAAACTACACTGACATGGTACTGCACAGAGATTGCCACCATCCGCAAAACCTGCGATTCTTAAGGTCTGTATCAATCGGTGAATCGTGCTGTGAATCAGAATAAAATTGAATCCTGGATTAAAACCCGTCGTGACATTCATGCCCACCCGGAACTTCGGTATCAAGAAAACAGGACGGCAGACATCATTGCAAAACGCCTCGACGAGTTGGGTTATACCGTTGAGACGGGAATTGGAGTAACAGGCGTCGTGGGTGTACTGCAAGGCAAACGCGGGCCAGGCAAATCAATTGGCTTGCGCGCTGACATGGATGCCCTACCCATTCAGGAGAAAAACCAGTTTGATCATGCCTCCAGGCATCCTGGGAAGATGCACGCCTGCGGGCACGATGGGCACGTTGCAATGTTGTTGGGTGCAGCCCAAGAGTTAGCTGAAAATGCTGATTTTTCGGGAAGTGTGGTGTTGATATTCCAGCCCGCCGAAGAAGGTGGTGCCGGTGCGCAACGCATGATCCAAGACGGACTGTTCGAACGCTACCCTGTGGATGCGGTTTTCGCCATGCACAACTGGCCAGGACTTCGCGAAGGTGAATTTGCGGCCCATACCGGTCCTGTCATGGCATCGAGCAACGAATTCTCAGTGACAATTCACGCGAAAGGCGCACACGCAGCCATGCCCGATTTGGGCATCGACCCCGTAGTCATTGCAGCACAGCTGATCATTGCGTTTCAAACCATCATCAGCAGAACCTGTAAACCGGTCGATCCAGCGGTGTTGTCCGTCACGCAAATTCAAGCGGGTGAAGCAATCAATGTCATTCCGGACCATGCAGTGCTTCAAGGCACCGTTCGTACCTTCAGCGTTGAAACGCTCGACCTGATCGAAAACCACATGCGAAAATTGTGCACAGAGATGTGCGCTGCTTTTGGCGCAAGTGCCAGCATGGAATTTGAAAGAAAATACCCACCGACGGTCAACACACCGGAAATGGCAAACCTTGCCAAGACTGCACTGGAAACACTGAATGAAGTCTGTGGTGTACACAGCAACCTGCCGCCCACCATGGGTGCAGAGGATTTCGCATTCATGTTACAGCACAAGCCGGGTGCGTATCTATGGATAGGGAATGGTGATGGCGGACATCGAACCCACGGACACGGCATCGGCCCATGCACCTTGCACAACCCGAGTTATGACTTCAATGACCGGATACTGCCAATCGGCGTGAAAGCTTGGCAGGCCATAGTCAAAAAATTCCTCGAATAGTTTCAGCGAACCTGGTAGGCCAACAAAGCCTCATAATCCGAGGACGACTTGCTGCGGGCCATCACTACAAGCTCACCACGATCGGGATTCAACTCAAATGCATGCGTGTCACCTCGCTTCTTCAAGTGAATCCATTATGTCTTCACCACCGGGGAACCAATAGAGTCGCGTTCTTGATTCAGTACGAGACGCGAGTCGAATCCCGCACCCGATGCATACATTGCATCTTCAGGTATCTGCCTGAATACACGTGTTGAAACACCTAACTTTTCTGAAAAACAAACTGCTACTCCTATAAGACCAGTGGAGTATAGAGTTTAAAGCATATGCTGAGGGCAATAAAAAACCCCGCCTCTTTCGAGTACGGGGTTTTTCTTGAATTGGAGAGCCTGACGATGTCCTACTTTCACATGCGAATGCACACTATCATCGGCGCTAAGGCGTTTCACTGTCCTGTTCGGGATGGGAAGG
>JAIXTE010000068.1 GCA_027484315.1 Burkholderiales bacterium | reverse complement strand
CTGTTGCGTGCACCCTGGCCGCCGGGCCCCTGATTGATAAAGACTCTATTTTTGGCGGAAACGAGCGAACCAATCAGCTAGAAATCCGTAACTATCCGAAGGAAACACCGTTTTCATTTGAAAAGAAAAAAGAGCCTGCGAATTATGTTCCAAGCAAGGACCCGGATGAGGCTGTCTATTTAAACCAATCGGGTTTCGGTGTTGTTACTGTCATAGTGGACGATACAAGTGTCATGCCCCCCTCAGGGGAAAGTAGCCCTGAAAAGATAGCACCCAGTGCATCCGGAGATGAACTCGGGTCACCAAGCGGTGATGACGCAACCCCGATAGTTACAAAAGAGTCGCCGGCAGGAGAACAATCTACACCTGCGGCTTCAACTGTCGAGACCCCCGGGTATTCCGATGGGATGACAAAGCAGTCAGACATACAGTCAACGACCCAAACAGGAGGCGATCTCTCGACCACGAATAAGTCCTCTTCTCAGGTGGGCGATGTGTCTGCCGTTGAGGCTCTGACAATAGAGATATCCAGCAATATTGATGGGACGGTTATCACAACGCCACCGCCTACTGATTCGACTGCTTTCACAAAATCAAGCACGGCGGATGTTCTAGAATCTCCAAAAATGCAACCGGAAGAGATTACTGTGGCTTCAATTGCACCAGGTCTTTCGTCATCAAATGAAACAAGGTTTTTGGTTCGTCCAGGACGTCAAATGAATGTCTCTGACGTGATTTTCAATGCGCCGGTTGAATTGAAAATGCTACCTGAGCAAATTGGTCAAATCGAGTCTTTCTTTCAAGGGCGGTACCAGGAACACCCCGTCGACAAGGGGATTTGGGAAGGTGAGAAATTATTCTACGTTGCAACTAATGCGGCCGACAAGCCAACACAAGACATGGTTTTTATGGTCACCTTGGCAAGGTCCCCTGCAAGTGAAAAGATCGCAAAGGGTGAAATAAAACTGAATTACGAAGATAAGGCCTATATGACCAAATTGTTGTGCCCTGATTTTCAGGCTGCATCTTCGTGCGTGATCGATGATCCGGTTCACCTGGGTGGCAATGTTTTTCTTTTGGGGGTGAAAGCCAAATTCCCGGTCGGAGAGAAGGAGTTTCCTCTGGAAAGAAAATTCCAAATTATGAGTAAGAACGGAGAGGTGGTCACGTTCAAGCTTTCCTATCGTGACAGCCCGGCGGTCACCGAGAGGGCCGCCTCTATTGCAGGAATGCTAAAGGCGAGCCTGAAAACTGAGTGAGAGTGGCATAAAAAAAGGAGCCGGAGGCTCCTTTTTTCTTGGGCACAAGAAGGATTAAGATTTAGCAATCGAGATGATGCGATTCAACTGCTTGTCTTTTTTGGACAAGAGGCGCTTTAAAGAAGTGATTTCCTTCAGCGCATTTTTCAAAGCAGGGTCCATTTTCACGGGGCCTTTTGCTTTAGTTGCCGGAGCCGCTTTCGATTTTGCCGGTTTGGCAACAACCTCTGCAGCTTTCTTTGCTACCGGTTTGGCTGATGACTTTGCTGCCGATTTCGCTGCTGGCTTAGCTGCTGGCTTGGCGGCTGGCTTAGCTACTTGCTTGACGGCTGGCTTGGCCTTGGTTGGTTTGGCCTCTGGCTTCTTTGCTGCAATGGACTTTGCTGTCGCTGGCTTGGCGGCTACAGCTTTCTCTGTAGTCTGTTTTTTCGCAGCAGCAGGTTTTGCCGCTACAACTTTCTTGGGTTTTGATACTTTGCCGACTGGTTTTTTTGCTGCAGGTTTTTTGACTGCAGCAGCCTCAACATTCGAAACCACTTCGCTGGATGTTGTTTGATCGTTGATCATTGCGCGTACCTTTAAAAAATTAAGTAAGCCCAAAATACATTTTTATTTTCAGTAATGCAAATTGTTTCTTCAAATTAGAAAGGATTTCCATAGTTTCAGACTCCCCTCTGTTTTAAAAAAGGGACTAAAGTCCGAAAAATATTGAGGGAAGAATCCGAAGCATGTTGTGGCTCAAGCCGAGAGACTCGACTTAATAACCCTCAGATTTTCGAGAAGATTGAGTCTCATATCTATCGGTAGATGATCCGCAAAGTTATTCATCACTTCATCGATTGTGGATCCATTGCGAAGAGCCCATATGGCGGACTTTCGTGTTTCTGAAAAGTCTACGTCGGTTTTTTGGGCGGACGCCGTCGCATTTGATTGCTCGATTTTTTTGAGGATCTGGGCCCTGATTTCATTTCCGTCATCCTTTGATGGTTTTGAACCCGGGTTAAGGGTGACAAACTGAGACAAAGGGGCATGCTTTGAAACACGAAAATCGTTACCTAGAGGGGCCTTACCTTCGATCTCGTTAAGGAAACTGCAGTCTAATCTTGTGATGTCGAGAGCCATACGCGCCCGGGTCGCTGCGACATAAAACAGACGCATCTGTTCGTCGGTCGGTGGATTCGGGTTGTCTTTGTCTTTCGCCTTGTCATCCGATGGTGTTCTGAAATCCGGCGCAAGCCTTACCACGTCATACTCCAGGCCCTTCGATCTGTGTGCTGTGGTGATCGTCACATCAACATCGGAGCGCCTTGCTTGCTTCGCATCTACGATCGTGTCAAAACGAGACAGAATTGCACCCAGTCCCATTTCGTCAAGGATGTTGAAGTACGGTATGAGATCATTGCCTTGCATACTGGCTGCATATTCACGAAGTTCGTCTTCCGTCTTAAGAAGGGCGAATTCCCCTTGCCCATGACCGCCCGCCCTGTATGTGCCGATTTGTGAATAGAAATTCTTGGCTTCGCGAAGGCCTGTGCAGGCGATCCTGATTCTGGGGTCAATAGCAAATATTTCTTGTGTAACCTGGGCGTTTGTTCGGCAGATAATGGCGTTCGGTCTGTTCACCGGGCCAACCCTGGACTGCATCTCTTCGAAACCCACCAGGCCTTTTTTATCACCAAAAGAATACTCAAGAATTCTTGACGCAACATCGGCTATGGGCGCCCCGAAACGAAAGCTTTTTGTAAGCCAGCACTTCGTTCCAGATTTAATCTGCTTCATGGCATTGATGGCGCCACGCCAGGCGTAGATCTGCTGGTAAGAGTCACCAACCCATATTTTTTGGGCTCTCTGTTCGCCCACAACTGCAAGCATTAGACCATCTGCGTCCTGATTCTCATCGAACAGGATGTAATCAGCCTCGATAGTAGGACGGGATTCTGCATACAGCTTTGCATACACGCTGTGATTGGACGGAAAACTGCCGTTGACGTCAGACATCATTGGCCAAAGTTTTTCTGCATACCTAAAAACAGCTATCTGTAGTTGATAGACATCGTCCGGGCTCAAGCCCCGAATCTGGGATTCATCAATATAGGCATGCTTCCGAAGTACTACTGGGTCGAGCGTTGAGCAAAAGTTGTTCACCGTTTGCAATACGAGCGAGCCAATTTTAGCAGCAGATACTGCGATCGTAACTCCAACCATGTTTTTGACGAACACGGATTGTATTCCCAGAGCGTTGGCAACAATGGCGCCACTGATTCGTAGCTTCAGTCTCTCACCAAATGGCCGACCGTGAGAGGCGAAGGCTAGAGCGTGAAATGTTTTCGCGGTGACAGAAGAGGGGAGTTTTCTTGCGGAGTCGTCCACGATAGCCGAATTGAAGGCAGTGTAAAGGCCTTTGCCTTTCATTTGCTTCGCAATCATGGCGCAGGTGGTCGTCTTCGCGCAACCTGCTCGTGCTTCAACTTTAATGTCGTCGCCGGCTAGAGCTCTCTCTACGCAAAATAGCTGTTCTTCTGTTGGCTTCATTCGCAACTCCTTTGTAAATCGTACAATTTTTGTACATCAATGTCAATATTACTCCTTGGTATACATGTTGAATGTGTGTACCGAATGTCGGGATTCTTCTTGGAAATGTATTTAATCAATATAATAAAGACGTACTCTCAGGATTCCACATGAACCTAAACATAAGCCTCTCCAAGGCTGCTGCAACCCTAGCAATGGCCGGATTTGTAGGCCAAGCAGAAGCAACCGTTGCTCCGAATCTTTCAATGGATTCCGGTCTGCGTGGTTATAACGTTGATGCGCCCAACTTGCTCGCTGATATCGAATCAGGGGCGGGCTTTGACGAGTATCCGTCGAAGAACACTATACAAGTCGCTCCTCCAGGCGGGGTGCCAAGTCAACTGTCATTGGAGGCCGCGGTTGATAGTACGAATCACGAATTAGCAGAAACCCAGGACATATCGGAAATCGAAGCGGAAGCCAATATGGCGGGGGATGGGCTCGAAATTACTCAGGCCCAGGGGGCCGTGTCTGACGTTTCTCCAGAAAAAAGCGAGGAGCCTTTATGTTTTATCAGGCTTCCGCATCTGGAGAGTTGCCTACTGGATTCAGATGGAATAATCAGTCTCGGCAAGAGGGCCGCAACTGTTTTAGCGGTTCAGAATCCCGTGGGGTTATTGGCTGTATCCGCCTACAGATTCATAGCAACCGATGACAGCAAAACCGAAATACTGCTTGATGCAGTGGCTGGCCAGGGCGTCGCCGCCGCGACGGTAATATCTCTTGTCAATTCAACCTCTGGTGCGATAAAGGCCGACACGGAAGTGAGTGCCGATGAGATATTGGTTGCCTCTGGTTTTTCCGGTCCAGAGGCAAGGCAGGCAGTGACATTGTTCAAAGCTGGGGCAGTAATAGCTTCAGTTGGCGAGGCTGTGACCTCTGAGTCCGGTGCTATGGCAGGGATTGTGGATCTAGCGATTAAGGAATTACCTGGGCTTGCCGCAGACAAGCTTGGGTTTCGCCCAAAAGCTATAAATGATCCAAATGTGCATATAGGTAATGGGGGATTTGAGTCGATTGTCGAGGGCGATACATCAGATTTATTCACCCGAAAGACCCCTTCTTTTATTGAGGTTGGTTCTTTTGACTTTCCAGGTGCCAATGCTGTTTACCAACGGTCATGGAAAAGCTCCGAGATGCAGCGGCTCGCCGATGGGATAGAAGCAAAACCGAGTGAGATCAAGGATTACAGTGCATTTCACCTTCGCGACTTTGTTTATGAGTCAAAAAATGAATCAGGAGTGTCAACATACACAGGCTTGACTGTAATGTCGTCCAAAAGCGGAGATGTTCTTTTTGAGGGGCAGTCAGGTCCTTTTCAGTCAGAAAAGGCAGTCATGGAGGGTATGAATCTGATCGCAGCCAATGTTCTAAAAAGTGAGCCGGCTCAAATGTTGGCCGCGGGTTACATGCCCAGAGTTGGAAGCGAATCGCTTTATGATGCTGATTCCAAATTTGAACCAAGTCCTGGGTCTTCGTACATGAAGATGAGAAAGCTGGAAAACGGTGACGCTCTTGTTACGACTCTCAAGGTTTCAGATGAGGGAAAGTTCACGAAGACAGATTCAGTCTATGACAGGTTCATTGTTGACATGAATCCGAAGAGCATGACTGAGCAGATGCAGATAGAAAACCTACTCACTGCAAAGCCGAAATCACAAACAGAGATCGTTACATCCAATCCTCTATACGCACCGCCTGCAATCAGTCAGGTACACGGTGACAAGATGGTACTGGGGATGTAGATCTCCTAGAAGGTAAGGCTCAGGTAGATCTTCAATATCTCAGGGGTTTGGGAATGGGGTCCCTCGCATCGTTGGATCAATAGGCTTTGGGCCTAAAAGGTTCTCAATATCTTGCTGGGTTTGCTTTTCTATCTTTTCGAGTAATCCCAACAACGAAGGGTGAATTGACCTTTCTTGCTTCAATTGATTCACCAGCTTTCCCTGTGTTTCCAGTTTTTCCAGCGGAGAAAATCCAAGGGAAATACCGTGAACCGAATGCATGAAAAATTTTGTTTTCTCAATGGCGTTCGGTAGCGATTTTCTTATCTCGTTTTCCGATGAAGATGCTGGAAGTCCCTCCAGATTTGTCTTCACGAAGTCACTAAGGATCGTTTTAACGTAATCGAGCATGGGCTTTGCATCCTGATTTGCCCCTCGTGTAAAAGCGTGATCTTGGAACACCGTTTTGAGCGATGAATCGATCTGAATAAACATGCAAACCTTTTCGTTCATCGCCAGGTCATGCTCTAACAGCGAGTCGAGGCCTGTTCGGGCATCCATCCGCGAGATGCCGTCTCTAACTGCAGGGAGTGCGAGCTTGTGAAGCCGAGGAGTGGGCACCGCTTCTGCTCCCGGCATTACCCAAACATTTGAAAAATCCAAACTTTGCTGGTCGCCAATTATTTTCATGTGTTATCCCTTATCTTTTGAACAAAGCATCGTTAGAAATTAAATGTCACTTGCTGTCCTGCTCGGCCCATTTTTCGCGATTCTGACGCATTGTTGTTGGGTACTTCGAGTTGCTCATACAAGCCTACTATGTCCATCTGTTCGGCCATTCCTGCCCGAAACTCCGTAAGCCTGTCTTTGGGAATGAAGACCCCCATTTTAAGTGCTGATGTCTCTATAGGCTTGAGCATCCTTTCAAAGGTTTCTCGATCAATTGAACCTTTTTCGTCGATTAGGCTTCTCACCGCCCAATCCATTTTGCGATAGAGGTCGGATGTCCCTCCACTGGTGACGTTAAGGTATACCTCACCCCAGTTTACCTCCAGTTTGTTCGACAGCCTGGCTTGATTGTTAAGGGATAACCCAAGCGTAGTTATATTGGCACCCGATTTACTGAAAGCGGTGGGATCGTCATAGAATCCGCCCCTAACAATCTCTCCATAGGATTGAAGTGCCCTAGAAATAAGGCTCTCCTTCTTGGGTGAATTAGGTTCGGCAAAGCTGGCAGGCACAATTGATTTGAGCTCACCATCTTTCGCCAGCATCTCCAGGGCGTGATTCACGTGATCTATGTAGCAATCAGGCTTACCTCTTAAGCTAAAAGGTGGGTTCATGATGATTGCATCAAATAATTCGTGATTTTGGAATTCAAGGAAGTCCATTTCGTGAACGACGTAACCCTTGCTCCTTAGTATCCCGGCATTGACTGGGTCAATCTCAACACATTCCACCTGAAGTAGTCCCTCTGGGGCCTCAGGGAATTTCTCGTGAAATTGCCTTACGAATTCGTCAATCAGCGCGCCGTGCCCTGCAGATGGCTCCAGTACTCTGAAAGTGCTCTCGGGTTGATTTCTGATTTTATATGCTTGAATTCCCCAATCATTTGAGAATAGACGCATCTCGCTGACGACTTCCCGGGCCATCTCTTTGCTAGTGGCATAAAAATCCAGCGCGGTCTTTTTATCGAAAAATCCATTTGCTTTGAGAGACTCATAATTCCTTTCGAAGTCTCGATCGAAACGGAACCCCCCTATCGATCGCTCCCATTTTCCCCCAATGCCTTTTAGCGCTGACGCAAGGTTTGTGTATAGATCCCTCTCTAGCTGTACGGGCGGCAGGAAGACGATTCCGTCTTCAAGTGTGGTTTTTTTAAGGATCTCGTGAGCTTCTGATGAAAGGTTGATCATTTTGAACTCTTGGTCTGATATCGGATGACTAGAGTCTAGGCGGGCAACTAGAAAACGAACAGGAATGTGGGGGTCTCACCAGCAGAATCAAGGTTGGCTTGATCACGTTCAACTTTGCCCTAGCGAATGAGTGGCCAGTTTTCATCGATCCACTTTTGGACGTCGCCGCCCGAGTGCATCTTACGCAGCATGACAGGAAACTTAAGCGGTTGTCCGAATGCGGACTTCCATTTTGAGAGCTCTGTAGAAAGGGCTTCTAACTGCGCTTCAAGCTCGCTCAACCTGGATGCCGTTCCGGGGCAGATCTGAGTGCTGTCCTTGAGATCCACTTGTTGTGAAACATCTTTTTCCATGATTTACCCCGGATGTCTTAATTAACGAAAAGCGTTACTGTAACTTGTACTGGTGACCCGAGGTCAATAGCTCCACTCGTGGCAACAGTTGAGTAGAGATCGCCTCAGACTCGGAGCCAGAGAGGAAGTCTCTGGAGGTATAGGCGGGTTTAGCGTGACCTTGAATTGCGATTTCGAAATTAAACCCTTCGGCGAAGGCCCACTCTTTGAATCTTTTAAAAATACCATTGAAGAATGGGAGTAATGGCGTTTGATCAATGTGATCGCCATGTATGAAAATGATTGCGGAGGATTTCGACATGGCCTCCGGGGGGATCCCAGTGATCATCTGACCGCGGAAGACCAGAACGCTTCCAATCGGCAAAGCAATGACCTCAACTGGCATCTCTCTGTACCCCGAACCAAGGGCAGCGCGCGCCGCATCAAGACTTTCTACATAAAACATACTTTCCTGGTCGGTGGACGCCAAAATTGGATAACCTTGATAAAGCGACCTGTTATCAAAGGTGGTGATCCCAACGATTTCCTCTACGGAGCAATTCTGAAAGTTTCCCCATTTTTTTGAGATCTTGATGGTTGGTCCGTTGCCAACTAAAGAAATTGAATCGCCAATTTTCATCGAGGAAATTTCTTTTTTCATGAGGATTCCTTTTTTATCGTGTATAAAAAATAGTACACTATTTTACCCAATAATGCAATGAAATCTGTCGTTACTTTTAGATGAGAAAAAGATTATTATTCGAGCTTCTATCGTTTTTTCTGGTCTCCTGTGGCTTGGCCTACGGTGTCCATTATTCCTGGGATGAACTTCCGTCATTCAGGGGGGTTGTGTTCATTCTGTTTCATGTTCTCTTGCTGTGGAATATAGGTTCTTCATTTATAAGCATGGTTTCACCGAACCAGTCGGAACAAGGGCGCGTGCGCGGTGATATCAGGAAGCGGTTTCATCCGGTTAGGAGGGTGTTATTCAAATGTTAAGGACTGATTTGACCGTCTGGAGGGGGGATGGGTCCCTCTATATTGGGCACCTGCACCTGGGCGCTTTTATCGCAAAGTCTTATGAAGACAGTGATCGCGGCAAGGAAGAGCTTAATCGTGATGTTGAACAGCTCTTGACTGGGCAGGCTATCGTTCCGACGATGGATCCAAGCTTTGTGGTGGGTGGCCAGGCCTATAAGACCTTTGCGCCCATACGTACGTCTCAGCTTGGGGATCGTGTGCTGCTGTCACCCATGCTAGATTTGAAAAATCTGTCAAGAATGTCTGGCTCTCTCCTCTCGATAAAGAGGAATGACAACCCTGGGTGGGCAGACGGATTTTTCGCAGACAGTGATTACATTGAGCTTGACGAGCAAAAACAAATCAGAGCCCTCGTTGAGCACGATCTTTTCTGTGAGATGTCAATTGTTGATGCCTTTTTCTTGAACTATGGAATCCCCTGGCAATTGGAGCTCGTTTTTGAGTTTGGGCAGTTAAACATGACCGGGTACGAAGAGGACATGGAAGAGGAGTACCAGAACGCGCAAGAATGTTATCCAGAGTTGCAGTCATTAACTCCAGAGGAGCTGCTGAACCAATATCAGCAATACTGTGGAAATAAAATGCCTCTCACTAGGTATGC
The DNA here is from genome assembly GCA_027484315.1 of Burkholderiales bacterium. Lineage (GTDB taxonomy): Bacteria > Pseudomonadota > Gammaproteobacteria > Burkholderiales > Burkholderiaceae_B > Limnobacter. Next base: position 25,080 of record JAIXTE010000068.1, on the reverse strand, counting down.
CGTTAATCGCGACGATGATTTCCTTTTTTATCTCGTTGGTAAATGCTGTTCGCGGGATTCATCAGCAAAAAGAGAGGTGGTCAACCGAGGGAAGGTAGCGGCGTGTCTTGTGCTGTCAGGCCAACCGCTCGATGTAGGGAAAAAAACAGCTATTGCGTGGGCCGACTATGAACAGCGCGCAAGGAAGCTATACGAAAGAACGTTTAGGGCGGTTTCGCATATAAGGGGTAACCTGGATTAACCAGGCGCGTCCGTGCCGCAAACAAGGCCTGACGCGTCAATTTGTTGATCGAGATCTACCCCAGTGAGCATATAAGCCGAGCCATCCTCCGAAACGCGGACAATTCTGTCCTCAAGTGCGCCCGACCGAACGACTGCATACCTGGCCGCGTTATGAGAAAGCTCCTGAAGAGCAGCCCGCTGGGCTTCTGTCAATGGCAGCTTTGACATTGATTCCATGAATTCTTTGATGATTTGACTGCCGGATAGGTGTTTTTTCATCTATTTCCCCCTGTTTTTGGCAATCATATCATCTTTGTCCAAGTAAATCAATTGTGTTGTATCAGATGCCCCACCGGGTGCTACACCCAGCGGATGAAGCTTTGGAAATTAGTCTCCTGTCGGCCTCTCCCAGGTCCCTTTTTTCAAGGTAATCACTCCCATATACGTCCTTCGCTAGTTGGTTGATCATTTGTTTATTCGAAGTCTGGGCTGTGATGTAAATCAGGTTCACCTCTGTTTCTACCTCTGTCACCCGTGAGAGCACGGAGCATTCCTTCTTGAAAGCCTTTGCTGCGCGAACTGAATCATCGCTGGATTTCCCGGCCAGCTTGAAATACTCCGATAGCATGTCGGCGGTGGCATCTATCCGATACCGTGATCCTGCGTGTGGATTGGATATCGAATGTGCAATAAACCTCATATCAACCTTGCTGTATCGAGGAGCTGTCCAGGTAACAGGAGGGTCAAGTTGTCGAAGGTAGGGGTTTTCAAGCCTCAAGCTCGAATAGTGGTGGTTAAGTAGCCGGCACCACTGAATCTGGGTGAGCTGATTATCGATGACCACGCCGGCCGCACGTTCCAGGATCTGTTCGGCGTTCAGGTTACTCCGCGCCGCGTTGGCCGCGGTAGAGATAACTGCAATATTGTCCTTTGCGTACCCAAGGCTGTTACACATCCGCTCAACTGACCATTGATGTCGTTCGTCTTGGTGGATTTCGTTTCCAGTATGTATGGATAAACGAGTCCCCAATATAGGACAGTAGTCAGGGGTGATTCTTTTGAGGTCGTCTGGGCTCATGTCTAGGTCGCAGAAGCGGCCCTTCGCGAAGGCGTTCGCACGGAGGAATAGTAGCTTACTGGAGTACGGGTTAAGAAATTCCCTTGGATCTGATTCACCCTTTTCAAGTCCTGAGAAAATCTCACGTTTCAGTTCGTCATCCAGGTGGTCAAACCTGCCTTCTGGATCCCGTCGAGATGCGCCAAATTGATACCCCAGATTTGATGCAAAAGAAATCCTCTCTGCTCGTCGTCGTTGTTTTTCGATGGGGCTTACAGTTCTTGAAAAGTACTCAACCTCGTTGCTCAGGTTAGGTTGGGTTTGCTTCATTCGCACGTAAGCAGTGTGGAGATTCTTGTAGGCGTTCAACGTCATCCTCAGAAGGGAGGCGTCCCGCTCTTCCAAGAAATTTATCTTATTTGGCTTCTCCGCTTCGTCCATCCTGAACCCTCTTGCATTGTTTTCAGTTCATTAAAATATAGAGTGCCTTCATCAATTCGTACAGGATTTCGTCGACGGCAAATCAGAAGTAGCTCGCATTGGTAAATAAATCCAGCGGGCGCTATGGCTGGTATTAAAATAAACCTAGAAGAATAGGAGATCATTTGAATGGACGGCTTTTTTCAGTCAATCGAGTTAAACCTTATGACCTTGGTAGCTGCATGGCTATTTCTCGGTGTAGTGGGAGCAATGGGGTCTGTGTGTCTCCAAGTTATATCAGGCGAGAGGTTCCGTTACCGAGAGATGTTGTTTGGCCCCTATCTAATGCTCAAGGTAATAAGGTCAAATTCTGTTGTTGTAAATGACATTCGAGATGAGAAGTTAATGCCTCTGGCAGTCGTCTGTGAATATGACCTGCCAGGTGGGTTGAAGCTGACAATTGATAAATCCAGTTTGGGTCTAAACAAGTGGGTAGTACTCAACCCCTTTGGTCAACTCCTATCCAGGGATCTTCAATGGATGACCGCTGAAGAAGCGTCGAGGATGACAATGTCAGGATGCAAACACGAGACACCCTATGATGCCTATACTTTAGCCGATATGTACATGAAGAAAGAGAGTGCTGCCGAATAGGGCAGGGCTCAGGCTTCCCTGCTTTTTTAGGCGCTTAGCTCGCTAGTCCTTGGCGTTGCATCCGGTTTGGCCAAGGGCGCCTGAGGCACAGGCCTCTCCATAAGAATGTTCCCTGCGTAACGGCTTCCCTTAATCTCGATCGTGAAACCGACCTCGGATGTGATTTCTGGGGTTACCAGGTGGACTGTGCCGTCGTTCATCAGAAGCCTTTCTTTTCTCGTGCTGCTCACTGGTTCCGAATTTTGGTTTCTGGAAAACTCAAGTCGTTGTTTGCAGATTTCAAGGAAGCTTTCCCTGGAAAGAGTTACTAGTCCGACATTGCAATTTAGATCGGGAGCACCCGAACGTGGCGCTTCGATTACAACAGGGAAAATTTTTGGCCATCTTTCGTCACCGATTGAGGTGTCGATTGTGGGGAGAAGGAACTCGCGCAAGTAGCTAAGAAATCTCATTTGTATCGTAACCCTATGTATTTTTATTATGATATTGGGGCATATTTTATCTAGCTACTTTTCGCCTTTCCTTTTGGCAGAAGGGGTCATAGACCCCTTTTTTTCAGACAGCGAAGTCCTCAATATTTTTACCCTTGCTCACCTCATTTGAAATCCAGAGGGGTGTTCTCCCGCGTCCTGTCCAAGTTTTCGACGGATCCGACGGATCTCGGTATTTAACTGCGACTTTGCTTGGGGTTTTCAGAATTGAGCCCCGGTGATTTCCGATTTCCATCATGAGATCAACAAGATCTATTCCTTTGCTTTCCGCGAATATCTTTAGCTCCTCAATTGCCTCCAACTTGAGTTTACGGGTATTCAGCTCCGTTTCAATCTCAGCAACAAGGTTTTCAAGTTCTCTAGTGGACATCAAGTCAATTTTTACTTTTTTCATTAAACATTTCCAGTGCATAAAACTAAATAATAAATGATTAATTTCTTGTTGTGGTAAATAATAAACTAAAACGAGATAGACTTTATCTGTAAATTATGATATGATTTTTAAAACTGGAGGTAAGAATGCGAGTTCGATATGCTTTTGTTTTTGGATTGGCCCTGGCTTTTCAATCGGCTTTTGTGTACGCCTATGACTATGGGAACGCTGAGACACGAAGGGCTGGTGAAGTAGAGTACGGGGTTGTTACGAATTCAAGAGAAGTTTCAATTCAAGGTGAAACTTCGGGGGTTGGTGCGTCGGTTGGTGGGGTTCTTGGCGCTCTTGCGGGGTCCCGTTTGGGCGGTGGTGACGCGAGGTATGCGGTGGGGTTGCTGAGCGGTGCTGCCGGTGCAATGTTGGGGCGAGGGGCCGAGTCGATATACCAGCGGAGTCAAGGTACTGAGGTTTCGGTGATGTCTGACTCAGGTTCCCATATCGCAGTTGTTCAGCCTAAGGTTGATGATTTTTATGTGGGCCAGAGGGTGAGGATCATTCGGATGCCTTCTTCTGTTCGTGTTGTTTCAAACTGAGGTGTTTTATGAAAACAGGTCAAAAGATTTCCGTACGTCATCCATATAAGCTTCGAACAAAGTCAAAATCAAGCAACTTTCTTCGAAGAGGTAAATCGTTGGGTCAGAAACAGGCAGCATGACTACGCAGCCATAAGAGGGCTGCTTGTTTTCTCGCTGGATGGATCGATGACCCTGTTCTGCCTGATGTTCACCATTTGGTCGGCAAGCATTTCGTCGAGCAGATCATTGAAATCAAACGCGCCCCTATTTTTTAATTCGGTTCCTATTTCGTTTGATGCGGTATGTTGCCTATCGAGTAGGATTAAGCAAAGTGATGACTCCGGGAGTCCCTGGTATAAAAAATGACATCCTTTGAGTGACAAGAACGAGGTCATCTCATTGAAGTCCACGGGGTTTTTTGAGTTGATCAATATTGCTTGGAACTGTTCGTTGAATTGTTCACTAGCCGAAGGTGACAAGGAGATTTCCTTGAGAGCGAAGGGAAGGGTAATTTCCACACCCAAATGTTTTGCCATGTATCGAGTGGCTATGAACGTATCTAAGTTAGCCTCGTTGTCTAGGCATAGTCTGTAGTCCCATTTTTTTCTAACGAGAGACATCTTCCCAGAAGCAACGGAATCCCGCAGGTCTGGAGAGTTCAATAGTTGGGTTAACCCGTATGTGCTTGGTATTGAAACCAGGTCTGCGCATTCGATTCTTGCGTAGCGGTCTAGGCAGGACATGTAAGACTCGCTGATCCCTGGTGACCTGAATCTTGAGATCTCGGTGATCGGGCAAATGAAGCGCTCAATGATTGTGTCATCAAAAAGCCCCTGGTACAGCTTCGCAGCCCTTTCAGCCATCGACTGGGGCGGGTGAGCCTTGTTGGCAAACATACGAGCCATTCGAGGAAGGTCTATGTCGTCAGATATGCTTAGCCTGCGACCCAGGGCGTCCTCGGGCATCCGAAGTAGGCCTGGGTTGCTCATAAGGAGTCTTTCAGTTGTGTTCTTCCACTTCCCAATCACTTTCATTTGGCGTCTTCTTTTTGCTCTACTTGATGCAAAAATAGCAAGTTTCGAGAGAGAAGCCACCTAAATAGGCAGGGTGAATCGCAGAATAGAGCTTGGCGCCAAATTAAGCTGCGTTGAATGTCAGCGGTATCGACGGATTAGATCGTATGCTGGGGTCCATGCGCGAGGCCATATCAAGCATTTGCGCGAGAATGATAAAGGGAAGGCCCTTTTTAAGGGGAAGCTCGCTAAGAACCTCTTGGGTAAATGGGTCTCCTAGTCCCACCTGCACGCAGATCTCCAATGCATTCTCGTTGTCATTGCTCCTGGGGTAATGCACCATGATCCAGTCAAAAGATTTTTTGGAAAATATCGCGCTTGAGCTGAAATTGCTCAGCTTCAACCAGTTTGTTGTCCCGGGGACACGGACAGCTCTAAAATCTCTTGATATTTCCAGGTCATCGCGATGGTAGAGAAGGATCACGGTGTCCTGAGGCTCTACGCTCCCAAGAATAGGAGAGGCTTTATCAATGTATTTGGCCCACAAAATCTCCAGTTGTTTCTGTTTCATAGCTTGTTTCCACTGTGGTAGCTCGAACCCAGATTGAAGAACAATTTCGCCCGATCTACACGAAGTTCGGATGGTGTCTCAGCCCACTTTTGATAGGCCTCCTTAAAGGCGGCCAGCGCGCGAGGGTCTAAATCCTCAAGGGAGAGCGTAGGCTCCCCACTTTGAGATCCGCATAGGAAGAAATGTTCGGCTATATCCTTGCCTGCGGCACTATAGAGCCATGTTTCGCAAGCCTGATCAAAAGTCATCTTTGGCATCCTAAATTCTCATTGGCATTGTCACGTACTTGAAGTCGGACGCACCCTCGGCCGTCACCAATACACTTGATTGGCCATCACTGAAGGCGAACTGAATTCGCTCACATTTGAGGGTCTGTACCACGTCCAGGAGGTAGACAATGTTGAATCCTGAGGACAGTACATCACCTGAATATTCGACTTCTAGGTCTTCGGATGAATTCTCCTGTTCCATGTTGTCAGTCCTTAGAGCAAGGTTTCCTGTGGAAAGCTCAAGCCTAACTCCACGGTATTTGTCGTTTGTGAGCAATGCCGCACGCTGAAGGGCAGGGAGAATCTCGGCTTTGTGTACAAGCATCACGTTGGAGTGAGTGGCTGGGATGACTCGTTTGTAGTCTGGGAATTTCCCTTCGACCAGCTTTGAGATCATTACCACGTCATTTAACTCGAAACGGCATTGAGCCTGGGCGAAACTGATTGCTACTTCATCTTCTGAATCTGCGAGAAGTCTAATGATCTCTCCCACGGCGTCCTTTGGAAGGATAACCTCCATCCCCTTTTCAATCTGGGTCTGAGCGGTGTGGCAATAGGCCAGGCGGTGGCCGTCTGTTCCAACGGCACGTAAGAACCCCTTTTCTACGACCAGGAGGACGCCGTTCAAATAGTATCGAGTATCCGAAGCGGGTGCGCAAAAGTTTACGTTGGATAGAATTCGCTTGAGTTCACGTTGAGACAACTTCAGAGTGCTTGAAAACTCGTCTGGTGTTTTGATCTTCGGGAAGTCTACGCCGGGCAGCGTCTGTAAGGTGAATTTACTCTTGCCCGCCTTAACCACAAGTTTTTTTCCGTCAAAGTCTAGCTTTGCTTCGTCCGAATCAATGGCCTTCAAGACATCGATGAATTTCTTGCAGCTAACAGTAAACTCCGTGTCCTCCTCACTCTTCAGGCCTTCCAGTGTACTTTCGATCTGGGTCTCCATGTTGTGGCCGATTAGCTTCATTCTTCCGTCCGAGATGCCCAAGTAGACGTTCGAGAGAATCGGAAGTGTTGACCGCCGAGCAACTGCATTGCTTACGATCGATAGCTTTGTTAAAAGTGCTTCTCGGTTTACTGTTAGCATTGTGGTCTCCTGTTTAAATTAAATATAACACAAAATTGCCAAGATATCAATAACTTGCGATCGATCCGATGGTGTTATTTGCGCCGAAATATTGCTCGCTCTATCTTTACTAATTTGCCCGGACGAAAAAAATATTGTATTTTTTAAGCTTCTTGTTCAAAAATACTTGACAAGTTGACATTAAATAATTAAGATCACTCCAGATCGTTAAACCAAACAAGAGAATTTTATGAACGCAAACCAAACACAGAAGGATTACCAAGTGCAAGCAGCACTGGCTGCCGCTGTGCGCAATGGTGTGCGGGAATTTAAAAATTCAATTAATTGGTGTTTCACATTTTTTGCGGATTGCATGTATAGCTTTGACAGTTTTAAGCGATATGAGCGTCAAAACCCGCAGTACATCCGTAAGTTGCACTTTCCAGGCTAAGTAAACCAGAGGTTTACTGGGTTCCCTGGGAAGGGAGTCCAAAAGCCAATAGAGTGGGACACAATCCCAAAATCCTCTTAAGCCTCCAAAGCTCCCTTCAAAAGAACCCCGTCATTCAGACTGCTGGATCGACGTATGTTCTTTAACAATTCGAATTTGTATTTTGTAGGTTGGGTTGAGTAAGTGCGACGGTCACTTGTAAATCGACCGTTGTGCTTACTCAACCTAGTGATTCATTTATTCCTGGCGACAAATTGTTTTTTTGGCGAGACAGGAAAGATGCGTCAATGTTGTTCAAATAATCTGAATGATTATTAGCCGGTTTAGCTCAGTTGGTAGTAGCACTCGCCTTGTAAGCGAGAGGTCGTCCGTTCGAGGCGGACAACCGGCGCCATTAATTGGATTGTTTTGATTTGGTAAGCGCTTTGCTTTAAGCGGGGAACCGAAGCGAATGGGAAATCGGAAAGAGTCAACTTCTTGACTTCGTACGTGTCGCTACAGACCCACCGCCCATTGAATAAGCTTAAAACCCGCCCCGCTTTCACCAGGGTGCTTTCCAAATCAAAAGGTTCAAATCGTGCATAGATCAGTTGGTAAATCGCCGTCATTCCAAGTCGGAGGCCACCGATTCGAATCTATGTGTCGCCCCAGTTTTAGGCTGCCCGCATGACCGTAGCCGGAGTTAAAAGGGAAGATCGTTAATATTGCTGCCACAGATTTACCAGGAGAAAGCCATGAAATCAAAACTTGTGGGGAAGCTGCCCTCCCCAAGAAAGGACACCTCGGTGAAGTTTCGAAGTGGCGGCGGTCAACACCAGAAGTCACATAAATCAAAGCGGCGCGAAACACGCATCGCATTGAACAAGGGCCAGGAAGTTTTTCAAAGGGCATCTTGATGTCTTTCGAAAAGCCACCCGGCTAAAGTAAAAATGCTCCCATCGTCTAGAGGCCCAGGACGTCGCCCTTTCACGGCGAAAACACCGGTTCGAATCCGGTTGGGAGTGCCACCACATCTAATTTCACCAACTTATGAAGGGGGGGAAGACCATGCACAAGAATACCAAAGGGATCGAAATTGTGACCCGCCCCACCATATCGATGTTGGGGGAAGTCAAACATGAAGTGTCCAGTAAGAAAGATCTGAAAAGCTGGCTCGTTGAGATAAAAGTCAACGGCAAGGTAAACCAGGCGCAGCGGGTTTTCTCGCAAAGCGATCTGGCTTTGGCCACAAGAACCATGCTCAGGACAGAGCACCTTCTGGGCAATTTTTCGTCATATACCAGAGCTGCAACGCAAGGTTCTAAACCTGCTGACCACACTTTGAGGATCGGCTCTGGTAAACCGTTAAGGCCGATTGCGGCCTAGAGCAAGCAAAAACCCTTGGGGAGCGAACTGGCGCAGAAGCCAGCGCACCCAAGGCAGCTCTAGAAGTTCAGATGCGGTGTAGCTCAGCCTGGTAGAGCAGAGGGCTCATATCCCTTTTGTCGTCGGTTCAAATCCGACCATCCGCAACCATTTTTCACCCGGGTAAGTATGCAAAAGGCTGAAGCACGCAGACTGTAAATCTGTCACTTAAGAAACATTGTAGGTTCGAGTCCTACCTTGCCCACCATTTTTTTTCTCGGCATTTAGCGCAGCCTGGTAGCGCATCTGGTTTGGGACCAGAGGGTCGAAAGTTCGAACCTTGCAATGCCGACCATTTCTCTTCGTTTACACAAACCCTTTCCACGAAACGCACCGGGTGTGCGGCAGGACTGTTAATCCTCGTGAGCTTGGTTCAAGCCCAAGTCGTGGAGCCAATTTTCATCAGCGTCAGAGGAAGACGATGGCGGTCGGCCAGCCTCCAAATCTGCGCAGTCATGGGTTCGATTCCCTGCTCTGACGCCACTTTAAAATTTTCGCAGGTAAACCATTTGGTAAAGTTGACATGATCGTCTTGAGTCTCCGGGCTTAATATTTTTCATGGGTGAAATTATCAATAAAATACGCAGACAAATTGTTTTCGGTATGGCGGGCCTGCTTGCATCACGTCCAGAAACTATTCTTGCTTCGGACAAAGATTTACAGCCCCCGGCTTCCGCATATGAACCCACGGGGGCAATTTATTGGGCAGGACACTCTATGCTCTGGATCGGTGGTTTCAGAAAAAAGACTGCGTTGATCAAGCAGTCTTTTGGGGTTTCGCCATCAATTGTTTCTTTTGTTGAGGGTCAACAATCATGCAAAACAAGTGGGGACCAACTCCTGCTTGGTGGCAGCCTAAAAAGCACAGTTGGACTCGATCTCAGTGATGTGCAATTGAAATTAAGGCCGATTGGGGGTGATTGGCGCCCCATTAGTGATTGCAAATACTCTTTGACGAAGACGAGGGAACAACTAGAAAAAAGCGGCCTCCACGGAATTATGGGACTTGGGCCGATGGGCAGAAAAGCGGGAGCAAAAAGAACCGTTTCGAACGAGTATCCTATCTTGGCATGTAGGTCCACTCCGACCGACTCAACCGAGTTGATTTATTCAGATGGAAAAACCAAAGTTCAGCTAAAGACCATCGACTGGCCTTTGGCCCGAGACAACCCTGTCATAAAGCCTGACGAGATTAACGGGGGCTGGATAGCGTATCCGTCGCTTATTTTAGAGAGACGACTTGCCCTGCAAAAGGTCACCAAGGGTATTCAGGTTACGCATATCAGCGAACAATTTGATGTCACGAGCTCCTTTGTCCCTTGGTATGATTGGAGTTTAGAGAGCTCTTATAGGATCTATGTTTCAAACAAGGGGTTGATCTTTGCAGCGGGACAGCCCTACTACAAAAAGCACCGGTACAAGCCGGGTATATACCTGAGCACTGGGAAAGACTGGGCTCTTCGTTTCCCAGGGAATGTGGACATTGGAAGTGTCGCAGTTGCGCCGGAGGGCGGTTCGGTTGCTTGGCGAGAACAAATATCTATGAATGGTTTTTCGTCGGATTATGGAAATTTTCGACACGTCATTCGTCTTGAGCAGATTTGACACGCCCCATGTCGAACGTCTAACGAGACCACATCTTTTTCATTCGCCCCCGTAGCTCAGTTGGTAGAGCGCAAGCCTGAAGAGCTTGGCGTCGCTGGTTCGATTCCAGCCGGGTGCACCAATATTTTTTCAAACTGGTCTATAACTCGGTTCTGAGAATATTCCCTTTGAACTCAAAGGGAATTGTTATGGTGTCTTTGGTGTGAGGGTTTGGCGGGGTCTCCGACTTGATGACATAAAAGCCCTCCAGTCGATGGTCACCGGTTTGGATGTTTGGCACGTACAGATCGAGGGGGTGCTTCTCTCCCAGTTCGACGTACATCAAATTGAAAGGAACATTCTCAATCTCGCCCACGGTGAGATCCTGGCCAATATCGCTTTCGTCCAAGAGAGTCGCGAGTCGGTCGTCTATTTCAAAAACCGGTATCTTTCTGGTACAGGCCCTCACGCTGAGCATGTAGGACATGGAGTTACCCATGAAGGTCCCAGATGATGCGCGGTCACTCTTGAGGTTTGTCTGCTTTACAGCATGGCTGAAGGAATAGTCATTTGCGGTTCTAAGCCACCAGTCATAGAAGTCATCTGTTTCAGATGTCATCTTTAGGTAAGCAAAAACATCCTCTATGGGGGACCCCAGCACCAAAGGAGTAAGCATCATATTCTGTGCAAGGGCTGAGCGGGTGGGGTGGGGAGACCTGGTGGCGGATCTGAATTGATCCAGGTCGAAGAATTGGTCTTGCTTTCGAAGGATTTTCGCCCCGGTATCCAGGAGTTCTTCCGCCTGTAGAAGAAGGGGATCTTTTTTTAATTTTTTCATGGCTGCCTTTATATCATATCCGTCGACAAGACATTTTGTCATGAGTAGTCGAGATTCAGAGCATCCCTTGGCTATTTAGAACCCAGCTTTGCACCAGAGAATCAACCCCTTGTCTGTATCCACCCAACCCAATTCGTTTCCGTTGTTGGAAATAATTGCGCCGTCATCGCGCAGAGAATATTGATCGTAGCCGGCATTCCAAATTTCGTTTGGAACATCTTCCTGCCGAAGAGAGCGAGTGGGCATTGCTTGTCGTTTTTGGTGTTCTGCAAATGGGACGCCTCCTACAAAGACAAATTCCCCGCTGTTTGAGGGCGCCAAAGGTCTTTGTTCTGGGACACCAACCTTGTATTCTGTTGGTTCTTCGTAGGAATAAGTCTTGGCCATTTCACTCGCTCTGTTTTTCGTAAGAATCAGGATTGGTGCCGATGGCGAGACTCGAACTCGCACAGCCTGTGGCCACCACCCCCTCAAGATGGCGTGTCTACCAATTCCACCACATCGGCAATCTCTAGCTAAGTGATTCTTCTGCATTCAAAAACTGGTCCCCGGAACCGGGATCGAACCGGTACGCTCGCAATGAGCGAGAGATTTTAAGTCTCTTGTGTCTCTTTCACACTCCAAGTTTCCCTGGCCAAGCATTTACGCTCGTTGTGCGCTGGACTATCCCATCATCCACTAGGGATGGAGCGATTATAGTCTCTGAACCTTCCTTAGTATTTCTACAAAGGCTTGGCTGCGGATTGCCATATTCGATAAGAACTTAGGGTTCCCCGCAATTTACGCTCTTCTAACCACGTATTGCTACGTGGAAGGGCAGATATGTTTACCGATTTCACCACAGTCGCATATGTGCATTATACTTCTTTTTTGTACATGAAAGTTTAACGCTTCCGTGTACAACTCGTTTCTCTTGCAATCCCTTAGTAGAAGCGGTTTTTGAACCATGTACATATAATGTACTTTGGATTACTACCAATTTCACCACCCGGGGAGCGGTATTAAGTAATCTGGCCTGCCCACCCTGGCTCGAACAGGGGACCTACGGCTTAGAAGGCCGTTGCTCTATCCAACTGAGCTATGGGCAGAGTTCCTTACAACAACAAACTGGTGGATCGAGAGGGACTTGAACCCCCGACCAAGCGATTATGAGTCGCCTGCTCTGACCGGCTGAGCTATCGATCCGGTTATTTTTCTTCTTGCGTAATCCTGGTGCCTCCGGCGGGAATCGAACCCACATCTCAATCTTAGGAGGATCGTGTTCTATCCATTGAACTACGGCGGCACGTAAAATCTGGCGGAAGCTGAGAGATTCGAACTCTCGGAGAACTCACATCCTCGGCGGTTTTCAAGACCGCTGGTTTAAACCACTCACCCAAGCTTCCTAAAATTTTCGGCTTTAAATCACCACATTTAAATTCTCTAGCAGGACGTCTCACGACTTCCCAAAGCACTTAAATCTGGCAATCAAATCTCTTATCTTTAAGTCAATTTGCATCAGTCCGCCCTGCTGTCTTCTGCGACAGTTCAGGGCGGCGAGCAAAACAGGCGGTTACGATAATCCGCCATTGCCTGCCCCCGGTGATTCATACCGAGCTTGCGGCCTATCCAATCAGACCGCGGCAACGATCAAGCTATTTTCAAACGGTTTCGATGCCATCAACAAGGGAAACTTGCAACCTTTATCTTGCCCGACGACATCTGCTCGCTCTATTTGCTCCGGGCCAAATCGTTTTAGGATTCAGCCTAAGTTTCGCGCTCATCCACCGAAAGCTTCACGCGTTTTTTCTTGGTGCCGACCGAGAGACTCGAACTCTCACGCACAAGGCACTAGAACCTAAATCTAGCATGTCTACCAATTCCATCACGACCGCTTTGCGTGAACATTTTATGGTGTTCACGTACACTCAATTTACATCAAAACTTACATGTACATATGTACAGTGCTGCAAATCCCAAAAACCTTATGATTGAAGGGTCTGCGGTGGTGTACACGGCCTACAAGTTTATACTGCTACCAATTTCGCCAGGTCGGCAATTCAACTACATAACTGGAGCGGGTGAAGGGAATCGAACCCTCGTCTTAAGCTTGGAAGGCTTCAGCTCTACCATTGAGCTACACCCGCATTTCTTTCGGCTTTTGGCGGCTTGGCGTTGGGAATTTTTGAGGTTCTTGAGCCTGGGCCGCCTCTGGCAGCCTAGGCCAGAGATTAAGGTATTAGCCTTGATCTTGATAACGAGTTAACCCCTCTGCCTATAAGCAGATCTCTTTTTAATCCAAGAGTATTTTGGGGTTTGTTCATTTTTTTGCTAAAAACTAAATTGATGATTAAATATACTCTTTTTTAAATAAATAATCAACAAATTTTTTGGTAATTCGAAAAATATCTATGGGGCCCGGACGTCACGTTCGATTTTGTTTGGGTTGTCTGTGGATATCGCTACCACTGATCCGGCTGCGATGCCTGATGAGTGAAACCATCCGGCATTCATTTCAAGCGCGTACGGCGTCGGCTTTGGAGGGCAATGGATCCTCGTTGACCCTTGGCTCATGGATGCGATGTGAGTGATCTTGAAATCAACGTCGATGAATGCGACATCCAGGTCAATCAAGGTGTTCTTCATCCACATGCAGGATTGCCTCGGGTCCGGGAACACAAAAAACATACCTTGGTTGTCAGGGAGGTGGGTGCGGTGCATCAGACCCATTTGGACTTCTTCGAAAGAATCCGCGACCTCAGCGTCAATCTTGAACTCTTCAATTGAGATCGTTGCGCGATCGAAAAGAAGGGGGTTTCCCCCGTCATCATTGGTTGGTTGCTGCTTCACTGTGCCCAAAATGATAATCCCGGCCCCCGATATCAGAAAGGCAATAGCAAGGACAGCCACGCCTGTTAATAATCCATGGGTTATTTCTAGTTTGACCGATGTTTTCATTGTGGCGCGCTTGAGTCTTCAGATTTAAGGAAATCAACATGATGAATGAACTCACCATCCTTAAAGAAGCCCCATTCATCCAGTTTTGGGCCTACCATGAACAAGCTAAGTGGCTTGTTTGCAGGGTCCACAATGATGCGATGACGCTCGTTGTTTGAGCGAATAACCACATCACCGACTTTTCGGCGTATGGCTTTCACTGGCTCGTTGTACTCAATCACATCGCAAAGGTGGGCCGGTATTTCAGACAGGTCGCTCTCACCGTTATCGCTTGGGATAACCTCAAAGTATTCTCCCTCCAAAATAACAGAGCAGTTCACCCAGGGGTGATTATGCAGGCAGTCCCGCTCGCTGTCGGATCGCATAATCCGGTGGAGCCTAGCTGCGGGCTTGTCGGTCGACTTTTCAATGAGCCAGTCGCGATGCATATAAACCCCATTCTCCTGTGAGGAAATTGTGAGGTATGGCGTCTTCGTACAGAGGCTCACGTGTTCAATGATGGACATCCTTTGAGTATCGCCAATACGATGCTCGCAGTGTACGGTGAATCTGTCCATTAGAACCTCATAGATATCTATGTCCAGATGTTTGGATACTTCATTGAAACAAAATGTCGCCACGTGAGTCCTCTTAGTGTTTTTGTTGGCTTCGGGATACACAAAAGCCATCGAGCGATGTGCGCTGAATGGTCCTTACGATGTTTGTCGTCGGGAGAGGGTTTAAAAGCTGACAAGCCATTCGGATGTTAGCAGATGTTCTTGTTGTGGTTATGTTCACCTACCCCCAGATTTTATTAGATGATATACCAGTGTGATTAAATAGTCAATTACGTGGAATATTGCTTCTTGAATTGGATGGTGATGAAAAGAATAATTTGGAAATTGTTTTGCGCTTGCCCCAACATCAACGCCTTCGAGCGGGAAGGGGGGATTTTCTGCGTAGCGCACTTCCCTGCAATTGTTGAAACTACCGGAGAATGAGTAAACTTAGGGAATCATTGCCTGACTAAAGAGATCAATTGTGCTCCAGAAAATTCATCGTGGAGAAGTCCTGAACAACACGACCCTTGGTGGGTCTCTTCAGAAGGCCTTCGAGCGGCCAGAAGTCAGGAGCTTCCCCGGCGTGCCCGATGACCTATATTGGTCTAACTCCATGATCGCCGCTATGGCATTGAAATCTCTCATGCTCGAATCAGGTATTCCCTCTGAGTGTGTCAAGCTAGCTGCGATCTGCGGGGTAACAGAGGAAAACCTTACGCCTATGTCTGCAACATGCACGATGGAGTATGCCGGCAACACCTATTGCCTGGATGCATTTGGTGTGTCATCCGTTTCGGAGGCTATGTTGCGAGCAGACATGCTCGGACCTCCCGCTGGGGAGGTATGCGTTGTTTGGGAAGGAGATGACGCCTGGGCTATGTCTGTGGGAAACAGTTCTCTTGCCCAGGTGAGAGTTGACGCAATCTCTGCGGTTAAGGAAGCCCTGGAAGTTTTCCTGAACTTCCGAATTGTCGATTTTTCGTCAGGTTTTAGGTTGAAAGCCACATCCGCTACAGGGCCATCAAGAGTCACGATGTGATTTGGCTCCCTAATTTCGTAGGAGCTATCCTTAGTGGAGAGGCGATGCCTTCGATTTCAAATTAAATATGTCTAACTCCGAGATTGAGCAGCCTTCCTGCCACGGGAAGACCCCACTTGGATCAGGGAAGCTGACGTTTAAGATTCGTAGCCCCTCGGCATTCAGATTGTGCCTCTCTAGATAGTATTTAGCCTGGTAGGGGTAAAAAGGACCAATGTCGTCGTCATCAGGTTCTCCCGGCTCTGCTCCCACAGCCTCCAGCGATTCTGTGACGTCTACCAGCTTAAAGGGCACATTTGCTACATCGTCTATTTCTATGGACATCCTTGGGTCAGCGGACACCCCAGCCAGGTCAACCCTGGCGTCCATAATACGTAGGCCTATTTCAACCAATATGGGCAAAGCCTTTTCCTCCTGAGCCCCAGCCATGACCAACTCGGGGAAGCCATGTCTTGAAAGTCCAATCGTATACACTACGGAAACGATATTTTTCCCAAATGTTGTGGGCATCTGCAAAAGCATGAAGCCTTGACGGTCAACTTGTTCATCAAGCATTTCATGGAAACTATTTGCTGTTGTTGGCATCCCCGCTCCTTACTTGTTTGGTCTGCAGCGGTCCGCGCCAGACCTTGCGCCACTGGGCGAAACTTCGCCTGATTGATGATATTCCCTGATCAATTCACCCTGAACGCAACTTGAATAACCGAGGTATTGGGATGCGGTGTTACCCAGAAATGAGTTAGGTCCCAAGTGCTTGAAAGCAAGTGAAGGGTTATAGACAGCGGGATTGTGGATCTCATTCCACTCGTAGGGTTTGTAAGTTTTTCTCTTTTTGCTGGATGCGCCGGCGTAATCAGCGGTAGCCAGAACGATCACCATCACTGCCAGCAAGGGGAAAAATCTATTCTTCTTTTGTTGTTCCATGTGCCCTCCTTTTAAAGAAGAATAGCACAATATTATAAAAAAGACAATATGCATTAACCCTTGCCAGGTTCCCCAATGTTTAGCTGGAGTGCGGTATTGATTCTTCTGGATACGTCCTCTGTTTTGGCTCCCCTCAATTTCTCGTTTGTAATGAAATTGTTTTGAAACCCCGTGTAGTCGTCACGTCCCCGGCACCTTCTAAAGAGTATCTGAGCGCCATTTCCTGAAAATGACTCCTGCACTTGAACGTAGACCTGGTCGGCGTGTAAGGCGGCCTCTCCTGAGCTTGCCGGTCCAGCCTCGTTGTATCTTACGTCGAAGCTGCCTTCCGGCATCTTCAATTGTGTAGCGAGGTTGTTTAGAAACTCGATGGAGCGCTTTGCAAACTCGGGCTTGTCTTGCGTAAGGTCGTCAGCGAAGAAAACATCGGGGATTTCATTGAGAGCTGTTGGAACATACGGGGCCCGTGGCATGGTTGGTAGCTCATGTCGAGCATTGGGGTTGGTGTTCACAAACTCTGCGAGCTTGGGCCAACTCCAGCTTTTTAGCGCATCCATGATTTGACGGTCGGTCATGCCGTTGAATTGGGCTGGGTGTCTGTTGTTTATTCCATGCCTAACGCCGATTTTGTCGACCACAACGAGGCGGTCATCTACGTCTAAAATTGCGATTCCGTTGTTTTCCGATCCGATTAGACCAAATGCGTTATACGCGCCATAAGCCACAAACTTAAGTGTCTTGCCGTTCGGGTAGGTTTTTTCCTCGTCGAGTGTAACTTCGCAAAACGGTCCAACTGTCTTTCTTTCGGGCATGGTGTCTCCTTGAGTTTATGTATTGTATTTTAGTTGATCTTATATGCCAATTGTTTCGGGCTTAGAGCCGCAGATGAATTGATGTTGTGAAAAAAATATGCTAGGATTATTAAAACATCAGGTATGGGGAAAACATGCAGTACTTTTTCGAACTTCTCAAGCGATATTTTTTTGGCGGTTATTTTTTAAGAAAATCAAGGGTTCTTGGGCGATCCAGGTTGGTTTCTCCGTTAAAAAAAATGAGGAAAAACGCATTCCTGAGGCGCATGGAGGAAATTGATAAGCGAAATGTCGAGGCATTCGACTTCCCATCGTTTCAGTATGTGTCCTTTTGTTTCTGGGATGAATTTGATGGCGATAATTCATCCGTCGCTGTGTGTGTTGTCATGAAGCATGCGCCTCTTTCCTTCTGTAAAGATGCTCTTGTGCGGTTAAGAAGTGTCCTGGTGAATATTCCTGCTTTCAAGGAGAATGGGGCGGCCGCCGTTCTGGAGTTCATGGATGACTCTGATGTTCTTCCCGATTTATTGGGCACTCACCGTGAAAGGATGCTGGGTGTACGCTGGGTATTGAGATTAAATGGGGTGAGCCCCAGGCTATTGTCCCTGATTGATAAGGAGTTATCCTCGGCGCCGGCTTACTACAGAGGCAAGCCCATTTCGGTTGATTTCGTATAGGTGCGGTTATGCAGCTAAGCTTATTTGAGTCTGTAGTCCTTAATTCGATTGAGCGTAACGGCTCAACCAGGGCAGCCTACAGCGACGTGGCGGCGTTGATGGGCCTGGGCGAGTCAGAGTTCCGCGCCGAAAAGGTTGACCTGGGCAAGTGGGGCTTGCGCTCTAAGTGGGAGCACCGCGTACGCTCCATTCAAAGCCGTTTGCGAAGCAGGGGGCTGATTGAGCGTGGGAACAGGACCGGGGAGTGGGTGGTAACTCAAAAGGGAAGGTCGGACAAGAGTCTCTCGCAGCACGCCGGCGGCGAGATGAAGGTAGGCTTTGTGACGAAAAAGGGTATGGCCTTCTTCGGCCCCGGTGAGGGACTTGCCGATCTATTCCCCGAGGAGTGTTCGTTGGTGTTTTGCTCGCCCCCGTATTTCACAGCAAGACCATACGGCCACGGTGGCGGGACAATTGCTGCTGCTGAGCAAGAGTATGTAGATCAAATTGTGAGAATGGTATCGCACTGGGTAGGTCTTCTTGCTCCTGGTGGTTCGCTTGTTCTGAATCTGGGTGCCCACACAATTGCCGGGTCGCATGGTGAACAATCCATGAGCACCGAAATGATCATGTTGAGACTTCGACAGGACTTAGGCTTGCGGCTGGTTCAGCGCAGCGTTTGGCGTAACCCGGCGAGGCCCCCCACGGGTGCTTTTACTACCGGGGTGAAGGGTGCGCCCAAGTGTCGGCTAAAGAACCAGGTTGAAGACGTTTTGTGGTTTAGTTTGGACGTAGAGAAGACCAACCAGAAGGTGCGTACGAGCAGAGTTCTTGTTCCATATTCATCGGTCTATAAATCAGAAATCGAGAGAAAGCAAAAACGCAAGTCCTCGGGTCAGGCGGTGTTTGATACAAGAACCCCCAGTGGTCAGTCAAAGGCAGCGTCCACTTATGCAGAAGACCTGGGTGGATCGATCCCCCCGAATTATTTCGAGATCACCCATGAATCGGCGTACAGCGATTATTCCAAAAAAGTAAAGGCAGCCGGGCTGCCAAGACACCCGGCTATGTGTCCCAAGGAGTTGGTTGATTTCTGGATCCGTCTTTGCACCGAAGAGGGTGACTTGGTCGCAGATCCTTGCTTTGGCTCTGGCGTAACTGGCGCAAGTGCTGAGGCTCTAAATAGATACTGGGTTGGGGCCGATATAACGTTGGAGTATCTTCAAGGGGCGAGTTTAAGATTTCACTGACTTATCGGTGAAATAAATTGACATTATCACAAGAAAAAAGTATGATTTAAGTGTCTCCTTAAGGAAATTTTCTCATGTCAGGTAAGTCATCAATCAGTGATTTTGGTTCGGTGGGTCAAGTAAACCGCCTTTTTTGTGAGGTAACCGGTCCCATTTATTTGGAAAACGAGCCTGCTCACGTAATGCTGACGATTTCTCCTGACCAGAAAAAGAGGATTCTTGAGCTTTCGGCTGTTTGTGCTCGATACGGACTAAGTGGCGTTGATTTCAAGCTTGGACATCAGGATTTCTTTGCAAACGATGATCTCGTTGCTGATTTGAAGCTGAATCTTTCCCGCACGGGGGTCGCCGATTTTTTTGATTCTCTGGAGTCGATTCGATCTTTGCCTGAAGTCACGCCTGTCGAGATGGAGCCAGCACAGTGCTATGTCACGGGAAGTGGTTTTGTAATCTATTCTCGTAGCCTGGGAGTTGATGGATCCTTTGTTTTCAAAACGCCAGAAATTCCATTTTATGTATTCAATTCAACCCATAGCGTTAATGCAGGATCCCAATATGTCTGGCTTTCCGCATCGGGTATCAATGCGCCGCTTTTTGACCCGGCATAAGCCAGTCTAATTTTTAGCGTTGCCCTTTCTGAAGTTCAGGGAGGCCGTTTTCTGGCATCGTTTTTTTCTGATCGGTAATCTTGGGGTTCCTAATTTTCCCCGATTCTTTACCAATGAGCCCGACTTCATTACCCAAGCTAGGTACTCCATTCGAGGTACAAGGTCTGCCGATTGGCACGAGAAGTCTTCGATCTGGGGCAGACTACATGCAACTGGAAAGCTTTCGCTCATGGTTCAAGCAATCCGCCGTTGTTGATGAATCAGGTGACCCAAGGGTCGTTTATCACGGAACCAACAAACGTTTCGATGCCTTCGAAGTATCTCCAAAGGGAACGTATGGCAGTGGCATCTATTTTTGTGACACGCTTGATAGCGCGCAGTGCTATGTGCACGAAGACAAGAGTGCGCTAATTCATGCCGTTTTTCTCTCGATTCAGAAACCCTGGGTAGTCAAAGCCGATTTCGAAAGTCAGGGCGCATTTGAGGAGGATCTTGATTGTCCAATAATCGAGGCTATTCTCGCTCTTCCCAATGGAAGGACGCTCCTTGAAATGGCAAAGAATGACGCGGCCTTACGTGAATTTAACTTCCTCGATGCGCGGTTCACGGGCGTTTTGAAGGAGCTAGGTCATGATGGGATCATGAGCACCTACCCTGACGGATCGATGGAGATTATCGCTTTCGATCCACGCCAGGTTAAGTCAATCAAAAATACCGGTGGTTTCGATCCGCTAGACCCAAGATTTAATCGCTAGGAGGGGGCGCCATGCAAATCAAGGTGTCACATAGCCCGTATAAGTCAACTTTCTTGACTGACCTTGAATCGGGAAAGTCGAGTTTTCAGATCGGGGAGGAATCGGTTCTTAAGATCATCTCTAACGCAAAGTTCCACGATTGGTTCTCAGGGTCAAAGATCGTTGACGACAAGGGGTTGCCACTGGTTTTGTATCATTCAACCTCAGCTTACTTTGATCGATTCCGTGTTGATCATGGCGAGGACTCTTATTGTAAATTTGGAGCGCATTTTGGAAGTATTGAGGCCGCGGAGCGTCGAGTTGAGGTCAAGAAAAAAGAGGATGAGTTCAACGGTGTCTCTGCCTCGAAGTCTGGATCCTTTGTAATTCCCGTTTTCATCTCTGCAGCACGCATTCTTCGTCTAAGCGAGCCCCGCACCGGTAGGTGGGGGGTGGACGATATCATGATGCAGATTATGGAACTGGGGGAGCAGAATACCATCGAGGTACCGATGCGGATGCTTGATGATTTTTATAATGATGAGCTGATCTTGGACAACGGGGTTACCTGGGTAGATGCGGATCAATATGAGAAAACCTCGGGCCTAATGAGTTTTCTGACGGACACTCTTGGCTACCACGCGATTGTTTATGAAAACTGTTTTGAGGGTGGTGGCGACTCATATCTTCTTTGGGAACCTGGCCGTATCAAATCGGCCAGCTCTAATACGGGATCCTATAACAAAGATGATCCTCGGTTCGATCGGTAGTCGCATTGCTCGGAGATCTGAATATATTGAATAAATGTTAATAGTATGATACTATTTTTACACATCAGTTTACTCGGAGAGATTCGATGCAAGAAGCCTCATTTTTGAAAGTAGCCATTCATCGAGGAACCCCCCGTGTTTGGATTGAAGGCCGTCGAGCTGGACGGGCTGGCTTTCTACCAAGCGCGACATACACAATCTCCAAAAATCGAAACGGCGTTGTTTTGAGGTTAAGCGACTCGGGTAGAGTTGTCTGTCAGAAAAACAAAAAGGGGCGAGTAATCCCTATTATCGACCTCCATGGGGATAAGGTGCTCAGCGAAATGCGCGGCGCAGAGGTCGTTAAGGTCGTTTACCGCGAGCGCGAAATTGTGATTTCACGAGTGGCCAGCCAGGAGCGAACCATTCAAAGACTCAAACGTCTTCGTCAAAAATTGGCGAACAGTCAGCCATTGGATGTTGGAGGTATTGCCGCAGGGGCTGGCGTCCTGACTCACACCGCCCATGAGGGGTTTGAGGAAGCCGGGATTTCTGTAAAGGTGAAGTTCCATAACGAAATCAGGGCTGACCTGTGCGATGTGGCCATGAATAACAATGGCGCCCTCGATTCAGAGACCGTCATTTTGAATATGCCCATTCAGGAATTGGCTTTCGATGATGCAGTGCTTGAAGAAATAGGTTCCGTGGACATTTTGGAGCTTGGCCTGCCTTGCTCTGGAGCCTCGCGCAGCGGAGCTAGTAAGCTCGGCCTATCAATGGCAGAGGAACACCCAAACGTAGGTCATTTGGTAGTAGGCGCACTGGCATTGGTTTCCAAGCTAAACCCCGTCTGCTGCGTATTTGAAAACGTTCCCGCTTACCAAAAGACAGCATCAGCAATCCTAATTCGTCAGCAGCTCAAAGACATGGGGTACTCGATCCATGAAAGGTTGCTTTACGGGCCAGATTTTGGTTCGCTTGAAAAGCGTAATCGTTGGTGCCTTGTAGCTATGACGAGTGGTATCGACTTCAATATCGACTCAATTCCCACCAGGCCTCAGGCGATCCACCAAATCGGAGAACTATTCGACCCCCCACACCTTGTTGAGGACCGCTGGTCCCCGATGCCCGGATTAAAGGCCAAAGAGGCCCGTGACGCTACGGCCGGCAAAGGGTTCAGAATGCAGGTTTATTCCGGCAGCGAATCCCATATAAACACCTTGACCAAGGGTATCGCGAAAAACCGATCAACGGACCCCAAGATTCAGCATCCGCTTAACCCTGAATTGCTTCGTGTGCCCACGGCGCGAGAACATGCCAGATACAAGGGTATTTTAGTTGATCTGATTGAGAGTATTCCAGAGACCATGGCGCATGAGCTCCTTGGCCAGAGCATCACTACTGGTCCATTTAGAGCACTGTTTAAACACATCGGGGATTCGCTCCTGGCGTGGGGTGGCGAGCTCTATTCTTCCTCCGGGCAACTGAATTTAAAATTCGCCGCCTGAATTTTTTAAAGAAGGGCTAAAGTCCCTCATAATAAAGCACAATTTCCTCTTCCTTCAAAAGACAAAGATGGCTGACAAAGAACAGAGCAAGATTGAGGTCCCCTATGATCTCCTGCACGCGAAGCAGAGTAAGCGGGTGTATTTCTTGGTTCCCTTTAGCGGAAGGGCTATAGACCCTGAGCTTCACAAAAAGCGAAGGGAGTTAGTTTTCGAAGCACAAGGTAAAATTTGTATCATCCGAAATATTTCGGACGAGCAACTGAATCTGATTAACGAGAACAATTGCTTCGTCAATATCAAAGATGATGTGAACCGTACTTTATTGGAAACCAAGGTGACGGTTTTCGAGTAAGCAGTAGCACCAGGTGCTAACGGTTTTTCCCAGGTTCTCTCTTTTCGGAATCAATCTGATTACAGAAGGCTCCTTTTTTTGCGTTTCCTTGATGAAGCGCGAGACAATCAATACATCTTTAGAGGAACGTATTGATGAAGAGCATGCTGTCAGTTAGTGGTCCGAAAAGAAGCGAGCTGCCAACCCAAGATGGGGAGAATGGACCGCTGCAGGCCGCTTCACCAGGCAAAATAATTGCCATCACCGCGGCGGCACTGCTGTCAGGAGCATTTTCCGGTTACGCCATGGCCGGTAGCCCGGAGCTTCTGAAGGATCTCTCGTTTGATCAGTCGATCGAAATATACAGCTCTTCCCATGGCCACGGGCTTGAGGCAACACAAGTCAAACAGGGCCTATTTGTTGATCAAAGCAGAAAGCTTGACGAGCACGCGAAATTCATTCAACAGTCCTTCCTACCTACCTATGGCGATTTCTGTGAGCAGGATATCAAGCTCGAAAAAGACGCCAGGGCCCAAAACAGATCATACCTGGGGTGTAGCGTAATTGGGGTGTCCTCGGACAACAAAGTGGTCGGGCTTGTCTCGCTGACAACAGACAGGGACTCCAGCAACTCGAAAATCGTTGTCGAACAAAAGTCGATGTCGCTTACCGATCGTCTCGCCTTTAATCTCACAGGGACAGCGCCAGGCTACCAGTATCAAGGCGTACACGTTCCAAAAGGCTTTGTTCAGAAACTGCAGCGTGATTACAGCCAGAGCGACGCTCTGGAGATCTCCACTTTTGTGTTGACCAATGCCTCCAAACAGGGCCTGACAAGCAAATCGGAGTTCGTCGACCGGGTTCTAAAAACTGACCCTATCGCAGGCCGTTGGATCAGTCAGGATTCGCAAGTTGAGTCTAAATTGATGCTTGCCCAGGAGCTTGGTGCATTCCCTAAGCTAACAGAGCCCCTAAAGGGGGAGGACATCGCTGCCGCTGTTCAAGCAGCCAAAGCCGACCAATGGTTAATGCATAAAAACAAATACAAGGAGATTGACAGGGTTAACTATGAAGACACGCTGCGTCTTGTTCTTCAGTCTCCCCTGTACAAGCACATTGAGCCCCTTCTTGATTACCGGTGCGCAGGCCCGCAGGACGCCCCGTCTTTTAACTCCGACATTACCTCTAGAACCAGGGCTTGCATGGTCGAATCCGGCCTCACCCCGTCTTCTGATCTTGTTGCTGTCACCGATCAGGTTAGCGCTATTCACAATGGGGTGGTCGTGGGCATACACAAAGGCACGCCCGTCGTGCTTACTCGAAGTGACCTCCCTCAGTATGGTGGAGCTTTTGCGATTGATAGTGCTTTGCAGCCCAACTTATCAAAGGGAGCTCTATCCGAATCCGTAGAGAAGCATTTTGATCGTATGAACCACAATGGAACTTCACCGGTGCACATATCGATCAATCTTCTAAACAATGTTCCAGACAACCTCCGATCAGAAGAGAACGACAAGCTGTATGCGAGATTTGTATTTCACCATGAATTTGCCCATGTTCTCCAGTTCCGGCACCACGCCCTGGCAGACAAAGATCACACGCCGCTGATAACAACCGACGCGGAAGTCCTGACAAATATGGAGGGAACAGCCGATGTGTATGCTATTAAGATGATGCAGAACATCGGTCAGTATTCAGAAAATGAAATGAGAACTCTGAAAAATATTCTTTCGCACACGCATGGAAATATCAAGGACGAAAGCGAGTTGACTGCATTAGGTATATCTGCAACTGATATTTATGCAACAAATCAACACCGCGAAGATCGTAAACAAATCAGGGATTCCGCGTGGGCGTTTGAGGAGCAAAAGGACATCACTTCTTCAAACAACAGTCGCCCTACAATAAAAGTCCCTGGTTTGTGATGCACCCAGAA
Source organism: Burkholderiales bacterium (assembly GCA_027484315.1). Lineage (GTDB taxonomy): Bacteria > Pseudomonadota > Gammaproteobacteria > Burkholderiales > Burkholderiaceae_B > Limnobacter. The sequence goes on along the minus strand of JAIXTE010000068.1, from coordinate 69 downwards.
TGGATAATGAAAAAAGCCCACCGAAGTGGGCTTTTTTCATACCAGGGCAGTCGATTACTTGGTGACGGT
>JAIXTE010000079.1 GCA_027484315.1 Burkholderiales bacterium | reverse complement strand
CCAGCAATCCCAGCAACCGAAGCAACCCCAGCAACCGCAGCAAACAACCCAGCACCCAGCTCGCAATAGAGCCCTAAATCACCCTCAATTCCCCCATTCAGAAAACCTAAAGTTTTCCATAATTGAACCGTTAACAACTTGATGGGCGGAATTGTGGCCTCCACCGCATTCTCACTGGACTTCATTAAAGCAGGCCTGGCCGGCGACAAGGTAAAAACCCTGGGCGCGCCAATCTTCATCATCATGATCCTGGTCATGATGATTTTGCCTGTTCCCCCATTCGCGCTTGATCTGTTTTTCACCTTCAACATTGCGATCAGCCTCATGGTGTTGGTCGCAAGCCTGTACACCACCAAACCACTCGATTTCGCTGCATTCCCGACCATTCTGCTGGTCACCACGCTGTTACGCCTGAGTTTGAACGTGGCCTCCACCCGCGTGGTGCTGATGCACGGCCACGAAGGCCCTGATGCGGCGGGCAAGGTCATTGAAGCGTTTGGCCACTTCCTGGTGGGTGGCAACCTGGCAGTCGGTATCGTGGTGTTCGTGATTTTGATGTTGATCAACTTCGTGGTGATTACCAAGGGCGCTGGCCGAATTGCTGAAGTGTCTGCCCGTTTCACTCTTGATGCCATGCCCGGCAAACAAATGGCGATTGATGCTGACTTGAATGCTGGTTTGATTACTGAAGACGAAGCCCGTCGTCGCCGCGCCGAAGTCAGTCAGGAAGCAGAGTTCTTCGGCTCCATGGACGGTGCCAGCAAGTTCGTCCGTGGCGATGCCATGGCCGGTATCATGATCCTGATCATCAACATCATTGGTGGTTTTGCAGTGGGTGTGGCCCAGCACGACATGAGCTTTGCTGACGCCGGCACCAACTATGTGCTGCTGGCGATTGGTGATGGCTTGGTCGCACAGGTTCCCGCACTGGTCATTTCAATCGCAGCCGGTCTGGTTGTGGCCCGTGTGGGGCAGGGTCAGGACATTGGCACGCAGCTGGCCAGCCAGCTGCTCAAATCTCCGCAGGCAGTGGGCATCACTTCCGGCATCATGGCCTTGATGGGTATCATCCCTGGCATGCCCAGCTTCGCATTCCTGTCACTGGCTGCCGGTTTCGGTTATTTGTCCTATCACCTGGCTTCCAAACCGGAAGTGTCCAAAGTGGCACAAAACAACGATGAACAGGCCAAGATCAAGGCCGCCACCACCGAGGCGCAAGAAGCCACTTGGGATGATTTGGTCCCCATCGACACTATTGCTTTGGAAGTCGGCTACCGCCTGATTGCCCTGGTTGACAACAAGCAAGACGGCGATTTGCTCAAACGCATCAAAGCCATTCGCAAAAAGTTTGCCCAAGAGATAGGCTTTTTGCCACCCGCCGTGCACCTTCGCGACAACCTGGAATTGCGTCCTTCGGTTTATCGCATTCTGCTCAAGGGCGTGTGCATGGGAGAAGGCGAAGTGTTCCCGAACCAGAACCTGGCCATCAACCCCGGCCGCGTGACCATGCAATTGCCCGGCCCACAAACCACTGATCCCGCCTTTGGTTTGCCAGCGGTGTGGATCAGTGACGATCAAAAAGAAAAAGCCAATGCAGCGGGTTACACCGTGGTGGATGCCTCCACTGTGGTGGCCACCCACCTGTCACATATTCTGCAAACCTCGGCCGCCCAGTTGCTGGGCCGAACCGAAACCCAGCAATTGCTCGACCATTGTGCAAAAACATCGCCCAAGGTGGTTGAAGACCTCACACCCAAATTGCTCGATGTGGCTGTCATTCAGAAGGTGCTTCAAAGCTTGCTGGATGAAAGTGTTCACATTCGCGATTTGCGCAGTATTTTTGAAACCCTGCTTGAAAACGGTGCTCGCACCAAGAACCCGATGGAACTGACCGCTGCAGTGCGTATCACGTTGGGTCGCGCCATTGTTCAAGCACTGGCAGGAACCAGCGAAGACCTGAACGTCTTGGTGATGGAACCCAAACTTGAACAAATGATTACCCATGCGCATTCGGCCGCTGGGCAAGACCAGGTGGGCATTGATCCCAATCTGGCTGAAACATTGGCCAGACAGGCCGCCGAGGCCGCAGGCCGTCAGGAACAACTGGGCCAGAGCCCGGTGTTGCTGGTGCCCGATGCCTTGCGTTTGTCCATGGCCCGCCTGTTGAAGCGTGCAGCCCCGAATTTGCGGGTGTTGTCGCACAGTGAAATTCCAGAAAATCGAACTATCCGCGTTGCGCAAGTCGTAGGAGCGAAAGCATGAAATTGAAAAAATTCACAGCCCCCACCACCCGTGAGGCCTTGCAAAAGCTGCGCGCAGAACTGGGGGAAGATGCGATCATCCTGTCCACCAAGCAGACTGCTGCCGGCACGGAAGTGCTGGCGGCTTCCTCGCATGATCTGGACGCGGTCACTGAAAAGCCTGCGCAACAGGCTGCTCCCGCTTCCTGGACTAGGGCTGACCGGGCCCAGATGGCTCAGGGCACTGAACGCCAATCCACCGAGCGTGCGCCAACTGCCGCTGAAAAAGTGGCCCAGCAAGTTGCAGCCCAGCGCGATGTTCTCATCAATCGAACGTTTGCACCTGCGCCCGCACCTGCACCTGTATTAGCGCCCCAGACCACGCCCATTGCAGCCGCTCGTGAATTTGTCAATGATGACATGCTGTCGGAAGTGGCCAAACGCCGCTCCATGGCGGCCAGCGAATCCATGGCACAGGAAAACACCGCGGTGCTGGAAGAAATCCGCCAAATGCGCCAGTTGCTGAAAGACCAGATGGCCATGATGACCTGGCGCGACACGCTGGAGAAAAACCCGCAGCGTGGCGAATTGTGGAACCTGCTGACCCAGTCTGGTTTCTCCCCCTTGTTTGCCCGCACCGTGGCCGAAAAACTGCCATCAGGCCTGACCGACACCCAGGTTCAGGACTGGGTCACGAATGTATTGAAGAAAAACCTGAACGTCATTCCTGGCGACAAAGACGTGGTTGAAACCGGCGGCACCTTCGCCCTGGTTGGCCCCACGGGCGTTGGAAAAACCACCACCACGGCCAAACTGGCCGCACGCTGCGTGGTCAAGTACGGCGCTGATTCACTGGGCTTGATTACAACCGACAGCTACCGGATTGGCGCCCAAGATCAACTGCGCATTTACGGCAAAATTCTGGGTGTGCAGGTTTACACTGCCCAAACCCATGCCGACCTGCTGCAACTGCGCAACAGCATGCAACGCAAGCGTCTGATCCTGATCGACACCGTGGGCATGGGCCAGCGCGATTCCCGCGTGGCTGAGCAAACCAAGATCCTGACCGACAGCCATGTCAAACGCATTCTGCTGTTGAATGCCACCAGTCAGCCAGAAACGCTGGATGACGTGGTTCGCCATTACAAAAGCACGGGCTTGAGCGGCGCGATTGTTTCCAAACTGGACGAAGCCATCAAGATCGGTGGTGTGCTCGACGTGGTCATGCGTCACAAACTGGCCTTGCATTACATTGCTACCGGCCAGCGCGTGCCCGAAGACCTGTTCCCGGCCAATCCACAGGTGCTGGTGCACCGCGCCTTGCGCTCGCGCAGCGGCCAGGCATTTCAAACCTCGAGCGAGGAATTGAAATGGAAAATGGCCCAAGTCTCGACGACTGGAATTTAAGGTTTCATGGTGAACTGATGCATATGGATCAAGCCAATACACTTCGACACTTGCTCGGTCAGCAACACGCCGTCATCCATCCAATTCTGGGTGACATGGGTTCTGACTACGCTGCCTGCCTT
>JAIXTE010000061.1 GCA_027484315.1 Burkholderiales bacterium | reverse complement strand
ATTCCAAAGAAGTCACTTAGGAACGGGCGGGTTGATGAAAGCACATTTTGATAAGAAGCTGAGGAATTGGGGCGACTGGATGCGTAAGTGCAATTCGGGCGGTTTGGGATTCGGTAGCGGTCCCCTGGCCAACCTGGGGGGCAGGGCGCAAAGGGCTGAAGCTGGATGCATCATTCCAGTGGATGATGTGGAGGCCAGCAAGGTGGATGATGCGGTGCGTTCGCTGCCCATTGAGTTGCAGCGCATGGCCATGGCCTGGTATGTCGAGGACTTGAGCGTCAGGGAAGCGGCGAAGAAACTCAGTTGCAGCACATCCACCGTGCCAGTTCGGGTTGAGCAAGTGTGCAAGGGTGTGCAGATTTGGTGGGCCAATAAACATGAGCGAGCGGGTCGGTTGTCCCGTGATGTAGAAAAAACAGTTTCGAGGATTAATACACTTCGTGATTAAATTCGCTATGCTTCGCGAAAGCTCTGTCTTCAGAGAATCTCAAGCATCCCTTGTGTGTTGGTGGTGGTGAGGAAAAGCCCCTGGTTCAATTGAATCAGGGGCTTTTTGTTTGGGGTCTACATGATTGAGTTCAGTGCAAAGATACTTGGCCAACTTAACGTGGGCGAAATTGGCAAGCAAGCCAACTTCGCGATGGCCAAGACACTGACCCAAGTGGCACGTTTGGCTGAGAAACAGATTCAGGAAGAGTTGGCCAGCAAGCTGGATCGACCAACACCTTGGACAATCAAGAGCACCTTTGTAAGGCCGGCGAACAAGAAGGCAGATGTGCTCTTGTCGTACGTTGGTTTAAAGGACAGAGGACAGGTCAAGTCGGCAGGTTCAGCCGCCGAGGTGATCGGCCAGAACTTCTTAGGTGGCCAGCGCAAGTTCAAGCGGTTTGAAGGTGCATTGCTTTCAGCCGGGGTTTTGAAGAAAGGTCAGGTTGTCGTTCCTGGTGAAGCTGCGCCACTCGATCAATATGGCAACGTGAAGCGTTCGTTCATTGTTCAGATGATGTCTTATCTGGGTGTGTTCGGTGAGCAGGGTTACAAGGCCAACGCCACAGCTAAGAGAAAGCAGAACCTGGCCAAGGTCGGGCGAAGCGAGAACGGATTTAAGACCATCAGCGGCGTGGTGTATTTCATCAGCCGTGGACCGGGCATGTGGTTTGGTCGCATGCAGCATTTGCCAGCAGGTATTTGGCAGAAGTCAGGCATACATGGCATTGATGTGAGGCCGGTGTTCTTGTTTGTGGATGGTGGCAACTATGAAAAGCGCATCGACATCCTGGCCATTGCCAGCACGGTTCACCAGGATCAAGCGGCTACCTTGTACTCGGTCAACTTCAGGCAGGCAATCAGCACCGCAAAATTTTGATGGGTCCCTCCCAGCAAAGCATGGTGTAAGGGTAATGCGAACCTCAATTTGCGACGACTCACAAAGTTTTCAAAACGGTAGTCACCTCAGTAGTCAGGTAGTCAGGTAGTCAATTCAACTGTATTCAAAGGCAGGTAATCAGATGGGCATGGGATTGCGAGCATATTCGCGTCACCGTGATGTGACCTTGCGCGCGGTACAAAAGGCAATCGAGTCTGGCCGCATCAAAGTCGATGAGAACGGAAAGATTGATCCGGTTCAAGCGGACCGAGACTGGGCGGCCAACACAGACATTTCCCGAGCCAGCTTGGCCAACCAGGCGCAGCCAGTTTCGGCGCCGCCCGTTGTTGTGCAGCCAGGCCTGCAGCTTGAGCTGCGTAGTGCTTCGAATTCAGCAGCTGGTGAACAGGATGATCCTGACGAACCGACCGCTGATGACATGGAAAAGTACCGCCGGCATCGCGCTGCGCGAGAAGAAACCAATGCACGCATCCAGGCGCTGGAACTGGCCGAGCGGGAAGGCAAATTAATTGACCGCGTGTGGGCTGAGCAGGCTGCCTTCACCATGGTTCGCGCGCTGCGCGATGCGGTATTCAACCTGCCGGCCGGCATCAAAAGTCAACTGTCGGTCATGAGTGATGCGGACCAGATAGAAGATTTGTTGCTTGTGGAGCTGACCGCGGCATTTGCCGGCGTGGATGTGAACAAACTTTTTGCAGAGGATGAGGACGCGGCGTGAACGCGCGGCAAGGGTTCATCAAGGCGCTGGCCGAAGCAGCCCGACCTGATGAGAAGTTATCAACATCAGAGTGGGCGCAAAAGTACAGGGTTCTTCCTGCTGATTCGGTGGTGCCAGGCCCATGGCGAAACGACCGCACGCCTTACCTGGCAGAGATTCAGGATTCGCTGTCACCGGTTGGTGGTGTGCGCGAGGTGTATGTGAAGAAGGGCCACCAGTTGGGCGGCTCCTCTTCTGGCGAAAACGCGATCGGCAACTGGATTTGTAATGCCGCGGGCAACATCCTGGTGGTGTTCCCCACGCTGAATGACGCTGAAAAATGGAGTGTCAGCCGGTTTGACCCCATGCGGGACAGTACGGCGGAACTGCGCAAGCGAATCCCGGACGCAAACGTTCAGGGTTCGGGCAATACACAGCTGCGAAAAAAATTCCCAGGAGGAATGCTGCAGCTGGTGGGTGCCAACAGGCCGGGCGGTCTGAAGTCCACCACCTTCCGGTATGTGAAGCTGGAAGAAATGGATGAGTTTCCACAGGATGTGGGCGGGCAGGGCTCGCCTGCTGACCTGGCGCGAAACCGGACTTCCAACTTTCAGAAGAAAGCCCGGATTTATGGCGACAGCACGCCAACGATTGAAGACGCCTCGGCAATCGACCGCGAGTACAAACGGGGTGATCAGCGCAAATACATGATGCCGTGCCCGGATTGCGGGTATCACCAATTCTTTCAATGGAGCTGCTTCAAGTGGACTTGGGGCAAGCCCGAGACTGTTGGGTACGCGTGCAGCGCCTGCGGTGTGATCAATACCGAGGTGCATTGGAAGGTGGCGGGCTACACCAGGCGGGACGGCGAAATGCCGTCCTACTGGATGCCAACCGCCCAGGGAGAGCCTGGGGTGAGAAGTTATCACTTGCCCAGTTTTTATGCGCCCCTCGGGTGGCGGCCATGGGACACCCTCGCTGCGGAATGGGAGGCGGGCCACAAAGACCCGATCAAGCTCAAACGGATCGTGAACAACGAGTGGGCTGAGTGTTGGCAGGACCGATCCAAGGATGTCGATGAAGGCCTGATTGAAAAGCGGGCAGGGGCCTACCCGTTGCGCACAATCCCGCGCGGTTGTTTGCTCCTGGTGATGGCAGTAGACGTGCAGGGCTATCGCCTTGAATACAAGGTGCTGGGGCTAGGCAGGAACAAGCGCCACTGGGTGATTGATTACGGAATTATTGAAGGCAACCCAGCCCGTGAAGATGTCTGGAACCAGCTTAGCGACATTCGCAGGCGCCCAATCGAAAACGCTTACGGCATTTCGATGAGGCCGCTGGCCTGCGGCGTTGACTCGGGTGGTCACCACACGCAAGAGGTTTATACCTACGCCCGTAAGTACCAGGCAGAAGGTGTGTTTGCTCTGAAAGGCTGGACTCAAAAGCGCAAGCCGATCATGGGCGGCAGGCCAAGCACCCAGGATGTTGACCACGCAGGAAGCACCATCAAGGGCGGCGTGCAACTGTGGATGGTTGGTACCGATACAGCCAAGGACATGTTGTTTGGGTTCCTCAAAGAGGATGAAACCTCCCACCCGGATGAGCACTTCATTAACTTCCCGGCTGGGCTTAGCAACGATTACTACCGTCAGCTGACTGCTGAGGTCTATGACGAAACAAAGCAGCTGTATGTGAAGAAAAGTGGTCGGCGAAATGAGGCGATCGATTTGTTTGTTTACTGCTTTGCAGCGGCACATCACCCGCGTATTCGTATCGATGTGATGCGAGAGGCGGACTGGGTTCGACTGGAAACTGCGCTTGAGCCCAGAGAGGCTCACTTGTTTTCTGGATCTGGTTCTGAACCGGTTGAGAATCAGCCCGGCAGTGATGCGCAGGAGAGGCCTGAGCCACTAAGGCCAGTTTTACCAACGAAGTCAGAGCCTTACCGGCAACCTGTTTCTGCAGGTTACCTGGATGGGTACACCGTTAACTATTAGGAGCGCCAATGGCCACTCAATCAATGTTGGATGCGATCGATGCAGCCATTGCCAGCGGCGAAAAGGTCGTTCAGTACAACGGCAAGCGCGTTGAATACCGAGATATCGATGAGCTGTTGCGGGCGCGTTCCGTGTTGGTCAACCAGCTGGCTGGTGGCGGGCGCACGGGCGTGCTGGACCGAATGACTGTTGCCCAATTTTCCCGGGATTAAAGATGAATCGCTTAGAGCGGCTGATTGGTTATGTGAGCCCTTCCTGGCGCGCGAAACGCGAGTTCGCCCGCATGTCGCTGGAAATTGCCGAGCGTCAATATGATGGGGCCAGTCGCAGCCGGCGCACAGCTGGATGGGTCACTGGTGGCGGTAGCGCCAATTCTGAAATTTTCAGCGCGCTGCCCACTCTGCGAAACAGAAGCCGCGACCTGGTGAGAAATAACGGGTATGCCCGCCGTGCGATAAGCATTCTGGTCAGCGCCATGGTGGGCGATGGTGTCAAGGCCAAGTTCCAAATGGATTTGCAAGGGCAGGTTTTTACCCGGTGGCAAAGCTACTGCGACGCGGATGGTCTCACCAGTTTTTCCGGCTTGCTAGAGTTGATTGAAAACACTCGCCGTGTCTCGGGTGAGGCACTTGTTCGATTCCGTGTGCGTCGGGCTGAGGATGGTTTTGAGGTGCCTTTGCAATTGCAGGTACTTGAGCCTGATCACATCGACAGCAGCAGAAATGAAACCTTGGCCAACGGTTACATCATGTCGGGCGTGCAGTTCAATACGCTGGGCCAGCGGGTTGGTTACTGGCTGTTCCGTGAGCACCCAGGCGAGATTGTTAATACCCTACGCGCTGCTGGTCGGGAAAGCGTCTTTGTGCCAGCGAGCGAGGTTATTCACTACTTCAAGCGTGAGCGGCCTTCCCAAGTCCGTGGTGTGCCCGATGTGGCCGCAGCAATCATGCGCATGCGGGACCTGGATGATTACGAATCAGCTGAGTTGGTGCGTAAAAAGATTGAAGCCTGCTTTTCTGTCTTCATTACGAACAACCAGCCCAGCGTTACCGCGCTGGCTGGCTCAGAGGCTGCGAGCAACGGGCGCGCTGTTGACAAGCTTGCGCCTGGCATGGTGGCGCATTTGGCCAATGGTGAGGGCATTGAGTTTGCCACCCCTTCGGTTAATGCAGGGTATGGCGACTATGTGAAGTCTCAGTTGCGCGCAATTGCTGCGGCCTTTGGTATTACCTATGAGCAGCTGACTTGTGACCTGTCCTCGGTGAATTACAGCTCAATCCGGGCAGGTCTGATTGAGTTCAAGCGCTTGATAGTTCGAGATCAGTGGAATTTGATGGTGCCCCAGTTGCTAGTCCCGATTATACAGCGCTGGGTTCAGCTTGCCCAATTGCGTGGTTACACCGCATTTGATATGCCGCTTGAGTGGACCATGCCCAAGTTCGAGTGGACAGATCCGCTGAAGGAAATTCTAGGCGACAAGGAAGCGGTCCGGGCTGGGTTCAAAACCTTGCCCGAAGTAATTCGCAGTATGGGGTATGACCCTGACCAGGTGTTCAAGGAAGCGGCAGAGACCAAACAAAAGCTCGCTGAGATGGGCCTGACCTTTGATAGCTCGGCTGAGGTTTCTGAGGGGCTAGTTGCCTTGCTGGAAAAGAGCAACAACGAGAAAGAAGGCGCAGACCGCGCAGCAAATCAACGTGGTGAGTTAACAGAATGGCTGAAGAACTACCTAACTCACTGACCGAGCTTGCGCTGGTTCTTGCTGCTACTGCCAGCAAGTCTGCCAGTCAAGCACTGATAAAGGTGAAGGAAGTAAATGAGCGCGCCCAGTTTGCTAAAGGCGATAAGGGTGACAAGGGTGACAAGGGTGACCCAGGCAAGGGGGAGAAGGGCGATAAGGGTGACAAGGGTGACCCAGGCAAGGGGGAGAAGGGCGATAAGGGTGACAAAGGCGACAAAGGCGATGATGGCCGGCACGGGGTTGGTATCGACAAGCTCGAAGAGCCGGTCGAGGGCATCTTGCGGGTCAAGCTCACCAACGGCAAGTCCAAGGATTTCATCTTGCCCAGGGGGCCGGCTGGAAAGGATGCCAAGCCAAATAAGCAGCCGATCAATATTGTTCACCAGCACATTGAGTCCACGGGCTCAGGTGGTGGGTCTGGGCTGGTGCCCCCAACAGTTGTTGCAGAAAACGAAGTGTTCACCGTCCCGCTGCGCGCCCAACTTTTAATCACTGAAGAAGTGGAAATGGAAGAGGGTGCCGAAATTGAATTTGAGGAAGATTCCGTGATTGTCGAGGTCAACTGATGTTTCACTTCTTTAAGAAGCTGGCCGATACAGTCGCCAATGCAAAGCCAAACAAGCTACGCCTGTTTGCTGATGAGAATGAGCTTTTCAAGGTGAAGAATTCCCAGGGTGTTGTGCGCACCCTTGGTAATGCTGTGCGCAGTTTTGAGTACGTCTCCACCAATGGCCTGGTCGATATGTACCTGGTAAAGACGGACGACTTTGAATTTGATTTGCCAGTCACCAATGGCCGCGGCATTGAAAGCATCGATCCACCGGCTGGTGCTGGCGAGCCTGGGGCCCTTGATGAATACACAATTGTGTTCAACGACGGTACTCAAGGCATGTTGCTTGTTCGGAACGGCACCAACGGCAAAGATGGAACCGGTGTTCCCACTCTGGTGGTGGCCCAGACAATCGGTGACCAGAACACCGCTGGTACGCCCGGCCCTGAGT
>JAIXTE010000028.1 GCA_027484315.1 Burkholderiales bacterium | reverse complement strand
TGGATTCAGAAAAAGCAGGAATTCGCTGTCTGCCAAAGCTGCACCAAGATTGCATGCTTTGCCGAAACCAAGATTTTCACCGCTTTGTATCAGTTCCACGCGTGGATGTTGGGCCACAATTTGATCAGATCCATCTGTTGACGCGTTGTCGACAACGATGATTTTTTTGGCGCAGGTATTGGCGAGTGATTCAACACAGGTTTTGATTTGATGGCCTGCGTTCCAGTTGACGACAATGATGTCCATCATTTTTCCTTGACCAAAGATTGGTACTTGGTCCAGCCAGCCAAAAAGAAAGGCAGTAGCACAATCCAGAGATAGTCGAATTTTCCAAAATAAGGATTTGTTGCAGCAGCGATGCAGAATGAAAGTGATGCAGTCAACATGGGGGCCACGTGAATGATTAGATCCGGGCGACTTTTTATTGCTTCACGAAGCTTGAATAAGCCATATCCAAACCAGCCGAAATAAATCAGTAACCCCACAATTCCGGTGCTGAAGATCAGGTAGACGTAGGTGAGTTCGTACGCCCATGGAAATTCATCTGATCGCAAAATCGAGGCAGCCGCTCCATTACCTGCACCGAAGAAAATGGATGACTCAAGCCAGCCGTCAATCAGGGAATAGAACTGAATAGCTCTTTCGCTTGCGCTGTGCTGTGAAGAGAAATCAAACCCCTCAAGAAACATGTCGTAAATTGCTTCTGACCTTAAATCGAACATCATGCCGATTCCGAAAATGCCAAGACACAGAAGGCTCAGAAGAAAGATAGCGGGAAAGTTGGTTTTCAACTTGAGTTCATTGCCCAGGAATCGGTTAGAGAAAAGAATCGTAAAAGGAAGTAGGAGCAATACGAGCAGAAGTGCTCGACGCCCTGTCATGATTGCAAGAAGGACCGCCGCCAGCAATGTAAGCAACGTTAAGACCGCAAATTGATTGCTTTTTCTTTTGTGTTTTTCAAGTACGAGGTGAAGATAAAAAGGCACCAGAAAAATCAGTGAGGAAATTGAATAAAGCCGGAATTCTACAAAGCCTTCATAAAACCCAACGTTTTGCCCCTGGTCCAGTTCAATGTACAAATAATCGGGAACGATTCCGGAGGCGTTTCCCAGATACAGGTACCCATATAAAGTCACAGCCCACAATGAAATGACAAAAACTCTGCTTAACCATGCATAGGAATTTGCTTGTTGCATCAGACTAGTGAAAAACAGGTATACCAGTGGCCAAAGTAACCAAACGCTTAGTACTCGAGATGCGCCTGGATTTCCACGTACAACGCCGTAGGCAGAGAAAAGAAGTGCTGTGGTCACAAGTACGGCCAAGCCACAAACTTGCCAATGCTGAAGAAAAAGTCTACCGGTTAACATGGCAGCCAAAACACAGACAATTGCTGTTAGCAGAAAAACGGCCTTTAACTCCACGTAGGCAGTGGGCAGAAATTGAGAAAGGAACAGCAGAACAAGCACGCTAACAGATGCAACCCTGACAAAAAATGAATCATTCATTTGAAACAATTTGCCTTGAATTTTTGGGCTAAAGCAGCTTCGGAATATTCTTCCGGGATCTTTATACTGGCTGTTAAATGTCGTGGAAAATCTTTGCTCAGATTTGACTGAAGATTGTGTGCTTGTGACACAGGATTCAACGCCAGCTCTGCGGCACTCCCTTGCTCAGCTACAAAGCCAATCGGCAGTCCTGTGGCCAGGTACTCAAATAGTTTGCTGGGTAACGCTGCATGGGACGCGGATAAAAGAAGCAATCCATCTGCCTGTCGCATGGCCTCCAGTATTTCCGATCTGGGTACCGCCCCTGGAAAGGTCAGGTGCCATCCGACCTGGGAGAGTCGCGGCCCATAGACTTGAATGCGTTGAATCTCTTCATCTGACAGTTGACCGTAAAACCGGATTTCACCTGAACTCGAATTTGCTTCCAGGTGCTTTAGCAGAGGGTTCAGTAGCAGTTCCGGGTGTTGGCTGTGTCGCGACCCCAGAAACCGGCCCGCATGGATCAACACCAATGGCTCATCCAAGGCCTTTGGTGGTTTGTTGGTCACCTTCAGTGCTTGAGCAGGGTAAGCATTGGTTAGTACATGTACTTTATTGGCCAAGTGGGGATAGCGGACATCAAACAGCTTTTTCCACACTGTTGAAGTCACCTGTATTGCGGTTGCATGGTGGGCAATTTTTGATTCAAGTCGTCCTTCCCGCCAACGGCGAAATGCCGAGTTGATCAGCAGCGCTTTAAGCGGTTCATCAAGCCAGCCATCCCGCATGTCCACAATATGCGGGACACCTGTTTTTTTCGAGAGAATCCAGGCGCCCACGTGCGCTGAATCGGGTGGGCTGGATGAGAGAATGAACTGCGCACCCATCGTGGCTTTGATCACTTCAGGGTGTTTTGAAGCCGCTTTGGCCCACACCACGACAGGGTCTGGATTAAACAACCAGTATGCGACCGCTTTGCGTAACTTGTTGGGTTTTCGAGGTGACTTTGGCGGCGTTTCTCCGGGCTTGGCTTCTGGGTGTAAACCCAAGGCATCAACCACGGTGATTTCCTGACCCCACACTTCCGTCTTTACCGCTTCGTATGGACCTGCGCGAACAATCACCAGTTGGTATCCGCTCTCTGTTAACCAGCGGACGAAACGGTCGACACGGTTGTTTCCAACATGCCCAGGCATGCGCCAGAAGGGTACAAATAGAACAGCTTTCTTATTAAGTGGCAGGTTCATGAATTGAATTGTATGGTCATGACATTCTTTGACGTAGCGCACTTTTTAACAAGGCCATGCATTCGCGGTTGCAAAAGTAGCTCAACGCTATGTAGCTTGCCAGACCAACTCCCAGGCCAGTTAGCAAACGTAGCCAAGCAAACTCAATGTGTTGAATGATCAACCAGGCCAATGATCCGGCTGCAACTGCGCACAAGGTGGGAATCAAAACCTGTTTGCTGTAACTCCAAAGACTTGCACCACAAGTTGGGCGTATCAAAAACTGCCATGCGGGGATGAACAGAACCGCCATCACAAGTGCCATGGAAAGTGCCATGCCCTGCGCACCGTGTAGAGAACCCCAATACAAACTCGGTGGTATGACAAACACCAGTCCTAGATTCCACAACGTTGCCCGGCGTACATGTCCAAGACCGAACAAGAGGCTGCCAGCCGGGTTTCCGAAAGACCGAAGTAGCCCCCACACTGCCAGTGTTTGAAGCAGGGGTGCTGCATCGTGAAAGCTTTCGCCTAACAGTAGTTCAACAAAGTCGGGTGCGAGAACTGCAAGAGCCACATACACCGGTGCATTGACTGAAGCTGTCAGGTTCATGATTTTGAGATAGGTGTCGTTCACACGTTGTTTATCATCTTGAATGGATGCAATGACCGGAAAACCTATTCGTGTAAAAATAGGGTTGACCATGAGCTGGATTTGCAAAATCAGGTTGCGTGGCACGCTGTAAAGCCCTAATTGACCGGCACCAAGCAAGCGGCCGCCCAGCAATACATCCACAGTGGTATTGAAGTGATTGATGATGTTGTTCAGTACCATTCCGCCGCCAAAGCGGATAAACCACCGCACTTCAGCCCAGCGAAATCGCCAAAAAGGGCGCCAGCCTTGAGCCAGTATCAGCCAACTGAGCAGAAGGGTGATCCATGCGGTCAACATGGACGCTGCGACCAGGGCGTAAACTCCCCAGCCAGCCCAGGCGCCAAGTATTGCGAGACAAAACCCACCTGCAGCAGCAGCTATTTCAATAACGGCGACAGGCCGGAAGTTGAGGGCTTTTTCTGCATCCATCCGCAATTGCTGACCCAGTGCGTTGACCAGGAAATTAGTAGACACCAAGGCGATCAAAACAGGCAGCCCCGGAGCATTGAACAGATTTTCCGCCAGTGGACTTAACACTGAAACGATTAACATCAAGAAAATGCCCAGCGAAACACTGAGCCAGTAAAGGCTACTTCGTTCATTGTCACTGATGGATTGTTTTTGAATGTAAGCTGTACTCAATCCGAGATCATTGAACAATGCTGCATAACTGATGACCACCGTTACCAAGGCCATGAGGCCGTAATCTTGTGGTGTCAGAAATCGGGTCAGTACTGCCAGTTGGGCAAATTGCAAGCCTGCCCGGATCATGTTGGATGACAAGGTCCAGCGGGCTGCAGAGAAGGAACGTTGCGCCAGGCTCATGGCTTGTGCGCAAGCACAAAGTATCCCGCTGTTTCACCTTCTGCCCGCCAGTATTTGTCGAGGGCCGGGGCAATTCGCTGGTTGATTGTCCAAAGACCACGCAGCAGCAATGCAGCCAGTTTTTTGACTGGCCACGGACCGCGGACAAGTCGAGTGCTTTGATAATTGAATTTCAACGTCCACATGACCCAAAACCCGGTTTGCGGATGCACCACAATGTTGTCAAAGCCAGCTTTCTTGAACATGTATTGCAAGCCATATTGCGTATAACGGAAATAATCATGCGGGGCCTCGTGCACCCACCACATGAAAGGGACTTGCAAAACCATGGTGCCACCTGGCTTTAAGATTCGATGTGCCTCGTTCAAAAAGGTCTGTGGTTCGCGCAGATGTTCCATGACCGAGAGTGAAAGAACAGTGTCAGCGGATTGGTTCGGAATTGGAAGTGTTTCATTCAGGTCGGCCACAATATCGGCCTTGAGGGTATGCAGGGTGTCACTCCAATCAACCCCCGTGTATTGGTCTGCGTGCTGAAGTAACCAGTTTTTGTATGGCATTTCCCCGCAACCAAGGTCGTAGACATGGCCCTGAAAATACGCCTTGTACTTGTTCAGCCAGTCGTCAGCAATGTTGTAAACAAGCCAGTTGTGGGGTTTTCGGTTGGGGTGGTTCTGGCTGATTCTCACAGGTAAAAAGTCCTTATGGCCTCGACAACCCTGGCTTGAACGTCCGACCCCATGCCGTACCACAAGGGCAGACGAACCAGCTTTTCACTTTCCTGGGTGGTGTATCGGTCTTCACCGTGGAAACGGCTGTATTGCTGACCAGCCGGCGCTGAATGCAGGGGCACATAATGAAACACTGCCAGTATGTCCTGTGCTTTGATGTGGGCCAGCAATGCTTGACGTTCTTTCAG